>NZ_JAGPYQ010000001.1:3313942-3615209 GCF_018070025.1 Streptomyces liliiviolaceus
GTACGGCGTCACGGCGAACGTGATCTGCCCGAGGGCCCGGACCCGTATGACGGCGGACGTCTTCGCGGGCTTCCAGGAGCCGGGGGAGGGGGCGGAGAAGGGTGTCGGAGGGCGGCGCGCCCCGCTCGCCCCGATCGACCCGCTCGCGCCCGAGCATGTCGCCCCGCTCGTCGGTTACTTGGCCTCGCCGGCCGCGGCGCACGTCAACGGTCAGCTGCTCGTCGTGCACGGCGGGATGGTCGCCGTCGTCGAACGGCCGCGGGTGGCGGCGAAGTTCGACACGAAGCAGGACGCTTTCACGTACGACGAACTGGACGCGCTGCTCACCCCGCACTACGCGGACCGGCCGCGGGGGGAGACGTTCGCGGCGGCGGAGGTACTGGGCCTGAAGCACGAGTAGGCGAGCGTCACGAGTGGGCAAGCGTCATGAGTGGGCAAGGGGTTCGAGTGGGCAAGGGTTTCGCGCCCCCATGCGGAACGGCCCCGTCCGACGAGTGTCGGACGGGGCCGTGTCGTGTCGCGGCCCGTGGTGTGGTCAGGCCCCTGTGTCGTGCTGCTCGGCCGGCCTGCGGTGCCGGCCACGGGGGATCGCCCCGTCCTCCTGTGCGGAGACGGGCCCCCGGTGCCGGCCCTGTCCACCGTCGTCGTCGGCCTGCGCCGACGTCCCCCGCAGGTCGGTGGCCGTCGTCTCCATGGTGTTCGTTTCGCTCATCTGGAATTCACCCCGTCAGCAAGATCCTTCGGTACAGCGCCGGAGATTCTAACGGTCGGTTGTGACCGACCTGAGGGGTGGTGGGGGCTACTCGGTGGTCACTTTGAGAGAACTCGGAGACGACCCGCCCCCGGCGCCCACGCGCAGCCCCCGGAGGTCGGCGGGCGCCTCACAACTGACCCGCTCGACGTGTAGTGGCTGCGCCGGCTCGGCCTCGACGCTGAGGCTGAGGCTGAGGCCAGGGCTGGGCTCGGATCCGGCTCCCCTGCGCGGGGCATCGTCCGTTCCTCCGCTGCGAGCGCCGTCCGGAGCCGCGTCCCGACCTCCGGCGGGCGCCTGCCCGGGAGCCCCACCCGGGTCTCCGCCCGTCACCCCGCGGTGGGGCTGGGCCGGTGCGCTGCTGGGGGCTGGGTCCGGAGCGGCACCCTGGCCCTTCTTGGGAGCCCTGTCGGGGCTTTCGTCCGGCCTCCAGCTGTCAGCGACGCTCGGCGCCCTGCCCCGACTCCCCTCCGGCATTCCGCCGGGAGTCAGGCTCGGGGCCTCGTCGGGTGTCCTGCTGCGGGGCAGGTCCGGAGCGGCCTCCGTAACCACACCTCGGCTTCCCCCGGGAGCGCTGCCCGTGCCTCTGTCCGGCCTCCGGTCATCAGCGGCGCCGGGGACCGTGCCCTGACTTCCTTCCGGCGTACCGCCGGGAGCCAGGCGAGGTGTCCCGTCGGGCGTCCCGCTAGGGGCCGCACCTCGACCTACCGCGGGAGCCCTGTCGGAAGTTACGCCCGAAGCCTCGTCGGACGCCCCGCCGCGAGCCAGGACAGGAACCGCGCCACGACCTCCCATCGGCGTCCAGCCGGGGACCTGGCCTCGGGCTTCGTCCGCCGTCCTGCTCCGACTTCCCTCAGGCGCCCCGCCGTGTGTTCCGTCCTGCGCCTCGGGGCGGGCTGGGGCTGGGGTCGGGGTTGCCGTTTGGCCTTCCGCCGGTGCCCGGTCGGGAGTCGCGCCCGGGGCGCGGTCGAGCGCCGCGTTGCGAGTTACGCGCGGCGGCCTGCTGCGGCCTTCCTCCGGCCCCCAGGCCGGGGTCTTGTCCTGGGGCTCGCTCGGCGTGCTGCCCCGGCTTCCTTCTGGCGTGCCGCCGGGTGTTCCGTCCTGCACCTCGCGGCGGGGTGGGGCTGGGGTCGGGGCCGCAGTTTGGCCTTCCGCCGGGGTCCAGTCGGGGGTCGTCCTGCCTTGGGCCTCGCTCGGCGTGCTGCCCCGGCTTCCTTCCGATGTGCCGCCGGGTGTTCCGTCGGGAGTCGCGTACGGGGCGCCGTCGAGCGCCGCGTCGCGGGCTACGCCCGGTGCCGAGCTGCGGGCTACGCCGGGAGGCGTGCTGCGAGTTATGCGCGGCGCCCTGCCGCGGCCTTCCTCCGGTGCACGGTCGGGGGTCGTCCTGGCCTGGGTCTCGTCCGGCCTCCTGCCGAGAGCTGCGTCCGGCGTGCCGTCCCGATCGCCCCGCCGCGTTCCGCCCGGTGTTCCGCCCTGCGTCCTGCGGTGCGCTGGGCCCGGAGCCGGGCCCCGGCCTTCCTCCGGCCCCCAGCCGAGAGTCCTGCCCGCGGCTTCGTTCGGCGCCCCGTCGCGAGCGAGGCCCGCAGGCGCGTCCCGGTTTCCCTCCGGAACGAAGTCCGGAGCCTTGCCCCGGGCGATCCCCGGAGCCGGAGTCGGAGCCGGAGTCGGAGCCGGATCGGGCCTACGGTCCGGAGGACCGTCCGGAGCCCGGTCCATCGGCCGGGTCCGAGTCCCGTCCGGTGCCCGGTGCAACGGCCGTTCCCGGGCCCGTTCCGGGGACCGGTAAGGCGCCCCGCCCGGCCCCCGCCCCCTCCCCGCCGCCTGCGCCGCACGGCGGCCCGCGAAGGCGTTGGTGACCGCCTGGGCCGTCAAGGGGGCTTGTTGGAGCGGTACCGGGCGGGCCGCCCCCGGTTTCTGTTCCGGGTTCGGCTCCGGCGGCTCCTGGGGGGCCTCACCCGTACCGGCCTCGTCGCCCGCCCCCGTGGGCGCCTCGACCCGTGCCACCCCGCACGGCACCGCCCTCGTCGCGTACGGCAGTTGAAGTACTCCGTCCCTGGTCCAGCGGCCGGAGCCGGTCAGCCAGCCTTCCGGCGGGGGGAGCTGGTGGAGGTGGCGTTCCGTCGGGCGCCAGACTCCCAGCCAGCTGCCCGAGGCGCCCGCGCCCGCGCCGCCGCCGTCGATCCGCAGCGCGACCCCGCAGCTCTCCGGCGTCAGCACCAGACCCGGCTGGATCGCGAACGGCGTGACCGTGCAGCCGGCCGGCTGGAGGCACTCCGGGAAACGGACCGGCAGCGTGCTCCCCAGCACACCCCAGCCGAGCCGCTCCTGCCCGGGGGAGGGCGCGTCCGAGCGGATCAGGAGCAGCCCGCTGTCCGCGTCGGCGAGCAGCAGCCGGTCGTTGCTCTCCTCGGAGATCTGCAGCAGCGGCGACACCTCACCCCCGCGCTCCAGATCCACCACCACCGTCTTGGTCCTGCCCTGCGACTCCCGGTCCAGCGCGAGCAGCCGGTCCCCGCCGCCCAGCCACACCCCGCCCGAGCAGCGCCCCGGCACCTCCGCGAGATGCTCGGGCCCGAACGCGCCCCCCGCCACCAGCCACACCGCGGTCGAACTCGGGCCCACGGCAAGCGCGTACGCCCGTGTGCCGCCCGGCGCGGGTGGCAGCAGCCGCAGCCCCGTGCCCGGATCGGGGCACTCCACCGCGCCGAGCGGCACCTCGCCCGTCCCGGGACCCGTCGGGTACAGCAGGGAGAACGCGTGCCGCCCGTCGGTGAACCGGTGGATGAGCACCCGCCCGTCCGCCATCGGCAGCACCTCCGTACCGGGCTCCTCGGGCTGGTTGCCCGGCAGGGGCACGGCGTAGGGCTCAGGGCCGTCCAGCGTCCAGCGCTCCGGGAACCAGGATTCGCCGCTGCGGGCCAGCCGGGCCGCGTACGCCCCGTCGACGGTGATCACGCACCCTGCCCGCACGGCCCTTTCGTTCTCGGACGCCGCGGACTCGATCGCACAGGCCGCCATCGTTCGGTCACCTCCGGCGACGAAACTAGTTTTCGCACGCACAGACGTGGGACCTGCGGGCAGCCCCTTCACACATAAGAGTGGCCACCTTCCGATTCACCTGAGGGAACGGGGGCGGGTGTGCTCGACGGGAGCGGAGGTGCTTGTGATCAGGGCCGCCCGAGCACGACCGACCCGGCCTCCGGGACCACCTCGCCGAGCAGTCCGGGATCACCGTGCCGGGCAGGCGTCGGGGCAGGTGTCGGGGCGGTCACCGGGACAGGCGCCGGGGCGGGCGGCCGGCGCGGGGTCGCGCGGTCGCGGCAGGTCGAGCAGCCCGCGACCGGTAGGGCACGCGCACAAGGCAGGTAGCCTTTTGTTCGTGCCCCGTCTGTCTGAAGCAATCGCCGCGCTCGACGCCCTCTGGCCCCTCGGGAGCGCGGAGGCATGGGACGCGGTCGGGACGGTCTGCGGAGACCCCGACCAGGAGGTCTCCCGTGTCCTGTTCGCCGTCGACCCGGTCCAGGAGATCGTGGACGAGGCGGTGAAGCTGGGCGCGGACCTGCTGGTCACCCACCATCCGCTCTATCTGCGCGGTACGACGACGGTGGCGGCCTCGACCTTCAAGGGCCGGGTCGTGCACACCCTCATCAAGAACGACATCGCGCTGCACGTCGCCCACACGAACGCCGACCGCGCCGACCCGGGGGTGAGCGACGCCCTCGCGGGCGCGCTGGACCTGCGGGTCGTACGTCCCCTGGTGCCGGACCCCGCCGACCCGGCGGGCCGCCGGGGCCTCGGTCGGGTCTGCGAGCTGGACCACCCCGTCACCGTCCGCGAGTTCGCCGCGCGTGCGGCGGAACGGCTGCCCGCGACGGCGCAGGGCATCAGG
Source organism: Streptomyces liliiviolaceus (assembly GCF_018070025.1). Taxonomy (NCBI): domain Bacteria; kingdom Bacillati; phylum Actinomycetota; class Actinomycetes; order Kitasatosporales; family Streptomycetaceae; genus Streptomyces; species Streptomyces liliiviolaceus. Next base: position 3,318,583 of record NZ_JAGPYQ010000001.1, read on the forward strand.
GTGGCGGGCGACCCGGAGGCACTGCTGCGGACCGTCGCGGTCAGCGGCGGCTCCGGCGACAGCCTCTTCGAGGACGTACGCGCCGCGGGCGTGGACGCCTTCCTCACCGCGGACCTGCGCCACCACCCGGCGTCCGAGGCCCGCGCCCACAGTCCTCTCGCGCTGCTCGACGCGGCGCACTGGGCCACCGAGTGGCCCTGGTGCGAGCTGGCCGCAGCCCAGCTCGACGAGATTTCCGACCGTCACGGCTGGGACCTGCGGGTCCATGTCTCGAAGACGGTCACCGATCCGTGGAACTCCCACTCCCCTTCACCTGGAGCCCCCAACTGAACGCCGCGCCCGCCGACCAGATCCGACTTCTCGACGTCCAGTCCCTCGACGCCCGCCTCCAGCAGCTCGCCCACAAGCGGCGTTCGCTGCCGGAGCACGACGAGATCGAGTCGCTGACCAAGGACCTCACGCAGCTGCGTGACCTGCTCGTCGCCGCCCAGACCGAGGAGAGCGACTGCTCCCGCGAGCAGACCAAGGCGGAGCAGGACGTCGACCAGGTGCGCCAGCGCGCCTCGCGTGACCAGCAGCGGCTGGACTCCGGCGCCGTCACGTCCCCGAAGGACCTGGAGAACCTCCAGCGCGAGATCACCTCGCTGGCCAAGCGGCAGGGTGACCTTGAGGACGTCGTCCTGGAGATCATGGAGCGCCGCGAGTCCGCGCAGGAGCGGGTCGGCGAGCTGACCGGGCGGGTCTCGTCCGTCCAGTCGAAGATCGACGACGCGACGAGCCGCCGGGACGCGTCCTACGAGTCCTTCGACGGCGAGAGCGCGACGCTGAAGAAGGAGCGCGAGGTTGTCGCGGGCTCCGTCCCCGCCGACCTTCTCAAGCTCTACGAGAAGCTCCGCGAGCAGCAGGGCGGCGTCGGCGCGGCCCGCCTCTACCAGCGCCGCTGCGAGGGCTGCCGCCTGGAGCTCAACATCACCGAGGTCAACGAGGTGAAGGCGGCGGCCCCGGACCAGGTCCTCCGCTGCGAGAACTGCCGCCGCATCCTGGTCCGCACATCGGAGTCGGGCCTGTAGGGCCCCGCGCCCCGGTCCGAGGGGCCCCGGGCGGGGCCCCGTAAGGGGCGCGGGGAACTGCGCGGCCAGCCACGACGGCGGGTCAGCCGCACGTCGGCCCGGGTTCTCGCGGCGCGAATTGGCCTACGGCTTCGGGCGGCAGCCGCTTGCGGGCCGTCCAGGGCCCAGCCAAGGGGCGCGGGGAACTGCGCGCCCAGCCACGACGGCGGGTCAGCCGCATGTCAGCCCGGGCTCTCGCGGCGCGATTTGGCTTACGGCTTCGGGCGGCTGCCGTTTGCGGCCCGTCCAGGGCCCAGCCAAGGGGCGCGGGAAACTGCGCGCCCAGCCACGACGGGCGATCAGCCGATCGACAACCCCCGTACCACCGACTCACAGGCAGCCAAAAATGACCCGCCCCCCAGACCTGGGCACCCCCACCACCTTCGTACTCCTCCGCCACGGCGAAACCCTCCTCACCCCGCAGAAGCGCTTCTCCGGAAGCGGAGGCGGAAGCGGAGGCGGAGGCAGAAGCGGAGGCGGAGGCGGGAGTGGGACGGGCGGCGCCGCCACCGACCCACCCCTCTCGGACACCGGCCGCCGCCAGGCGGAGCGCGTCGCCACCGCCCTCGCCGCCCGCGGCGCCGTACAGGCCATCGTGTCCTCCCCACTGACCCGCTGCCGCGAAACCGCCGAGTTCGCGGCAGCCCGTCTGGGCCTTGACGTACACATCGAGGACGGCCTCCGCGAGACGGACTTCGGCGCCTGGGAAGGCCTGACCTTCGCGGAGGTACGGGAGCGCCACCCGGACGACATGAACGCCTGGCTGGCCTCACCGGACGCCGAACCGACCGGCGGCGGCGAGAGTTTCGCGGCGGTCGCGCGGCGCGTGGCGGCTGCGCGTGACGGGCTGATCGCGGCGTACGCGGGGCGTACGGTGCTCGTCGTTTCGCACGTGACGCCGATCAAGACGCTCGTGCGGTTGGCTCTCGGTGCGCCGCCGGAGGCCTTGTTCCGGATGGAACTGTCTGCGGCGTCGCTCTCGGAGGTGGCGTATTACGCGGATGGCAACGCGAGCGTGCGGTTGCTCAACGAGGTCACTGCGTTGAGCGCCTGAGGGGCCGGTCGCTGGTCGTTCGCGCAGTTCCCCGCGCCCCTTCGTGGGGATCGGTTGTTCGTCGGGTGCGGGTCGGTGAGGGCTGGGCGCGCCGTTCCCCGCGACCCCGAAGGCGCCCTGGCGGGCGCCCCTACGGGCGCAAGCCCGCTGCCTCTCGGGCGAGTTTCTCCACTCGGGCCCAGTCGCCGGAGGCGGTCGCGTCCGGGGGGAGCATCCAGCTTCCGCCCACGCAGAGGACGTTCGGCAGGGCGAGGTACTCGGGGGCGACGGCCGGGCCGATCCCGCCCGTGGGGCAGAAGCGGGCCTGCGGCAGCGGCCCGGCCAGCGACTTGAGATACGCCGTACCGCCGGCCGCCTGAGCCGGGAAGAACTTCATCTCGCGCACCCCGCGCTCCAGCAGCGCCACGACCTCCGACGTCGTCGACACCCCCGGCAGGAACGGCACCCCGGACGCCTTCATCGCGTCGAGCAGCGCGTCCGTCCAGCCGGGGCTGACGAGAAAGCGCGCTCCGGCGGCGACGGAGTCCGTCACCTGGGCGGGCGAGATGACCGTGCCCGCACCGACCACCGCGCCCGGCACCCCGTCCGCGATCGCCCGGATCGCGTCGAGCGCCACCGGCGTCCGCAGCGTCACCTCGATCGCGGGCAGCCCGCCCGCGACGAGCGCCCGCGCCAGCGGAACGGCGTCCGCGACGTCCTCGACGACGACCACGGGCACGACGGGCGCGAGTTCGAGCACGGAGAGAGGCGACGGAGACGGCGACGAGGGCAGCGGCGAAGGCGACATGCCGTCATCCTGCCCGCAGTGCGCAGCATGCGCAAAGGTCGTTGCGCATAATGCAACGACACTCAGTGGATCTCGTCCACCAGCACATCCAACATCCACGGCTTGCCCGCGCCGGCCGCGCCGCCCGCACCACCCGTCCCCGCCACCTCCACCACGTACCCGAGGTCCCGCAACGCCTCCACCAGCTCCGCCGGACCCGACGGAACGGCCCCGGTCTCCATGAGGCTCCGTACGATGCGCCCCTTCGTCGCCTTGTTGAAGTGGCTGACGACCTTCCGGGTCGGCGCGTGCAGCACCCGTACGCTCGCCGTCCGCCCCGCGACCTCCCCCTTCGGCTTCCACGCGGCCGCGTACGCCGCCGAGCGCAGGTCCAGTACGAGCCCGCTCCCGGCGATCTCGGGCAGCACGGCGGCCATCGGCGTACGCCAGTGCGCGCCCAGCGCCCCGAGGCCGGGCAGCTTCACCCCCATCGAGCAGCGGTACGAGGGAATCCGGTCCGTCACCCGGACCGCGCCCCACAGCCCCGAGAAGACGAGCAGCGAACGCGCCGCCCGCCGCTTGCCCGCGGTGTCGAGGGAGGCCAGGTCCAGGGCGTCGTACAGCACACCCGTGTAGATCTCCCCGGCGGGCCGCGCCCCCGCGGTCCGCAGCTCCGTGTTCTTGGCGATCTCGCCGCGCAGGCCCTCGCTCAGCCCCAGTACCTCGCGCGCCTTCTCCTCGTCGGCCGCGCACAGTTCGACCAGCTCGTCGAGCACCGCCTGCCGCGCCTCGGCGAGCCCCGGCAGCGACAGCGACTCCGGCTTCAACGGCGCGCCCCGCCCGGAGGGAGCCTTTCCTTCGGACGGCGGCAACAACACGAGCACGGCGGATCTCCCTGGGGCTTGCGGTACGTACGCGGAGCACCCGCAAGCCTACGGGGTGCCGTCCGTCCCACCCCGTCCTACGCTCGTCGTGTGCCCCGCCGCCGGATACGAGCGACCGGCGCAGCCGAGGCCCCGCTGCGGGCCGCGCTGCGCGCCCTGCGCGCGGAGCTGGACGTCCCCGAGGACTTCCCGCCGGACGTGCTCGCCGAGGCCGAACGCGCCGCCCGCGAGCCGAGGCCGCCGGAGCGCGGCGCGACGGTCGGCGCCACGTTCGACGCGACGGACATCCCCCTCTTCACCATCGACCCGCCCACGTCCACCGACCTCGACCAGGCCATGCACCTCTCGCGCCGCGCGCACGGCTACCGGGTGCGGTACGCGATCGCCGACGTCGCCGCCTTCGTCGTGCCCGGCGCCGCCCTGGACGCCGAGGCCCACCGCCGGGTCACCACGCTCTACTTCCCGGACGAGAGGACCCCGCTGCACCCGCCGGTGCTGAGCGAGGGCGCCGCGAGCCTGCTCCCGGACGGGACCCGCCCGGCCGTCCTGTGGACGATCGACCTGGACGCGGACGGCAGCCCCACCGCGACCGACGTACGCCGTGCCCTGGTCCGCAGCCGGGCCAAGCTCGACTACGCGGGCGTACAGCGGCAGATCGACGCGGGCACGGCCGAGGAACCCCTCGCCCTCCTCAGGGACATCGGGCTGCTGCGCGAGCAGCGGGAGGTGGACCGCGGCGGCATCTCCCTCGACGTCCCCGAGCAGGAGATCATCGAGCGCACCGCCCCCGGCGGACGCGGCGACGACACGTACGAACTCGTCTACCGCGCCCCGCTCTCCGCCGAGGGCTGGAACGCGCAGATCTCCCTCCTCACCGGCATGGCCGCCGCCGAGCTGATGCTCACGCACGGCACCGGCATCCTGCGCACGCTCCCGGCCGCCCCCGACGGCGCGGTCGGCCGGCTGCGGCGCACCGCGCACGCGCTGCGCATCGACTGGCCGCACCACGTCTCGTACGCGCGCCTCATCCGCTCCCTCGACCCGCACCGGCCGCACCACGCTGCCTTCCTCCAGGAGTGCACGACGCTGCTGCGCGGCGCCGGCTACACGCCCTTCCGGGACGGAGTGGTCCCCGACATCACCACGCACGCCGCCGTCGCCGCGCCCTACACCCACTGCACGGCCCCGCTGCGCCGCCTCGTCGACCGGTACGCCTCCGAACTGTCCCTGGCCGCCGCCGCGGGCGCCGCCCCGCCCGAGTGGGTGCTCGCCGCTCTCGACGAACTGCCCGCCCGGATGGCCGAGGGCACCCGCAGGGCGGGCCAGGCCGAGCGCGGTTGCGTGGACATCGTCGAGGCGGCCCTGCTCAAGGACCGCGTCGGCGAACTCTTCGACGGCACCGTCGTGGACGTACAGGAACGCGAACCCGGCGTGGGAACAGTCCAGTTGGAGACTCCCGCGGTCGTCGCCCGGATCGAGAGCGGGAACGGGACGGCACTGCCGCTGGGGGAGCGGCTGCGGGTGCGGCTCACCCGCGCCGACCCGGGGACGGCGAAGGTGCTGTTCGCTCCGGCGTGAGCGGGAGCGCGAGTGCAGGCGTGAGTGCGGGCGCGAGTGCGGGCATGAGGTCGCGTATCGCGCGTACCAGTTCGTCGGACTCATCCGCGTGGAAGCGGATCAGCCGTACGTCCCGGGGGCGCCCCAGGAAGGTGAAGTGCCGTACCGGGGTGTTCAGTTCGAGGGTGACCGTGGTCTGCGCGGCCACCGCCAGATCCAGCCTGCCCTCGGCCCGCTCGTGCGTGGTGACCAACTCCCGCCGCACGGAGGAGATCGCGGACAGCGGCACGCGCAGATCGACATGGGCGGCGCGGCGGACGCGCAGGAACGTGTCGCCGAGGACGTGCGGGCGGGTCACGGACGCCGCGTGCATACCGACGATGAGCAGCAGCGTGTAGACGTCGAGAACGAGCACGACCCGGTGCACCGCGGGATGGTTCCGCAGGAGCACCGCCATGCAGGCGCTCTCCAGGACACACACGAACCCGAATCCGAACATCATCGCGCCCTGCCCCCGGGCGTACCCGAAGGCCCGTCCCTGCCCCTGCCCCTGCCCCTGTGCCTGCCCCTGCCCCTGGCCCTGGCCCTGTCCCGGCCCGACGCCGTGCGGGCGCCGGGCCACCCACCGGCCGATGCTCGCCAGCAGCCGCACCTCGTGCGCGACGATCCGCCGTGCGCCCTCGGCCGTCATCGTCCACGCCCCGGCCGTCATCGCCCACGCCCCGGCCGTCATCGCCCACGCCCCGGCCGTCATCGCCCACGCTCCGGGCGACCGTGTTCGGGGCGGGCACGTTGCGCGAGGAGCTGGATCGTCCGTAGGACCGCCGCGGACTGGGCGGGCGGGAACTCGTCGAGGAAGGCGCTCAGGAACCCGCCGCCGTTCATCTCGGGTCCGTCCGGGTCGAGACCGTCCAGGCCCAGGTCGGCCAGGGCCTCGTCCGGGAGGCAGTCGGCGATGGCGTGGGCGGCCTCCTCGACGCGCGGGTCGGCCGGGTCGGCGTCCGCGAGCTCGTCCAGCAGCGCGTACGCCGCCTGCGTCCGCTCCAGGGCGCCCGGCACATCGGCGGTGGCGCGCAGCGCGGACACCAGCCGCTCCCGCTCCTTCGGGGCGGCGACGGTTTCGAGGAGGGCGATCATCTCGCGGTCCTTCGCTGCGATCGCCGGTTCCGGGTGCCGGGTCATCTCACCGAAGATGGCGGCGAGTTCGGGGGAGACGGGGCCCTCGGCGGGCATCCGGCCCGCGTCGAGCAGGGCGCGCAGCCGCAGCCGCCTCGCCCGGATCGCCGCCTCCTGGCGCGCCAGGTCGTCGTCGAGTTCCGCGAGCACCTCGTCGAGGTCGCGGCCGGCGTCGTCCGCGAGGACGTCCCGCACCTCGGTGAGCCCGAGCCCCAGCTCGGTCAACCGTCTGATCCGGGCCAGTGCGACGGCGTGCCGCAGTCCGTAGTCGCGGTAGCCGTTGGGGCGCCGCTCGGGCTCGGGCAGCAGCCCGAGCTGGTGATAGTGCCGCACGGTCCGCGTCGTGACGCCGACGGCCGCGGCGAGCTCTCCGATCCGCATGCCCTCAGTAGAAACGTTGACGTTGCGGCAAGGTCAAGCGAGCCGCACCGCGGCGGGGCATGGAAACGAGCCACGCGGGCGTTGCACTCCCCGGGACTTGAAAAGGTGGGTGCGGCCATGGGGGCAGCAGGTGGGCGTCAAGGTACGGGCGGGCGTGAGCGGGCCGTCTGGACGAGGGCGACCCTCGGTGGCACCGGCAGGCCGCTCGACCTGCTGACGGCCACGTTCGACCGCCACAGGTACGCGCCCCACGCGCACGACGAGTTCACCGTCGGTGTCTGCGTCGCCGGCGCCGAGGTCATCGACTACCGCGGCGGCCGCATCCGTCCGGGCCCCGGCTCGATCGTGGTCCTGGGCCCCGACGAGGTGCACACGGGCGGCCCGGCCACGACCGCCGGGGGTTATGCCTACCGCGCCCTGTACGCGGAGACACCCCTGCTCACCGAGGGCACCCTGGGCATCCCGAACTTCCGCGAACCACTCCTCGACGACCCCGAGCTGGCCGCCGCCCTGCGCCTGACCCACACCGAACTCAGCGCCTGCCCGGACCCCCTGGAGACCGAGTCCCGCATACCGTGGCTGCTCACGGCCCTGGCCCGCCGCCACTCCTCGGCCCGCCACGTGTGCGACACGATCCCGGGCGCGGGCCGGGTGGCACAGGAGGTGCGCGACCGCCTGGCCGACGAACTCCTGGCCCCGCCCTCCCTCGCGGCCCTGGCAGCGGACCTCGGCCTGTCCCGCTACCAGCTCCTGCGCGCCTTCCGTACGAGCATGGGGATGCCGCCGTACGCATGGCTGGCCCAGTACCGGGTGAACCGCGCCCGCTGCCTGCTGGAGTCGGGCCACCGCCCCGCCGAGGCCGCCGCGCTGGTGGGCTTCGCGGACCAGGCGCACCTGACGCGCTGGTTCCGGCGGGTGCTGGGGGTGACGCCGGCGGCGTACCGCAACAGCGTTCAAGACGCCCGCCGCTGACCCGGCCGAGACTGCGCGCATGACTGCACGCGGCTGGTTTCTCTTCTCCCTCATGGGAGTGCTCTGGGGCGTCCCCTATCTCATGATCAAAGTGGCGGTGGACGGTGGCATGTCCGCGTCCATGGTGGTGTTCGCACGCTGTGCGGTGGGCGCGGCGCTGCTCCTCCCGTTCGCCGTCCACCAGGGCAACCTGCCCGGAGTCGTACGGGCCCACTGGCGCCCCATGCTGGCCTTCGCGTGCATCGAGATCATCGGCCCGTGGTGGACCCTGACCGACGCCGAACGCCACCTCTCCAGCTCGACGGCGGGCCTGCTGATCGCGGGCGTACCGATCGTGGGCGTCCTCCTGTCGCGCTTCTTCGGCGACACGGAACGCCTGGACATGCGCCGCACGCTCGGCCTCGCGCTCGGCCTCGGCGGCGTGGCGGTCCTGACGATCCCGCACCTGACGGGCGGCGACGCCCGCTCGCTGACGGAGATGCTGATCACGGTGGTGGGCTACGCGACGGCCCCCCTGATCATGGCCCGCTACCTCCGCCAGATCCCAACCTTGCAACTGATAGCCCCGTGCCTGCTCCTATCGGCCCTGGTGTACGCCCCGGCGGCGACCCTGCAATGGCCCTCCACCCCGCCCTCCCTCCCGGTCCTGGCCTCCCTCGCGGGCCTGGGAGTGATCTGCACGGCGCTCGCGTTCGTCGCCTTCCTGGAACTGATCAGGGAGGCGGGACCGACCCGGGCGGTGGTCTTCACGTACGTCAACCCGGCGGTGGCGGTGACGGCGGGCGTCCTGTTCCTGGACGAGGAACTGACGGCGGGAGTGGTGGCGGCCTTCACCCTGATCCTGCTGGGCTCGTTCCTGGCGACGGCCTCGGGACGGCGGCGGGGCGAACGCCCGGTAGCATGGTCGACACGGCAGACGAGCCGGGCGGACGGCCGCGTGGAGTCCCCTTCGGGGGCGCTTCCCGAGGAACGTCCGGGCTCCACAGGGCAGGGTGGTGGCTAACGGCCACCCGGGGTGACCCGCGGGACAGTGCCACAGAAAACAAACCGCCCGGCGCTTCGGCGCCGGGTAAGGGTGAAACGGTGGTGTAAGAGACCACCAGCGCCTGAGGTGACTCAGGCGGCTAGGTAAACCCCACCCGGAGCAAGGTCAAAAGGAGCGCCGTGAAAGGCGCTCTGCGAGGACGTTCGAGGGCTGCCCGCCCGAGTCCCCGGGTAGACCGCACGAGGCCGGCGGCAACGCCGGCCCTAGATGGATGGCCGTCTCCCCGGCCGCCGCGAGGCGACCGGGCGACAGAACCCGGCGTACAGCCCGACTCGTCTGCCGCTCCTTATTTTCGCAGGTCAGAGGCTATGTTTTTTAGTTGAACAAACTCCCCGGGTCGAATCCGGGTCGAATTTGGGCCCGCGTATTGTCGTCACTGTCTTCAGCCCATGCGGCAGATCCGGGCATTCCAGGCGTTAAAGGTGCTTCAACGCCGGCCTGTAGCTGACATTCAGGCGGCGGACAAATATCGGAAGTACATGTACGAGGTGTCTTCTTCTCGACCCGCTCTGGCTGAGCTCGATCACTGATGGTGCGCCCTGGGGTGGACCCGGGAAGTGTGCCGTGGCTGCCTCGGTGTGGTCTGCTCCGGTCGAAGGAGAGCCGTCTACGTCCCTAGCGCAGCCCCCGGAACCTCCGGCGCTCGGCCCGTCAGTCGGCCACCCTGCGCATACCTCGGAGGCCCCGTGCCCCGGGATGACTCCGGGACAGAACCTGTCCACCAGCCCGGATGTCCACCGACCGCCCCACCAGACTTCTCAATGACCGTTGACACCTCTCCTGCGCGTCGCGAAATCCGCGGGAACGTAGATCATCACGTTGATTGGGTCACGCGCGGTGAGCATGCTTCCAGCACGGCCTGGGTCTGGATGTGCGGTGTGGTCTCACTCGGTGTGAGGAGTGGCCGTGGCCGAGCTGGCCGGAGTCCGGTGCGCCACAGCAGGCCCAGATTCGCAACTATGGTGTAGAGATAGTTGCGATGATGGGGATTGGTTGCGACACTGGTATCGAAGAGACGGACGCCGTGAGAGGGGGTGGCTATGCGAGGCGGACTGACAGGCATGGAAGCGCTGGGTTCGTTGCTTCCTGCGGAGTCCTTGACCCGGACTGCAAGCCCTGCCGATGTCGGATACCGAGTCGGACAGGCCCGTACCCGCCGTGGACTGACGGGTGATGCCCTCGGTGCCCTCGTCGGGCTGGGTAAGGACCAAATCTCGAAGATCGAAAACGGTCGGCGCAAGATCGGTGTTCGGGAGCTGCCGAAGTTCGCGGAAGCCTTGGGCGTCTCGGTAGCCAATCTGCTCGGGCAGCCTTCCCGGCCGACCTTGGCCATGGCTCACCGGCTGGCAGGCGACACCAGCCCGGACGAGGACAGCAACGCCAAGCGCCGCGCACTGCAGTTGCTTGAGGTCGAGGACGTTCTGACTCAGCGCGCGGCGCCGCCTCCCGCCTTGCCGACCGCAGCAGGGCAGCAGGTTTTCGACTACGCACGCAAGGAAATGTCCCAGCGTCCGCGTAACAAGGCCGAGGCCGAACGCCAGGGCAAACGCCTGGCCGAGCAAATGAGACACCAACTTGGCCTGGGTTCGCACGAGCTGGGTGACCTGCCCGGACTGATCGAGCGGCACTTCGGGGTCGACGTAGCGTTGTCTCCACTCGGAACTCAGACGGATGGGCTATGCATCCATGGTGACGGTGTGGCGCTGATCGTGGCCAGCACTGACTTCTCCCAAGGTCATGTGCGGTTCACACTCGCTCACGAACTGGGCCACCACTTGCTCGGTGACCCACGTGACGTCATCAACGAGGGCGAGCGGGACATGTTCGCCGACAATCTGCAAGAAAGGCGTGTCAACGCCTTTGCGGGCCACTTGCTGATGCCCGAGGAGGGCATTCGCGAGACCCTGAGATGGCTGAGTGCCGGACGTGTCACCGAGCGCAGCCTGGTTGCACTCATGGAGCAGTTCGGCGCCTCCCTGGCGGCCCTGGTCTACCAGCTCTGCGTCATGGGCTTGATCACCTACGATCAGAGCAAGCGCTTGCGCAGCCAGAGGGTGACAGATCTCGTCACACGCCACGCCTCGGTAGCTCCCACTGGTGCGGGGATCACGGTTCGGCAGACAGTCCGCGCGCCCGAGCGTCTCTTGAGCGCTGCGGTAGACGCAGCCCGCAACCAGCACGTGGGCCTGGGCGTAGTGGCGACCTTGCTGCAACGCGAGGACGACGATGCTCTGTGGGATGCGGTGATGGAAGCTGATCCCGAGGTGCTCGTCTGACGCCGGCCAGCGCGGTGACGACTCCCGCGCCCGCAAAGCCTGCCCTATGGTTCGTCGACACCTCCTCGCTGTTGTCCCTTGCCTCTAATGACAACTTGCGCCAGACGGTCCAGGGCGAACTGGTGTCGCAGCGCCGCGTCTTGCTGGACGTCGTCGTCGACGAACTGGAACGCCTGGCAAGCCAGGGCCCACCAGACATCAAAGACCTGGCGGTAGCAGCGCTGGGGCAACTCGACTGGCTGGGAGACTCCGTAGACACCGACGAACTTGTTGCGGCGGAGCGGGTCGTGGAGATTCAGGACATCATGCGCAGCGGCAGGAGCCTGAGACATCCGGCGGAGCACTGGGCAGAGTCAGTGATCATGGCCATGGCCGAGCGGCTTCAGCAGATGGACCCGTACGTGCTGTGCGAGGACTACAACGCACGCATTGAATCACTCCACCACAACCTCACGCCCTTCAGCATCCACAAGCTGCTGGCTCGCATGGTCCAGGGTGATCGCCTCGCCGCTGACGAAGCGGCTATTTTCGCAGATGCTCTCCAGGCTGCTGAACGAGGGAAGGACTACACGGCCGCAGAGTTCATATCCGGCCGGTTGGGCCGTGTGGGCCAGCCCTAGCCCGGGGAGCTGGACGGCCGCCGACCTCCAGCCGCCGACATCTGGTCGAGCACGCACATTCAGCGCCGTGGGTGGCTGACCATGTGAGATCGGGGCGTGGTGACAGCCCAACCGGCTTACGGGGGCGCATCGGGCTGGCGGACCAATGCGGCGGGCTGTCGTCTGCAGGCGGTGAGCGGTGCCTCGACATGGATGCGTCCTGCGTGGCCTGGAAGAGGCGCACAAGCCGTGACGAGCGGGCGGATCGGTTAGGGGGCCAGGGCCCGCCTCTACGCTCGCGTGACCGTCCGAGTCCTGGGTCTGGCTAAGTCGAATCGGCCATGGCTGGCTTGCGCTCTTCCGGGCTTGTCCTGCCTTGCCGAGACTCTCGCTTCAGGAGGGTTCGGGGAGGGTGAGATGGCTGTTCGACGTGGACGGAAGCCAGCTCGTCGTAGCGGGCGGGCCACAGGAACAAAGCCGATCGTGCTCGGCGGAGGCGGCCTGCTCATCGTGCTGATGGTGTTCTGGTCGCAGGTGTGGCCGTACGTCGTCGGGAGCGTGGTCCTCGGCGGTATCGGAGCCGTGGGCTGGTGGCTGTGGCGCACCGACCGGAGGGTGCGTGCTCGGGACCGCCGTTGGCACCAGGACGAGGCGGTGAAGGCCGGTCGACGGACTTTGGCCGAGGTGGATGCGATGACGGGCACCGAGTTCGAGGAGCTCGTCGCCGACTTGTGCCGCAGGGACGGGTGTACGGAGGTTCGGCGGGTGGGTGGTTCGCACGACAACGGTGCTGATGTCGTCGGTCGTCTGCCGGATGGCCGGACGTTTGTGATCCAGTGCAAGCGGTACGCGCCCAGCCGCACCATCGCCAGCCGTGAGTTACGTGATCTGCTGGGTGCCAAGGTCCACTTCCAGGCCGACGTGGCGGTGTTTGTGACGACCACCAGGTTCAGCCGTCCTTCCGAGAGGTTCGCGGTGGAGCACGGCATTCTCGCTGTGCACCGCAATCACCTCGGCTTGTGGAACAACGGAGCCTCCCTTTTGGCATTGAGTCGTGTGAACGGTGGCGGACAGGGGGACCCCCGTCACCGGGCGCGTTGGAAGCAGGCCTACGGGAAGTGACCGGCGTCCAAGAGCCGTTCACCGGTCAGCAGGTGCTCGTGTCGTACAGCCGCCACGCCGGGTAGCGCAGGGCGCGAGCGCTCTCTTCGCTGCAGTCCACGAGCCGACGGCGGTGCAGCATCAGGCGCAGGTGGCGTGCTGCGTCAGCGCCTTCGTCCGGCCCGCGGTCGAGCAGGACGGCCTGTGGGCGGGCAGCGTCCTGGGTGCGTATCAGGACGTCGACGGGGTGGCCGTAGACGCTCTCGCCGAGCGCTGCTGTCGTTCCGGGCTGTGTGGACATGGCCTGGTAGAGGCGTTGCAGCAGGTTGTCTCCCGCATGGTCTTCGATGCGAGGCCCGGTCGTGGTGGCGGCGTTCAGGAGTTCGGTGGCGACACCGCTCCACTTGCGCCACAGGTTCATGTCGCCGACCACGATGAGGTGGCTGCGGGCGCGGGTGATGGCGACGTTCCAGAGGTTGAGCTGGCGGTGGACCCAGCCGATTGCGCTGTCGTGCATGCCTTCAGCGGCGACGAGGGAGAAGACCATGACGTCGCGTTCACCGCCTTGGAAGGTGTGCACGGTGCCGACGCGCACGCGTTGCCGGCCGTATTGCCTCAGTTGTGCGCGGAGTTCGTCGGCTTGGGGCGTGAAGGGGGTGACCACGCCGATCGTGGCTTCCTCGGGGAGTTCCTCCAACAGGGCACGTACGAAGCTGTCCACCTGCCGGATCTCGTCGTGGTTCACCCAAGAGCCGCCGTACGGGGGCCGGGTGGCCCGTCCGGGGACGTGGGACCAGAAGATCGGTTGCCTGGGCAGGGACGGGCGGCCTCGGGTGTCGGTGAGGACCGTCAGCCCTTGGTCGTAGAAGAGTTCGTTGGACACGGCGGCGATGTCGGGGTGGCAGCGGAAGTGCTCGTCGAGGAGGAGGGTGCCTCCCGCGGAGCGCTCGGCGGCGTGGAATGCGGAGTGGCGGCGGTGGGCGAGCCGGTGCTTTTCCAGCCAGCCGGAGCGCAGGCCGGTCTTGCGGCGGATCAGAGCCTCGCGTTCCGGACTGATCTTGGCGATGTGCGGGAGCTGCATGGCGTCCCCGATGATCAGGGCTCGCCGTGCCCGGAACAGCAGAGGAAGCACGTGCGGGATGGCGCACTGGCTGGCCTCGTCGATGACGACCAGGTCGAACAGGGCGGGACCGAGCGGGAAGCGCCGAGCGGAAAGGCTGGTGACTGCCCAGCCGGGTGCGGCAGGGAGCACCTCGCGCACGGCGGCCCAGTCGGTGCGGTTGCTGTCCCTGGCGTTCAAGAGATTGCGGATGCGCTGACGGCCGGTCCGCGCGTTGCCCCGCACGGTGCTTTCCAGCAGGGTGCGCGAGGCGTTTTGTACGCCCGATTCGACAGCGCCGACCGTCGTAGCCAGCGCGGTGTCATCGACATGGGCGACCTGTGCGTATCCGTTGCGCCAGGCCCCTTCCGCAGCAGCGAAGTCGGCCAGAGCGAGGCAGCCTTCTGCCCGGTCTCCCTCGAAGGTTGTGAGACCGATCTTGCTCAGGAAGCGGCCGCGCCGCCAGGTGCCGAAGAACCGGGCGTGGGCCAGACGCCGTGCCCGGCCCTCCAGCTGACCGAGGCTTCTTGCCTGTGACAGGACCTCGGTCAGTTCGGTTACAGAACGGCCGAGTTGGGCGGCGTGTTCCTCACGCAGTTGGCCGGCTTGAAGCAGGTCCTTTTCGGTCGTGGTGACCTGGGCGAGGTCCTGCCGGACGCGGGCAAGTTGGCCGCGGGCGATGTCGACGTCCATGGCGGCCGTGGCCACGTTGGGGACTGGTTGCGGCGCGGTGCGCAGGGCGCCCAGGCCTTTGGCCTCGGTTTCGACGTAGTTCCCGGTCTTGGCCTTGGCCGAGCCGGTGCGTATGACACTGCCGGGTACGAGCGTGTCGCAGCGGCGCCAGACCTCGTCCACCGCCTCGTTGTTGTTGGAGGCCACGAGAACGGTCTGGCCGCTCGTCACCGCTGTGGCGACGAGGTTGGCCACAAGCTGGCTCTTTCCGGTGCCCGGCGGTCCCGTGGCGACGGTCAGCCGTCGGGTCATGGCCGAGTGCAGCACGGCGGCTTGGGCCTCATTGCAGGGCAGTGGTGTGACCAGACGTGTCGGCTCTGGTTCCGACAGGGCCAGTGCGCGGGTGCGTTCGGCCGGGTCGGGCGAGAGGGCGGCGAGCGCTGTCGCCTGGATGCGGTCCGTCTGCTCCGCTATACCGGCGAAGTCGTCCAGGAGCTTCTTTGTGTAGGCGGTGTCGGGCAGAGCCGCGAAGAGCACGGCGGTGTTGCGCGCGCCGTCGCCGGGCGTGTGAATGTCGATGCGGTCGGCGAGCTGATCGGGAAGGAGTTCCTGGACGCAAGGGATCTCGAACTCCTCCCGGAGTAGCTTGCTCGCTTCCACGGCCATGCGGTCGTGCTGGCCGCGATGCCAGGTCGGCTGGAAGGTGTCGGTGAGCTGGGCGGCCTCTTCGTCTCCCAGCCAGTCCCGCGCCAGCTGAGGGTGCGGCTGGACGGGACCGTAGGGCTTGAGCCGTACCTGGCTGTCTTCGGAGATGATCTCCACGCGGCGGATCAGCAGGGGCGCGAATTTCGGGTGCCGCCAGGGGCGGCCGCCGCGTGGCTTGGTCAGGACCACAGCCGGGTATCCGGTCCACAGTTCAGCCTCCTGCTCGGTGGCCGACTCGATCAGCTCGTTTGCTTCTGTCGGGACGGGGATGCAGCCGTTGTCGTCGACGTCGCCGGAGAGAAGTCGCTCCGAGCCGGAGAGGCAGACGTACGAAGTGTCGTGGTCGCCGACCGACATCAGCGGGGTCTTGGTCTCGTCGGACAGCACGCACTCGCGGTAGTAGTCCATGAGCTGGTGCCACGTTGGCTGAGACGAGGCGGATTTGCGCGTGGGTGCCTGGGCTTGCGGCGCGGAGGTGAGGGTGGAGCGACGGGTGAGTGGTGTGAGCAGCGGGGCCGCGCCGAACGGGCAGTCGGCGATGACGATACGGTCGTCGACGCCGTGCGCGAACTTGACCGGTACCTGGCGGGCACCCTGGGCGCGCATGCGCCGGTTGACGTAGTGGAAGAGGTCCTCCACGGACACGTCACCCTTGCCGTCCTTGCTCACCTTGCCGGTGCGCAGGGCTTCGATGACCTCGGCGGTGAAGGCGGACGGCTGCACCTCGCCATTGCTGTCCGTGTCGGCGTATGAGTCCTCACCGGCCCGTGACGACGACAGCACGTACACGCCGCGGCTGGTGAGCAGGGGCTGTTCCTGCTCGGCGGACTTCGCGACGGAGTCGGCCTGCTTGTCGGAGGTGCGCAGGCCCACGGCGAAGCCGCCACTGCGGCAGCAGTCGATCATTACGACCTTCTGCGGGGCCCAGCACTGCTCCAGCTGCTCGTTGACGAAGCCCGCGCTCACGCCCGTTTCCGCGATCCGGTCGAAGTCGGTGTCGGTGGCGATGAAGTGGAACTCCCCGCTGTCCCGCACGAATCGCGCGCCGTGTCCGGATACGTAGACCAGGGCCAGTTCATCCTGCTCGCAAGCGTCCAGGAATTCGCTGACGGCCTCCTGTATGTCGGCGGCGGTCAAGTTCTCCCGGGATGTGATGGAGACGAACCCGCCAATGTTGCGGTGTCTGAGGACCTGCTCCATGCCCCAGATGTCGGCCCGTGTGGAGGGCAGCGGGGGGAAGCGGCTGTCGTCGTAATGCTCATTGCCGATGAGTAAGGCGCGGCGTCTGACAAGCCGGGTCACTCGCCGTCACCTTCCGATCCGTTGGACGGGGCGTCACCCACCTTGTCCAGGAATTCACGGACCACGCGCTCCTGAGCAGCGTCCGGACGGCCTGTGATGGCGACGGAATGCCCGTCGTAGGTGACCTCGACCTTGCGGTGACGGTCCCTGGCGCACCATTCCTTGATCGCAGTGATCAGGATCTGGGAAGCGGGTCGGGCGACCGCGGTTGCCGTGGCAGCCCACAGGGCCACCTCGCCGGCGCCGACGCCCTTGTGGCCCGGTCGTGATGTTGCGTCGTCTTCGGCGAAGCCGGCGAGCACGCCCTCCGTTCCGTGCAGGGCCGCGTACAGATCGCGTGTGAGACGTTCCTGCCGCAGCGTGTCCCCGCCGGTCGGCACCACGAGCTGCCACCGGCGTCCCCCGTCCTGCATGCACCACTCCTTGTTATCGGGCCGTCACGTGGAATGACTTTGGCACGAAGGTGCCTCTGGCAACAGCTCGGCGGGTGTCCGAAGGGGCACCATTCAGCCAGTCATGAGTTAGAGCATCTTGTCGGCTCGATTCAGAGCGCGCGCATGCGGCGGTGTGTGCGTGGCGGCTCGGACAGCAGTCGCATGGCCATGACGGAACTGTCCTCGCGCAGCGAAACGGGTTCGTCCCAGTCGTCCTGGCGGCGGACAGACCTTCACCTCGATCGCAGAGCGTGTGCGTCGCGCCGGTACTCCTCCATCCGCCCGTCGCGCAGGTAAGCGAAGAGGCTCGTCTCAAGACCGGAGAACGCCTCCACCTGCGTTCCGTTCAACCGGAAGACGTGATCCGTCCTGACAAAGGACATCTCGCCGATCTCGTGATCGATGTCCTGCACGGTTCCCGTATCGCAAGTCGTCGGTGCGGCGGTCCTCGGTGGTGGCCGGCACTGGAGGCGGGCCGTTACGGTGACGGCGTGTTCACGGCGGGACCGGACGGCGGCCTCGGCACCGAGGAGGCGTACGGCGTCGAGGGTACGGCCGAAGGTGCCCCGCTGGTCGCCGTCGGCGAGGCGGTCGTGTACGGCGCCGAGGCCCGCGAC
Organism: Streptomyces liliiviolaceus; assembly: GCF_018070025.1. Taxonomy (NCBI): domain Bacteria; kingdom Bacillati; phylum Actinomycetota; class Actinomycetes; order Kitasatosporales; family Streptomycetaceae; genus Streptomyces; species Streptomyces liliiviolaceus. Next base: position 3,336,332 of record NZ_JAGPYQ010000001.1, read on the forward strand.
GGCCCAAGCGGAGACATACAGGGCCCACCGTTCCTGGGCGCGGACCGGCGGGTGACGTACGCGGCCACACCGATCTCGCTCCAAACCGCACTGTCCTCCCTGTCCTAGGCTCCGGCATCGGCGACAAGGGGTGTCCAGGCACAGGGGCAGCGCGCGGCAGACCCGCTCGCAGGGCAAGGTGCCCGTGCTGCAGAAGAGCAGACAGGGGAGAGGTCACCGAGTGCTAGAGCGCAGCGGGTTGTCGTACGCCAAAATCAACATCGCCGCCCCATCACCGTCTCGAATCACAATGAGCATCTTCAGAACGGCCACCGATCGGGTGACGTCGACGATGCCGGTTCGGGCCAGACAAGAGGCATCTGGCCTGATCACCGGCATCGTAGACACCTGACTGTCCGTCACTCTCAGGAGAAGCGGCTGAAGAAGCTCAATGAGTCGCACATCTGTGACACTGGGTTGGGCCACGGTGCGGCTGCCGGTTAACTGCCCGGCCCTGGAGGGCGTTCGTCTGATCGCCCTGACGCTTGAGAGCTATCCGCCCGAGCGCACCGCGGACCTTCAGCAGCGGGCCCGTGCAGCGTCCGGGCACGGCGGCGCGATCGCTGGTGTCAATTTATCCAATTTTATCCGGTCCTTAAGGTCTTGCACAGGTTTTCACGATGAAGAAACATGAGGAGAGATTGAGTAAACCGTGAGCCTCCGGATTTTTTTTGGAGAGTGCGGAGGTTCAGGTTGGTGCTACGAGGAGGCGAGATACAGCGTTTGCGTAATTGAGTGATCGGCGGTGTGGTGTCACTCGCGCTGATCGGAGGTGTAGGAACTTCCCAGGTCTGCGCTTATGGTCCAGCTTCGATCGAGGTGGCATCGGATGCAGATGGGGTAACACCTGTCAGGCTTTCGGTGAAGTCCTCCTTAGATTCAACCCAATCGACCGCGCGCATCGGTGAATATGTTGAGGTTGCGGAGCGTCGAACGAAGTTGAAGAAAATACTGAGAGTGTGCGTCGGGTATTTGAGGAAGATTGAACATAACTTCGCGAGAATCGCCAGAGTTGGGATTATCGGTGACGGCAGTGCTGCACATTGAACGACTATTACGCGCTTCGAATTGATGCGTGTTGGGTAGAACCCGAATGCCTTTACTGGAGTGGTCGCCGATGCGGAGTTTCTTGCGGCTCGCCGTCGGTTCTTCGATTTGATAGACGATAATGATATAGCTTCTGGAAAAATGCAGCTTGCTGCCACAGTGGTAGGTGTTAGTGATAATCCCATCTTAAATGCTGGAAAAAAGTGCAGGGGATTCGATTTTCCAACGCCTGGCGGGCATCTGATCTAGATGGATTGTGCTTTATTTTCCAGCCTCGACGTTTCGTGCAGTGTGTTGAGGTTGGGCAGGTAGAGAACCCGAATACCGTCTCGGATCGGCGCTGAATTCCACTGTTTCGGATGTTGAGCTGCTGTCGTGCGGAATTCCCAGCTGACAGCTAGGCGCTTGAACTGATGGGGCAGGGTCAAGGTCTGCTCGACGGTATAGCGGAGTTCGCCTAGGCCCTTGCCGTTCGGGGTGTCTTTACGAGAGATGGCCCGCAGAATCCCGCGTCTGCGCAACTCGCACTGGTTCAGGTAAGAGTCGTCGCCCTTGTCACCGAGAAGCGGCTCAGGGCTGCACTTGCTGTGGTGGCGAAATTCCGTTGGAAGATGTCACTAATGCTCCTGTGGGGGAAAGTGGCAGCCGGTTAGCCTCGGGGAGGCCCCGCCTTCCGCCCGGCGCAGACCGGATTCACTGCATTCGAGGGAACTCTCCATGCACACCCAAATCGTCCTGTTCGACGGCTTCGATCCGCTAGATGTCATAGCGCCCTACGAAGTACTTCACGCTGGCGCCACCGCCTCCTGCGGTGCGGTAAGTGTGGAACTGGTCTCCGCCGAAGGTCCGCGCGAGGTGATCAGCGGGACCGGAAAGTTAGCGCTGCGTGCCACCGGCGTCCTCGACCCTCGGCGTGCGGGCCTCATCCTGGTCCCCGGCGCTTCGGGCCGTGTCGGAGAGCCCAGTGAAGCACCCGACTGCGACGCGGGTGCTGGGCAGTGGCAGCAGGACGAGTTCATCCCCGTGCTGCTCGCCCGTACGCTGACGACCGGGCTGCCTGAGCTGATGAGGACAGCGATGCACAATCCGGAGGTGACGGTCAGCGCGGTGTGCGGTGGCTCTCTCGTACTGGCCATGGCCGGCTTGCTGGAGGGACGTCATGCCACCACCCATCATGCGGGCCTAGACTTGCTCGACGCTACCGGTGTGTGTGCCGTCGGTGCTCGCATCGTCGACGACGGCGATCTCGTCACTGGCGCCGGCGTCACCTCTGGTCTCGATCTGGGCCTGTATCTCCTGGAGCGAGAGGTGGGCCCTCGGATCGCTCACGCTGTCGAAGAGCTGTTCGCCCATGAGCGCCGTGGCACCGTCTGGCGCGATCAGGGCCCGGTGCCCTCCGGCCTTTGACCACGCAGAGCTCACCCCGAGTCGCTGACTTGTAACGCACCGTTAGGAAGAACAGCGCAATGTCCGTCGAAGGCATCTGGAACCTGTCCGTCCACACCCCTGTCGGCATGATCGAAGTCGTCGTCGAAATCTCGCGCCCGAACGGAGTCCTGACCGGGACCGCTTACGGGCCCGAAGAGCAAGTCCCGCTCAGCGATGTCGTCCTCGAAAGCGACTTGATCACCTGGAAGCAGGCTGTGACCAAGCCCATGCGTTTGAACCTGGCCTTCGCCGTGACGGTCACTGGTGACACCCTGACCGGCACCGCCAAGGCTGGACGCCTCCCGGCATCCAAGGTCACCGGTCGACGCCGCACCGTCTGAATGACAGGAGGATGGAGTGAATATTTTCAATCTGGCGGTATTGAAATTTACTCAGCGCCGTAGAGTATATCTGTATATTCGCCAAGTGGTATCACATGACTAACTGCAATACAGAGAGCTACATCATGGCATGTGAAGACGGGGTCAGGGATCTGGACGCCATCAGGGACGACTGGACGGATGTCGCCCTTACGACGGGCCCAGCCGACCGCTCCGAGGCCGAGGCCGGGGCTTGCGATGCCTATCGCGCGGTGGGACTTGAGCCTCCTGCGGTTTTCGTGTGGCTCGATTCGCCTGCCGCTGGCGCGCTGGGGGTGCATATGTTGACATATTCCGCGGCGATCGGGGAGAAGCGGATTCTGGACCGGGGCTGGGCGCAGATCCAGGACCAGGTCTGGTCGCAGGTGCAGGGATGGGGACAAGACTGGACCGAATCGGAGACGGCCAGGTGGTCACGGCTTCGGTCCGCAGTCGGAGAGCCGGTCGTGGAACGAGTGTGGTCGCAGAGCTTTGACCGGGTCCGGGAGCAGTCCCAGAAGGAGGTCGATGGACAAATTTTGACCAGGGCGGTGGACCACGCCGCCCGGAACGGCATATGGTCCGGAGTCTGGGAGCATGTCCGGGCTCAGGTCCGGGAGCAGATCGGTACTGGTATTTGTGCGTCGGTACCCGGTCAGCGGGATGCTGAATGGCTGGCGGCGTACGACTATTTCCGCACCCACTGCTCTGTCGCAGCCGTCGACCAGCTAACCGGTGTCATGCGTGTTGCCCGCTCCGCCGGACAGTGGTGGCCATTTAGGAACGCCGTCTTTCTCACAGAGCGCCCCACCGCGATACACCGGGACAGTGATGGCCGGCTCCACTCTGAAACAGGCCCGGCTGTGGTTTATCCCGATGGGTTCGCGCTCTGGGCATGGCATGGGGTCCGACTGTCTGAAGAACCGACCAGGACACGGCCAGTGATCAGCCGTGACGGGGCCGACTTCGAGTCCGACGCCCTTGTCGTGCGTACGGACTACTCGGATGACGAAGCATGGCGGTCAGTTGTCGACCTGCTCAACCGGCCCGTCGACGGCAACGAGATACAGACCCATCTGGTCGACGACCCCGCGTTCGAAGGGGCGGACCCAGGAGAAGTGGTGCTGTCCGCATTGGCCGGCGATGCCAGGCTCCAAGTGGTCTTTCTGGCCGACGCCGCTGCCATGAGGGGAGAACATACGCTGATTGCGGCTTCGACCAGGAGCCAGGATCTAGACGACGAAGGTGGGGACGAAGAGCTTCCGCGGGAGTTCCGGCTGGTGCCGTCGGCGGTCAATCTTGTTCATGTGAACCTGGCCATAGGGAACTTGGACTTCTACGAATTTTCCTATGGAGCCCGACGGTCGCCCGAGGGAATCCTACGATGGTGACCATGCGGCCGATACCGCTGGGCGGTGAGGACTGCATGATGCCGCAGATCCCCAGAAACCTGACGTTCTTCATGTCTGGCCGCAGGTTCTCAGCCGCCGCTGGTTTTGCCCTCACCAGGGTACCCGTGTGCTGAGTGCGTGGACTGCTTGATCGGAGATATCGCATGGCGAGCAGGACCGGACGGGTTCTCGTGGCCGATGACGACATCAATACGCGGCGTTCGCTGGAGCGCGGGCTTCGCCTGGGTGGCTTCGAAGTGATCCTGGCCGAGGACGGACGCGCCGCGATGGAGTCTTTGGGCCGGACGCCTCCCGATGTCGTCGTCCTCGATGTCTGCATGCCCGGGCTGAGCGGCATCGAGGTGTGCCGGAGGCTGCGCGAGAGCGGTGACGAGGTACCGATACTCATGCTCTCCGGGCTGGACGAAGTGGCCGACAGAATCGCCGGACTGGAAGCCGGCGGCGACGACTACTTGGTCAAACCGTTCGCGCTGCAGGAACTGAAACTGCGGTTGCAAGCACTGCTGAGACGACGCCCTCCCGTGGTGACGGATCGCATCGAAGTGGGTGCTCTGACAGTGGATCCTTCAGTCCATCAGGCATCGCTGGACGGACAGCCGCTGCACCTGACACCGCGCGAGTTCCACCTGCTGGAGACGCTGGCTCGCAACGCGGGCATCGTCCTCAGCCGCGATCAGTTGCTTGAACACGTCTGGGGCTACGACGCTCGTGTCCGTACGGACGCCGTGGACACTTTCATCAGCTATCTGCGGCGTAAGACGGAGGCCCACGGTCACCCGAGAGTGCTGCACACTGTGCGAGGCCTGGGATTCGTCCTGCGCATGGACAGGAGTGTCCAAAAAGGCGGTACGACGTCGTGAGGCTCTCCACCCGCTTCGCCCTGACCGCCGCGGTGATCGTGCCCGTTCTCGCCCTTGCTACCAACTGGCTTCTGCTGGCGTGGTTCGCCAAGGACCTGCATGCCGAGCAAGAGATGCAGCTCCGTTCCCGCGCCACGGCCATCACCCACAATGCCGAGGCGTACCTCAAAGCCGTCGAGGCCAATCACCCTGTCATCGCTGAGAACGCTCGGCGCCGCCTCATCGACTCGGCATTGGACGTCGGCTTCCGGTTGGACGCCCCCGACGGAATCGTGGAAGGCGGCCCCGCGCAGGACTTGGCGACGGAGCTACCGGAGGAAGCAACGGAACCAGTCATGCTGACCACCTCGGACTCCGGGAACACCAGGTGGCTCGTTACATCCCGGCGGGTCACCCCGTCGAACGGCATACCTCCGGACGGGCCCAACCTGTGGATGTACTCTCCCGACACCGCCTACCAGGCGCAACTGTCCCATGTCCGTGAGCGGATGTGGACCATGGTGTTGATTTCCGTGCCGGTGACGTGGTCGATCGCTTGGCTGATCGCGGATCGTGCCACCAGGTCGCTGCGACGTCTTCAGCACCGCACAAGCGGACTCGACCCCCGCATCACTGTCCTTCGCCTGGAACACACCCTGAGCGGCGTCACTGAGGTGGATGACCTCGCCCGCACCCTGCAAACCGCACTGGCCCGGTACGACGAGCAGGCGGCTCGTGCGGGAGAGGCCCTGGCCACGGCACGGTCCTTTGCCGCGGCGGCCTCCCACGAGATGCGTGGCCCACTGACAAGCCTGCGCACCAACCTCGACATCCTCGGTGAGTATCCGGACCTGACAGCCGCCGACCGGGAAGCGGTTCTTCTGGAGATGGGGCAGGAACAGTCCCGGTTGCTCGGACTGTTGGGCATGCTGCGCACCCTGGCGCAGGGAGATCTCGTGGAGATGGACGCCTTCACCCGACTGGACCTGGCCGAGGTCGTACAGTCCTCGGTCGCGGATCTGCGCCGGACCCGCCCCCAGGCGCGTCTGACGGTGACCGTGGCCAGCGGATTGCTGGTCCACGCATGGCATGAAGGGCTGCGCTCAGCCGTCGACAACCTGCTCGTCAACGCCTGGACGCATGGCCGTGCGAAAGATGGTGTCGCCCGGATCGAGGTGAGCCTGAGCCCTGTCCATGACGCCGGCGCACCGGCAGCGCTTCTCCTCGTCGAGGACCACGGTCCCGGAGTACCGCCGGCCTCGCGTGAGGAAGTGTTCCAGCGGTTTCTCCGAAGCCCGGACAGTCCTGGATCGGGCCTCGGCCTCACCCTGGTCGCACAGCAGATCGCCCTGCACCAGGGACGGGTCGCGGTCCTGGACCGTCCGGACGGGGCACCTGGAGCGTGTTTCCAGGTATGGCTTCCGGTCTCTGGCACACATGACCTGCAGCACACTCTGCCGCTGCTGCGCCGGGACTGGCTGACGGCCCCGGACGACGAGTACGGACCGAAGACCGAGTAGCACGAAGAGACGTCCGACCTGTCCCGATGGCTCATCTCCGGTCGAGTCAGGTCGGTGTTCGGCGCGGGGCGACTCGGCGGCCAGGTAGCGGTAGCAGCCGGTGTGAGAGACCCCGGGCACCCGGCAGATCCGCCCCTTCCGAGCCTTCAGCAGCCGGACGTTCTCCATCCGCACCCGGCCAAGCACCTCTTCAGTGCCCACTCGGAGGAGTCACATAGTTTTCACAAGAACCCTCCCTACTTTCCTCCTCGCGGAAGTTGCTTCCTGTTCCGAGGAGGGATGTCGAGAGTGTCGGATGCGCGTACCTACCCGGTCTTACGCCGACCGCAGCGGAACGACTTCGACGAGCCTGCGCACGGACAGCACGCCGACCAAGTGGTACGACTGCTGCGCCGGTTCGGCCCCCTGACGAGAAGCGAGTTGGGGAAGCTGTGCGGTTTGTCCCGCACGACGCTGTACGAGGTCGTCAGCAAGCTCGTGGACGCCGGTACGATCGTGGCCACGGTGCCGGACAACGCGTCGCGCGGACGGGGTCGGCCGGCGGAGAAACTGGAGCTCAATCCCGCAGCTGGCTGTGTCCTGGGTATCGATTTCGGGCATCAGAGTATCCGCGTAGCCGCCCTGGTGCCGGCGCGCCGCGAGATCCGCACGGTTGTCGAGACTCATCTGGCCACCGCCTCGTGGCCGGAACGCATGTCACTCGCCCGGCAGTTGGCCCGCGCTGCAGTCGGCGGACAGCTAGGACAGAGATCCTTCGATGCCGTCGGGGTGTCGTTGCCGCGTTCGCAGTCTGTCCTGTCGGCGCAAGCCGACCAGCGGGCCGTGACGAAGATGATCAGCCGCAGCTTCGGTGCCAGGGTCCGGCTGGATTCCGCCGTTCGGCTGGCGGCCCTGGCCGAGGCGTCCTGGGGTGCGGCAGAAGGGCAGAAGGAGGTGCTTTATCTGGAACTGTCGAACCGGGTCGGTGGCGGATTGATCAGTTCCGGTAGCTTGCACCGAGGTGCCTACGGCCGTTCAGGAGAGTTCGGGCACATCGTGGTGGAGCCCCAGGGCGCACCGTGTTCGTGTGGCGGTCGGGGTTGCCTGCAGACGGTGGCCTCCAGCGGAGCGGTGCTGGAGGCGTACGGGGCGGCCACGGATGTCGCCGGGCTGGAATCTGCACTGCGGTCCGGAGCCGAGCGTGCCCGAGAGGCGGTCGAGCGTGCTGGTACTCACGCGGGCCGGGCACTGGCTGGTCTGGTCAACGCGCTCGAACCCGGCATCGTGGTCGTGGGCGGGGCATTGACCTCCATCGAGTCACCCCTGATGGAACGGCTCGAACGGGAACTGCGCGCCCACGTGGTGCAGTGTTCCTGGCGGCCGCCGTTGGTCCTCAGGACGGCGACGCTCGGCACGGCCGCAGCCGCTCTCGGCGCTGTCTCCCTCGCTTTGAGCCACCCTGACACCGCTTCGGCCCGCTCATTGGGCCGACGACCGAACCCGTCCGTCCAACCCGGGCGGACGGGGCCCATGTCGGCTGCTCCTGGTCCGGAACTCTCTCTGGCCGCCCTGCTGGCCGGCCGTCCCGTGGGCGACGGCATGCATTACGGGGACGGTCCCACCGTGCCCGCGAACCAACGTGACGTCCTGCCCAGCACGTACACCACACCCACCATGTGAAGGAGTCCGCTCGATGTCTTTATCACGCAAGGTTCTTGGAATGCTGTCCGCCCTGCTGCTGTCCGGGCTGATCAGCCCCGCGGCTGCCGCCGCTGCCGATGTTCCTGCCTCCAGGGACGGCTTCGTGGTGAGCAAGGGCGAGTACAACCGTATGTTTCCCCACCACAAGAAGTTCTACAGCTACGCCTCGTTGAGGAAGGCGATGAAGAAGTTTCCCGCTTTCGCTCACACGGGATCTCCGGCCGACAGGAAGCGGGAGGCCGCCGCTTTCCTGGCCAACGTCTCCCATGAGACAGGCGGACTGAAGTACATCATCGAACAGAACACCGCCAACTTCCCGCACTACTGCGACGATACGCAGCCCTTCGGTTGTCCTGCGGGCCGTGCGGAGTACTACGGTCGTGGGCCCATCCAGCTGAGCTGGAACTTCAATTACAAGGCCGCGGGCGACGCCCTCGGGATCGATCTGCTGCGTCACCCGTCGATGGTCCAGAAGAAGCCCGTCGTCGCATGGAAGACGGCGCTCTGGTTCTGGATGAAGCAGACAGGCGCGGGCACCATGACGGGCCATCACGCGATGGTCAGCGGCGCCGGCTTCGGACAGACCATCCGCACCATCAACGGTGCCATCGAATGCGATGGAGGCAACCCGGCACAGGTGCGCAGCCGCGTGGCGGAGTACAACAAGTTCGCCCGGATCCTCCAGGTCGCGCCCGGCGGAAACAAGAGCTGCTGACCAGCTCCCTGAAAGCCGCATGGCCCCTGTCCGGTCACGGTCCTTGTCCGAGGGAGATCCGCCGGACAAGAACCGTGACCGGATCTGCAGACCCGCACGAATGCAGCCGACTCCTCTCCCAGACAGGACGTATCGACATGCCCATATCCCGCCCCCTGGCCGTTCTGCTCACCGTTGCAGCGGCGACCACCGCACTGTCCGCGACTTCCGCCGCGCCGGCCTCTGCGGCACCCGCCGGCACGTCACTTCGTGTCAAAGTACTCAAACTGACGAACGCCGAACGAGTCAGGGCGGGTTGCCCGAAGCTGACGGCCAACGCCGCGCTCGCCAAGGCCGCCCAGCGCCATTCCGTCGACATGGCCGCCCATGAGTTCGTCGACCACACGGGGTCGAATGGGAGCACCTTGGTGCGCAGGGCGGAGAACGCGGGCTACACCGGGTGGAGCGCGCTGGCGGAGAACGTCGCGGGTGGACAGCGGACCGCCGCTGCGGTGGTGAAGAGCTGGATGAGGTCACCGGGACACCGGGCCAACATCCTCAACTGCTCGCTCAAGCACCTGGGTGTCGGCTACGCCAAGAAGCCCGGTACCGAGCAGGTGACCTACTGGACGCAGAACTTCGGCAGCAAGTTCTGACCGGCGTGACGGAGGGCCGTGCGCCCCGGCGATCCGGGTCGCACGGCCCTCCGTCACGTGCACGGGCACACGCCCGTCGAGGCCGGTCAGAAGGGTGTGACGGTCAACTGCAGACGCCGGGGCGCGACGTCCTGGATGTAGCTAGCGAAGTCCCCGACGTCGTCGAAGGCGAAGCCGTACGCCTTGCCGTTCCCCACCACCGAGTGGATCGCACCGGCGTAGTGGTTGGTGAGCGTGGTCCGGTAGAAGGCCGCCGGACGGGTCGTGGGCTGGGGGCCGGTCCGCAGCAGGGTGGAGCGGTTGAAACCGGCGCCCAGCACTGCGGCCACCGGGCCGAGCACGCCGTCGTTGGGTGCGGCGAGCGCGCCGTCACAGAAAAGGATGTCGCGCGTGGTGGGGCGGTCGAAGGAGACCGTGGCTGGACCGTGGAAGGTCAGCCTGCCGCCGCTCACCCGGCCGGTGAAGGTGCCCGCGTTCGTCTTCACCACGAGGCTGTGCCGCTTGTACCGGTCCCAGACCTTCTCGATGTACGGGCGGTAGTAGTTCTTGGGAAAGAGCCCGAGGTCGAGTCCGTGGCCAGGGGCGATGACCCGCAGCCCGTCGACCACCAGGCGGTCGAAGGCCGCGCGACGCCGCATCGCGGCGAAGACCGCCGCGCGGCCCCCTTCACGAACCGTTCCGGTGGAGTGCTGTCCACGACCGGTCAGCCGCAGGTTCATCGGGATGCTGAACATGTCGACCATGGTCGTGTTGCAGAACATGCCCGCAGCGTTATGGGTGAACTCCGCGAAGTCGTGCAGCACATCAAAGTTGGGGTCCGAGGAAACCCAGCCGGCCGGGTGCTGCAGCGACGGCTGCCCGTTCCCGTCCCGGACCGCCTTGAACTTTAGCTTCTTGCCCATGGACAGGTAGATACGGCCCGACATGCGGGGCAGCTTGAGGTGGGTAGCCGCACCGTTCGCCGCCAGTGGGAGAGCGTAGTCGGTGAATCCGTTCGCCCCGTTGTCGGAAAGAGCGACCGGCACGGCCTTGCCCGCCCGGTTCACATGAACCTGTCGGCCCCGGGGATCGGTGCCCACGATGTACACGTGGACGGACGCGTTGCCGTGCGTTCCGCTGTGGTTGACGACCGTCAGCGGCAGACGGTTTCCGGCCGCAGCGCTCTCCAAGGCGTCCGGCTCCTCGGACACCGGCTGTACGGCCGACGCCGCGAAGGACGAGGGAGCGGCAGCAAGGAGCGCGGGACCGGCCAGAGCCGCGCCTCCCACCGCTCTGAGAATCGAACGTCGCGCTATCTCTCGTGGGTGATCGTGTGTCATCCGGAAATCCTCCTCGGATCGATCGACTGTTCCGCGGGAAGGCATGAACGGAAGAAATTTAAGAACACCGGATTCCTTCCGTAATGCTTGCGGCGATGGCGACCGTATCGCAATCGGGGTCGCTCGCCGACCCACCACGCGAATCTACCCGCCGAATCGTACCTATTGAATTTTCCCGCAATTATTCCCGCCGAACGCAATGGATTACGGGAGGGGTGACGTGTCAGGCTTCCCTTGCCCGGACACGGAGTGCACCAAGGGCCTTTCAGGCGGGGTGTGATCCGCGTTTTCTTGTGCTTATGTGCCGGGTTCGCGTTGCAGGATCTATTCGATCCGTTCGGGACGTTCTCGTCGTTCCCTGACCTAATCGGAGTTTTATTAATGAAGCGTACGGGCGTTGTTCTCGGTGCTCTTGCACTCGCCGCCACCGGATGGGCCGGCAGTGCGGAGGCAGTCACCCCTGCTCCCTCCGCCGCGGCCGACGACACGCAGGTGTCGTCCTTCTCCGCGTCCGAACAAGACGCCGCACTGAAGTTCTGGACCCCGGAGCGTCTGGCGACCGCCCAGGAGATGACGGTCGACGGTGCGCGGACGAGTGGTCCCGCCGACGCGCCGGTCCGATCGGGACCGGACGCGAGTGTGCTGCCCACCGCCGCCACCGGGGAGGACGCCGAAGAGGGAGACGTCAGCGCGACCGCCGTCACTCGTCCCAGGGCGTGGACCGAGGGCGGGCTGATCCGCAAGACCACAGGCAAGGTGTTCTTCGAGGCGGACGCGGGGACCTTCACCTGCTCCGCCACCGTCGCGAACAGCGCGAACGGTTCCGTGGTTCTCACCGCCGGCCACTGTGTCGTGGACGGCCGGACCGGTGAGGTCTACCGGAACTGGGTGTTCATCCCGGCTTACAAGAACGGGAATCGCCCCTACGGGACCTTCACGGCGAACAAGCTGTTTCACACCAAGCGCTACGTCACCTCAAGGGCGAACGCCAACTGGGACTTCGGCTTCGCCCGCCTGAGCAAGCACAACGGCCGCACCGTCAAGAGGATCGTCGGCGCTCAGGGCATCAAGTTCAACCACGCGAACGGCCAGAAGGTGCACTCCTTCGGCTACGGCGGATCCGCCGCCGAAGGCAGTGGCGAACGTCTGAACCACTGCACGGGCAAGGAGCACCGCGACACGGGCCGCCCCGACTCCACCATGTGGGGCATCGACTGCGTGCAGACGGGAGGCTCCAGCGGCGGCGGATTCCTCGCCGACTTCCGTCCGGCCACCGGCAAGGGTGTCCTGATCGGCAACATCAGCGTGGGCGCCGGCGACAGCGAGTACCACCCCTACCTGGGCAAGGTGGCCCGGACCGTCTACCGCAAGGCCGGCGGTGCCTGAACCGTACGACGGCTTGATCCGAAAGGACGCGTGTATGCGACGACCACGCCTGGTCACCGCACTGCTGATCACCACGATCCTGCTTACCTCCGTCACGGCCGAGGCCGACACCGGGCGGTCGGCCACGTCACCGCAGGATGCCGCAACCGCCGCGGCTGTACAGAAGAAGGGCATCAGCGCCTGGAAATTCGACGGTGTCACCCGAGCTATGACCCATGCCAAGGTCGGATGGTTCTACACCTGGGCAACGGGTCGTGGCGGAATCAGAGCACCCCGCGGCGCCGAGTTCGTCCCCATGATCTGGGGACCAGAGTCGGTGAGCAGGGCGGAACTGAACCGGGCCAAGGCCCAGGGCGACATCCTGCTGGGCTTCAACGAGCCCGACCATCCTCAGCAGTCGAACATGACGGTCGCACAGGCACTTGAACTGTGGCCACGGCTGCAGGCGACGGGAATGCGCCTCGGAGCTCCTGCGGTTGCCTCGGGCGCCGACGTTGCCGGAGGCTGGCTTGACCGCTTCATGAAGGGCGCGAAGGCACGCCACTACCGTGTCGACTTCATTCCAGTGCACTGGTACGGAGCGGACTTCAACAGCGGTCGGGCCACCGACCAGCTCCGCGACTACCTGAAAGCCACCTACCAGCGCTACAAGAAGCCGATCTGGCTGACCGAGTACGCACTGACCGACTTCTCCAGCGGGGTGCCCCGCTACCCCACGAAGACGCAGCAGGCGACCTTCGTGAAGAAGTCGACGGCCATGCTCCAGAGACAGTCCTACGTCAAGCGGTACGCCTGGTTCACGCTCTCCACGAGCCGGGGGGACGGCACAGGGCTGTACGACGGGGCCAGAGCGAACAAGATCGGGGCCGCCTATCGGGCGGCCGGCTGAATCAGCGGGTATGAAGTCAGGGCTTGGGTCACCGCGCACTCCGTCGGTGACCCAAGCCCCTTTTTGCTATCGAAAGGAAGATTTCCGTCGGAGGCATTGCCGAAGCCGAAGCCGAAGGCGTAGCTGAGGTTCTGCGCCGGACTAAAAAGCATCGGCGCCGGAATAAAAGCTGTTGCTGTCAGGCGCTATTGACCGGTGTTGAATATTGGTGGCACGCTTCCGTCATGATCCGTACTCGTCAAATATTGACATCGTTGGTAGGTGTTCTGGGGCTGGTGCTCGCTGCCCGGAACTGGCCGGGTGAAGAAATGGAGCGCGTTTCTCCCACCGCCGCGCAGGAAGCAGCCGCGGCAAATCGACAGAACATCATCTTCGTACTGACCGACGACATGTCTTCGAACCTGCTCAAATACATGCCGGAAGTACAGAAGCTGCAGGCGCAGGGAACGACGTTCAGTGACTACGTGGTAAGCAATTCGCTCTGCTGCCCGTCCCGTTCGTCGATCTATACCGGTCAGTATCCACACAACACCGGTGTACTAGCCAATACCGGGCCGAAGGGTGGTTTCGATGCCTTCCATGACAACGGTCAGGAACGGAACACCTTCGCCACTGCCCTGCGGTCTAAGGGCTACCGGACCGCGATGATGGGCAAGTACCTCAACGGGTACAACCCGACCGCCAGGGTGGACGGCCAGAAGCCGTACGTGCCACCGGGCTGGAGCCAGTGGGACGTCATCGGCGGGGGCTACAAAGGGTTCAACTACAAGCTCGCCCACAATCACAAGATCGAGAAGTACGGTCACCAGCCCAAGGACTACGTGACCGACGTGCTCAGCAAGAAGGGCTCCGCGTTCGTCGAGAAGTCCGTGGCCGCGAACAAGCCGTTCATGCTTGAGCTGGCGCTCTTCACACCCCATGGGCCCTCCAGGCCGGCTCCCCGGGACAAGCACGCCTTCCCCGGGCTCAAGGCGCCGCGCAGTCCCGCGTACGACGAACTGCCGACCGACGCGCCGCCGTGGCTGGCCGGCAGGAACCGGTTGACCCAAGGCGAGAAGAACAAGATCGACAAGAAGTTCCGCAAACGCGCGCAGTCCCTCCAGGCCATCGACAAGATGATCGGTGACCTGCGTACCACTCTGACCAGGGCGGGCGTCGCCGACGAGACCTACATCGTCTTCGGGTCCGACAACGGCTTCCACCTGGGCGAATACCGGCTGGAGGCGGGGAAACAGACGGCTTTCGACACCGACGTCCGCGTACCTCTGGTGGTCGCAGGTCCCGGCGTCGCGGCGGGACGGACGAGCAACGCCCAGGTGTCGAACATCGACCTCGCGCCCACCTTCCAGAAGATCGGCGGTGCTGCGGTGTCGTCCCGAGTCGACGGTCACAGCCTGCTCCCCCTTCTGGACGGTGGCACGGACGCCAACTGGCGCAAGGCCAACCTGATCGAGCACCAGCACGCAGAACGGTCGTCGGGCGACCCTGACAACGACGGCGGCGAGAGTGTCAGCCCGCCGGACTACCACGCCATGCGCACCGACTCCTACACCTATGTCGAATACCGCAGCGGCGCGAAGGAGTACTACGACTTGGAGAGCGACCCCTACCAGCTTCACAACAGGGCGGACCGGCTCAGTGCGGGCCGCCTGGCGAACCTTCACGACGCACTGACACGACTCAGGAACTGCAGCGGTGACAACTGCTGGAGCGCGGGTCACCCGTAGCCCTCCTGTCCCTGCCTACCAGAGCTTTACGGCAGCACAGACAGCAGTGATGTGCAGGGCGGCCGCCCCTCCCTGCCTCCTCAGCGTCGATGCACTGCTTCCGGCAGTCTGGCGGACCTCCTACGAACGGAACGAGGCATGAACATGAACACACAGACCTTGCGCATGGTGCTGACAGCAGGAGTCGCTGCCCTGACCGCGATGATGGCGCTCGCTCCACAGAGTTCGGCCCAGCCGACCGACGCGCAAGCTCGCAGAGGGACGTGCTGGGCGACGCACTACGGCCCGATCCCGGCAGGTAGCCACACAGCCAACGGGGACATCTTCGACAACAGCAAGAACACCGCGGCGACTTCCCTGAGCCGCAGGCATCAGCTGCCGTTCGGTACCCGCGTGAGGGTCACCAACGTCAGGAACGGCAAGTCACTGGTCGTGCGCATCAACGACCGGGGAACGTTCAGGCGGACACCGCAGATACCGCTGTGTCTGGATCTCACAGACGGCGCCTTCCGTAGGCTCGGCGGCAGTATCAACCCCGACGCCGGTCACATCGTTGTTAGGCAGAAGGTACTCGCGTGACCCTGGCCGTCCCGCTGGGACTGTAAGGGGACATTTTATCCTGATGTTTCTTTCTGAGACATAATTTTGACGAAGCGTCAGGGTCCTCGCCAGGATTTCTGGTGAAGCGGCGTGCCATCAGGGCGATCATCGCAAGGTAGATAATGGCGGTGGAGAGGGCAGGGAGGGCCTCGTAGTCGTGGGCTAGGCGGCGGTGGTGCATCAGCCAGCCGAGCGCTCTTTCCACCGTCCACCTGAGCGGAAGCATCATGAAGCCGCGGGCGCCCGGTTCGCGGCTTCATGATTTCGAGGTCGATGCCCAGGTGGGCAGCGTTAGAGAGGGGGATCTGGCATGCACCGCCAGCCCCAACCGCCCTGCTGGCCCAGGGCCTTACGCACCGTCCGCTCCTGGCTCACCCCGGCGATCAACCTGGCCCGCTGGTGGCAGGCCTGGACCGACCAAGACCCGCCTTCCGAACTCCAAGTCCGCCTCGACGCCGTCACCGCCGGAAGCCCCCTTGATCTCTACTGCCGGGTTTAACGGACTACCGGTAGTGGCGGACGTGTGTGGTCAGAGACACCGGCAGGTACCAGGCCCTGGTTGCGCCAGACGGTCACATGTAGCCCGCTTTTGGAAATTTCGCATGATGCATGGATCGTCACCCATCGAATGAGTCACATAGTCCCGGAAAGTTGCTAATTAATCCGCCACTATCGCCGCTGCCGACCCTCGACTTTGCGCTATGCTCAGAAATAATTGTTCAAACTCCCCAAACGTGATAGCGCACACTGAGGGAACTTTCATCGCCCTGTTTCCAGAGGGCGACTAGGTGACTAAAAAGTCGATCCTGTCGCGATTCTCTCTAATTGCAAACTCAACCAAAACGGAAGAGGTAAAATTATGAAAAACCGGATCAGCTTCCACTGTTCGGCAATCATTGGTGTAATTGCGGCGACCGTCGCCGCATGCTTTGTGGCAGCAACACCAGCAACCGCCGCTGCGGGTGCCGTCAATAATTGCAGCGACGCCGCAAGGGTAGTGGCGGAACACTTCAGTCGTATTGACAGAGCAGGCACTGGATCTGAAAATGGCAGGGTTTCGCGGTTCAATCTTGCACAAGCACGTCAAAATGGAACCAACAATGCTATCGACCACGCCGCCACTTTCCTCCTTAACCGCCCTGACGCTTTCCGGGCTCTTGAGACCACCTTTCACGGGAACGCTCCAGATGGTCTGATTTCACTTGGTGACGCTCAGGTCGCTGCGATAGGCGGTTGTGGCCACTAGCCTTGATCCTTTATGAGGGCCTGTCAGCTTGCTGACGGGCCCTTTGTTGTGAGTGTCGGTGGGGATTTTCAGAGCCTGGGCAGGCTGATGGCCCGGTTGTCGCGTCGGGTGGGCGCCGGGTTCCACGGCTCCGGTCGGGGTGGTGCTGCTCGCAAGGACGGGAACGTGCTGGTCAGCCGGGGTTCGGGAGAGCGTGGAGCCGGTTCAGTGCTCGGCCGGGCGGAGGTAGCGGCGCCGACCGGTGGTGACGAGCTGGGCGGCGGTGGAGAACAGCCGCAGCTGCAGGCGGCGGGGCTCCCAGAGCAGTGCGGCGCCGGGCGGGGCCAGCAGCGGCATCCGGGCGAGTAGGTCGAGGGTGATCTTCAGTCAGATCTGGTTCTGAGCGGCGTCGTGGAGGGGGAGATTGCGCAGGCCGGTGGCTCGGGTGGCGCGGATGCGGTCCTTGGCTCTGGCGCGCTGGCGGTGGCGCAGTTCGAGGGGCGCGATCGGGACGCTGGTGGTATGAGTGGCGAAGCAGGTCAGCCGCATTCCGTCGGCGTCGGTAAAGCGCAACTGGGCGCCGGGGAGCGGTCGTTCCTTGCGTACAATCAGCCGCAGTCCTTTCGGCCAGTCTGTCAGGCAGTCGCCGGCGAGTTCGGTCACCCAGGCGCCGTGACGGATTTCCACGGCCGTGGTCCACGCGGAGGTAGGGACCTTCAGGACGGCCTGGTGGATGGCGTCGGTGATGGTCATGCCGACCGAGTACGCCAGCCACCTTCCGCGCTGGGCGAGCCAGGCGACGAACGCGTGTGTGCCGCCGCCGGAGTCGGTACGGATCAGCGTTTGGCACCCCCGCCGCAACCGTTTCGGCAGCTGGGCCAGGCCCAGCTTGGTGGCCTCAATGTGGTCGGCGGCGGTGTTGGAGCCCGAGTTGCCGGGCCGCAGTAGGCCCACGACCGGCTCGCCGGACCCGCCGTGACCGTGGTCGACGAACCTCATCATGGGGGGCGAACGTCTTCTCCCAGGTCGCGGCGACGTTCTCTTTTTCGGAGTGAGCCAGGACGAGGACGCCGTCGATGTCCACGATCACTTGTCCGTCCGCGTCCGGCGCCGCAGCCCCGGCCAACCGCCAGACGTGTTCGCGCACTTCGGTGGGGGCGAGGAGAGCGCGGCCAGGACCCGCTGGCCGCCCGAGGCCAGTTTCCTGACCAGCCGGGAGACCGCTGGGCCGGAGGACAGTGGCCCGAACACAGCCGGTTCGGCCCGCAACATGCCCACATCGGCCAGGCAGCTTCGCCGAGTGCCACCGCGAGTGCGACATCCAGCAGGATCTTGCCCGGATCGTGCACCGTCCGCAGCTTGCGCCCCGACGCCAAGGCCACCGATATCGCCGCATCCAGACCGGACTTGCGGACCGTCTCGACCAGCAGCACCGCACCAACTTGCGAAACCACTCCGCGACCGCCGCCCTCGACGCGGACACGTGGGTAGGACCCGATACGCTTTTCACCTGGAAAGTGCCTCCGAAGTAGCGGGAACAAGGACCTCAGAAATCCTTATGCTCGCTTGGCAGAGGCACTTTCTGCTTTCTTGATCACCAGCCGGACAGCTCTCCTCGTGAAAGCGCGAGGCTAGTGGAAGTCGCCGTCTTCCTCTCCGGGTACGGGGCGGCCCTGGAAAGAATCGAAGACGTGGATTTTGTGGTACACGGCATCCAAGGAGTCGAGGATGGCCCGCATCCATACCGACATCGCTCCACAATGATGCCCAGGATGTCGTCCTCGATCACGCGGGTGAGTTGCGTTTGCGTGGCCGTGAGACGGTCCCGGACGACCGTGTGGCGTTCGCGGTATCGGGACGCTACCAGCGGGTTGATGCCATAGGCAGGCCGTCCGGTAGCTCTCGAGCAGTTCCGGGGAGGTTTCAATTGGCGCTGGTACGCGGGTGTCGCCATGTTCGGCCAGCAGGCTAACGAGTTGTTTCGAGGCCGACAAAGTCGTTGCTGGCCCGAGGCACCCGAGTACCCTCGGTGTCGGCTAGGGCCCAGATCGAGTACTGACCAGTCCGGAACAGCGTCTTGATGACGGAACCTGAAGTGGCAGATATTCAGCGACGCAAGTGCACTTGCTCTACGCGAAATGAGATGAGGAGCAATCGAGCGGGCCCGCCAAACGTGACGGCACTGG
Organism: Streptomyces liliiviolaceus; assembly: GCF_018070025.1. NCBI lineage: Bacteria > Bacillati > Actinomycetota > Actinomycetes > Kitasatosporales > Streptomycetaceae > Streptomyces > Streptomyces liliiviolaceus. The sequence goes on from NZ_JAGPYQ010000001.1 coordinate 3,355,338, forward strand.
GGCAGGCGTAAGCACTGAACTCGCCGACCCCGAACCCGGCAACGATCTCCGCCAAGACGGTGTGCTCACGTAGGTACACCAGTGCCGCCATCACATGCTGAGAGGCGGAGCCTTCTCACAGGTGGCTGCAATCATCGTCATCCACTCCACAAGGCAGACAGCAGGTCGCGTACGGCAGGATGGATGACCAGCCGGGGTCCCGAGCAACGTTATGGAGACGTCGGACATTTCGATCAACAGCCAGGGAGCCTAGTTTCGTTGCGGTTCGCGGCCGCCACCTGATCAGTGGATAACTTGAAAAGGCTCAGCGATGAATCATCGACTCACCTGCACATCTGCCCAGCGTTTTGTATGAGGTTACCCTCAATGCCTATTGCTGTAGCGATAAGTTGCATCCTGCCGAACCTTTGGTCATTATCGGCTACTTCATTGAAGAGGGCGTGGTGGGCGGCCAGGAAGGCGGCATCGGCTGCCACTTCAGGGAATTCGCTCGGATTCTGCCCCGCCCGCATCAATTCATTATGCGTGATGGTCGTTCGATCGCCGGCGTTTCCATCACCGATGATCCCGATCCTGGCGATTCTTGAGAAGTGATTTTCAATCCTCCTCAAATGCTTGGCGCACCTCTTCAATACCTTGTTCAAATTCATCCGATTCTCCGTCGAATCAGCTTCGCCAGCGAGAGTGGCCGAGTAGGCTGAATCCAGTGGAGAATTGATTGCAGGTGCGGCAGGCATTGTCCCGCCTGCATTTGATGCTACCTCGATCGAGGCTGGACTATAAGCGAAAGCCTGAGAAGTTCCCGCACCCCCAACAAGGGTGAGAGAAAGAATTCCTCCGGCTATCAGAATTCGCAAATTACGCACGGTCCTCCTTGTAGGGTTCACCTGGGAGTTGCAACTCGCAACTCTTCCTCATGTTCCTACACCGTGAAAGGTGTCGCAAGTTTCTATCATTCGGATTAAATTGGATAAAATCAAACCGGCGGTAGACTCCGGTTACCGCTCAGCTTCAGAGTCGGTCAAGGGCGGCAAGCGCCTCCCACTCGTCGACACCTTGCCGTACTGCCCAGCGGCTTGGCTGAGCGCGGCAAGTGTCGGCGATCATGATGACACTGTTCTTATCGGCTTCCGTAGCTGTGTTGTACCGGTCTCGCGTGTTGCGCGTGACCAGGCGGACTCGGGTCGGGCGCTATGGCCGCGGAGGTGGAAGCCGTCGCACTCCGGGCCGACGTGGGTGGAGTGGCCGCCGGAGTTGCGGCGCTGCCCGTGCTTTGCGGGGCTGATACTGATTCCTAATGCTGTCTGTCAAGCCATGTGAGCGGTGGGCGGCACGGCCTCGTAGGCCCGTCCGTCGCGGAGGAGGGCCCATAGGACGTTGACGCGTCGGCGGGCCAGGGCCAGGACTGCCTGGATGTGGTGTTTTCCCTCGGCTCGCTTGCGTTCGTAAAACCGGCGGGACTCGTCGCAGTGGCGGATGCTGAACAACGCGGAGATGTAGAAGACGCGTTGGAGTCTGCGGTTGTATCGCCGTGGCCGGCGGAGGTTGCCACTGATCTTGCCGGAGTCGCGCGGAACGGGTGCGACGCCACCGAAGCCTGCAAGGCGGTCGGCAGTACCGAAGAAGGCCATGTCGCCTCCGGTGGCGGCCAGGAACTCGGCGCCGAGGATGACACCCAGGCCCAGCATGCTGGTGATCGCTTCGAAGTCCTGATGCTGGCGAAACCGGGCCTCGATCGCCTTGTCGAGCTCGGCGACTTGCTGGTTGAGGGCCGTCACCTCCCTCGCCAGTGTGTGCACCATGTGGGCGGTCAGCTTCTCCCCGGGCAGGCTGGTGTGCTGGCGCTCGGCGGCGTGGACGGCGGTCTCGGCGAGCCGGTCGGCGCGAATGACCTTTCGGTTACGCAGCCAGGTCTCCAGCCGTTTCACGCCGATTCGGCGGATGGCGGCCGGGGTCTGGTATCCGGTCAGCAGCATGAGCGGGCCGGCGTTGGTCAGGTCCAGTGCCCGTTCCAGGCCGAGGAAGATGCCGGTGAGTTGGGCGCGGAGCCGGTTGACGCTGCGGGTGCGGTCGGCGACCAGGTCCGTGCGCCGGCCGGTGAGGATCTTGAGGTCGGTGACGGTAGCGTCGCTGGTGCGTAAGGGGTGCAGGTCCCGTCGGATGCGCACTTGGTCGGCGATGACAGCAGCGTCCTTGGCATCGGTTTTGCCCTCGCCGCGGTAGCTCTCGGAGGCGCGATGGATGGCCCGGCCGGAGATGTAGTGCACAGGCTGGTCGTGGTCGAGGAGGATCGTGATGGCCAGGGCGGCACCGCCGTCGGCCAGGTCGATGCCCCAAATCGCATCGTCGCCCAAGGCAAGGACGGCGGTGAGCAGTTCGAGCAGTTCGGGTTCGTCGTTGGCGATGCGTCGCGATAGAAGTCGGCGGCCGCTCTCGTCGATCGCGACGCAGTGATGATGGGTTTTACCTGCGTCGATGCCGGCCCATATCGTGGCCATTTGGTGCCTCCGTGCGATGTGCTGCTGGTACCTGCCACGGACGACCTCGCTGTCGATTCCCTACTCAGCGATCATTCGCAATTCCTAATTGGCAGCCGAGTCGTCGTGGGGCGCCGGGCGGCCAATCAGTGGAAGCCACAAGCGGCAGAGCTTTTTGAACCACACCCGGCACCCCTGGGCGGGTCAACCATACGAAGGGCTCACCACATCCCACAGGACAACGTAGGGAGCTTCTTCAGCCGCTTCTCCTGAGAGTGACGGACAGTCAGGTGTTGACGATGCCGGTGATGGCGAGTCGTGCACTGGGTGATGCACCGCAACCGCATGACGTGGAAGGCCATCCGGCGATGGCTCCACACTCCGCAAGGATGGGGAGCGATCCGCATGGAAGAGATCGAACTGTTCAACCTCGCCACGGTGCCGGTCACCCGCTACCGCTACCGAGGCAACAGCATCCCAACACCCTGGCCGGATCCCTGATCGAACCGATCTGGACGGCATGATCTCGTGGAGAGCCCGGTGCGGTGAAAATCGCACGCCGGGTGTGCGCCGTGAGGCGCTTCGCTGTATCCCCGACGCAGTCGGGAGGAACTCGGAGGGAGGTTCTTGGGTCGCCTGACTTACCCGGACGCGAAAGCGCGAGGGGACAAGAGCATGTCAGGGAAGCGGTGGCCGTCCGGAGGTGTCCGGGGGGCGGGGTGCCGCGAGACCCGCGCGATATGGCCAAGGCTGGATTGCTTGAAGCCCAATCTCCAGTGGTGAGAGTGCGCACCCGTCGGAACGACACCTGTAACCGATGCCGCGTCATGCCGGGCCTTGAACCTGTGGGGCCGGGCAACCTCCGTGACGTGGGGCGTCGCCCAGCGAGGGCGGTCAAGGAGATGAGTGGGCGGCCTACGTCGTGCTCGATACGTACAGCGAAGACGTACCACGGGATCGCCTACGGGGCGCGAGCCCTATGGCGACGGAGTGCCCGTAGTAGTCGCAGGAGTCACGACCTGCCGAGAGGTCCGGGAGAGCCGGAACAAGGGCGAAGGGGCACAGGTGATCGAGAAGTTCAGCGAAGGGAGGCATGCGTAATGCAGACCGCCGAAACGGTGCTGGACATCATCCGCAAGCGCGGAGAGAGGGGACTGCCGATCGAGAGGCTGTATCGGCAACTGTTCAACCCACAGCTGTACTTGATGGCCTACGGACGGATCTACGCCAACACGGGTGCGATGACGCCCGGGGTCACCAAGGAAACCGCGGACGGCATGTCACTGGAGAAGATCGGCAGCATCATCGACGCCTTGCGCGCCGAGCGCTACCGATGGTCTCCGGCCCGGCGGGTCTACATCGAGAAGAAAGGATCAACGAAGAAGCGCCCGTTAGGTCTGCCGCCCTGGTCGGACAAGCTGGTCGCCGAGGTGGTCCGCCTGCTGCTTGAGGCGTACTACGACGTCCAGTTCTCCGACCGGTCCCACGGTTTCCGTCCCCAACGAGGCTGCCACACCGCGCTCAGCGAGGTCGTGGAGGTCTGGAAGGGAACGCACTGGTTCATCGAAGGGGACATCTCCGACTGCTTCGGCAGCCTCGATCACGACGTGATGCTGTCGATCCTGGCGGAGAAGATCCACGATGGCCGGTTCCTGCGGCTGATCAGCCACATGCTCAAGGCCGGATACCTGGAGGACTGGCGATGGAACGCCACGCTCAGCGGTGCGCCGCAGGGCGGGGTGGCCTCCCCGATCCTCTCGAACATCTACCTTGACCGGCTTGACCAGTTCATCGAACAGTCTCTCCTGCCCGAGTACAACCACGGCCGGCGCCGGCGCCCCAACCGGGAGTACCAGGTCGTCGAGTACGCGATCCAGCGGGCCAAGCGGCACGGTGACCGGGACGCGGTCCGGGAGCTTCGACTCCGCCGCCGCACCCTGCCGAGCCAGGACCCCAACGATCCGGACTACCGGCGATTACGTTACGTCCGTTATGCCGACGACTGGCTGCTGGGATTTGCCGGTCCCAAGCGCGAGGCCGAGGAGATCAAGTCGAGGATACGGATGTTCCTGCGCGACGAGCTCAAGCTGGAACTGTCCGAGTCCAAGACGCTGATCACCCATGCCGCCAGCCAGGCGGCGCACTTCCTCGGCTACGAGATCCGAGTCCAGCACGCCGACACCAAGATCACGCGGCATCGCCGGGCGGTCAACGGTGCCATCGGACTCTTCGTGCCCCGACAGGTGATCAGGCAGAAATGTGCGCGCTACATGAGCAAGGGGAAGCCCGCCCAACGAGGCCCGCTGCTTCACGATGAAGACTTCACGATCGTCGCGAAGTATCAGGCTGAGTTCTGGGGGCTGGTCCAGTACTACCTCCTCGCCCAGGATGTGTTCCGCCTGGGCCGTCTCCAGTGGGTCATGGAGACATCGATGCTGAAGACTCTGGCCGGGAAACACCGGTCGACGGTCACGAAGATGTCCCGGAAACACAAGAGCACCATCGAGACACCTGACGGACCACGCCGCTGCATCCAGGTCACCGTCCCCCGCGACGAGGGGAAGAAGCCGTTGGTCGCCCGCTTCGGCGGGATCTCGCTCAAGCGGCAGCGCACGGCAGTACTCACCGACCTCCGGCCGGTCATGGCCAGCATGAAGCGCAACGAGCTGATCCACAGGCTCCTCGCCGAGTGCTGCGAGATCTGCGAGACACGGACGAACCTTGAGGTCCACCACGTCCGCAAGCTCGCTGATCTCAACCGGCCCGGACGCCGGGAAAGGCCCGCGTGGGTCCATCTGATGGCGATGCGACGGCGCAAGACCCTCGTGATCTGCCGCCGCTGTCACGAAGACATCCACGCGGGACGTCCCACCGCACCACTCCGGAAATGATCGCTGGAGAGCCGGATGCCTGGAAATCGGGCCCGTCCGGTTCGGGAAGGGGCCGTCGGAAAAGGACCCGAGCCGCGGGCACCTCGTCGGCGGCCTACTTCACTCGGCGGGCGGGTCCGGGAAACGGCCCTGGAGTGATCCAGGAACCGCGCCCGGGCCCGACCCGACAACCTCGCCGAGGCCGTCCGCAAGGAAGTCGCAGTGCACAGCGCTTGCTGGGCGAAAGCGGGCCCGCCCCCGACCGAGGGGAGACAGGCCGCCACCACCCGTGAGCGCTGGCAGCAGATCCACGCCTTGCGTGAGCGCGGAGTCGGCCTGCTGGAGTGCGCACGGCGCTTGAATCTTGCCCTCAACACCGTCAAGCGCTACGACCGTGTCGCCGAACCCGAGCGCCAAGTACGTGCCCCCAAGCACCGGCCCACCCTGGTGGATCCCTACCGCGATCACCTGCGCCAGCGCCGACTGGAGAATCCGGCCGTCCCCGTCACACATCTCCTCCGGGAGATCAGGGAACTGGGCTACACCGGCAGCTCGAACCTCCTGGTCCGCTACATCAACCAGGGCCGCGTCGAGGCCGACCGGCCCGCACTGTCGCCCCGGCGCCTGGCCCGCTACCTCCTCACCCGCCCCGACCACATCAAGACTCACCAGCGAGAACGGATCGAGGCCGCCCGAGCCGCCTGCCACGAGATGACCGCTCTGGCCGACCTCATCCACCGCTTCGCCGCGCTACTGGACCCCGCCGACGGCAATGCCACCCGACTGAGCACCTGGATCACTTCGGCCCAGGAGGACGACCTGCCCCACCTGCATGCTTTCACTCGGGGCATCGAGAAGGACCGCGCCGCAGTCGACGCCGCCCTCACCCTGCCGTACCACAACGGCGGCACCGAAGGCGTCAACAACAAGACCAAGCTGATCAAGCGCTAGATGTACGGCCGCGCGAGCTTCCCTCTCCTCCGCCACCGCATCCTCCTGGGCTGACGACACCCTCCGTCACCACCGACTACGGAACAGACCCGAACGTTTTACAGTCCCGACTCCACAGGGCAGGGTGATGGCTAACGGCCACCCGGGGTGACCCGCGGGACAGTGCCACAGAAAACAAACCGCCCGGCGCTCAGGCGCTGGGTAAGGGTGAAACGGTGGTGTAAGAGACCACCAGCGCCTGAGGTGACTTGGGCAGCTAGGTAAACCCCACCCGGAGCAAGGTCAATGAGCGCCGTGAAAGGCGCTCTGCGAGGACGTTCGAGGGCTGCCCGCCCGAGTCCCCGGGTAGACCGCACGAGGCCGGCGGCAACGCCGGCCCTAGATAGATGGCCGTCTCCCCGGCCGCCGCGAGGCAACCGGGCGACAAAATCCGGCGTACAGCCCGACTCGTCTGCCGCCGTGCGTTTCTGACAAGCGAAAGCCCTGGGCAGGGGCCTTCTTGTCCGAGTGGCGGCTTCGGTGGAACCCAATCTGTACCGGCACAAGCCGGACCTCCCGGTTGCCAAGGTAGCCACCGACGCAGCCACTGTGGGTGCTGGTCCTGATCGTTGGGCTGCGTTGATTCTCTGTGAACTACAGCCCGCCTACCCGAACGCAAGACATCCCCCTCCGAAAAAGGCTTGTGGAGGATGTCAATAGTCAGTCGGTGTACAGAGGTCCGCTTCCTCGGCCACCTTTTGGCCCGGTGGGCTGTCAAGGCCTGTGGATCGACGGCCAAGTGAGGGGTCCGAGTTTGGGATCGTTGTGACCGCGCAGGAGCTTCAAACGAGGCTCTCGATGAAGTCCGAGAGCGCGGTGCGTAGGATCTCGGGCTGTTCGAGGTGCAGGTCGTGCCCAGTGCCGGGGATGCTCATGGCCGTGGTGACGGGTCGTTGCCGGAGCATCTCGTCAGCTTCCTGCGCGGGGATGAAACTGGATTGGGCCAGGACGATCAGGGTGGGGCACGTGACCTGCTCCCACTCGTGCTGAAAGGAACGCTGGGCGTTCTCCGCCAGCGATCGGACCATCACGTCCTGGTCGAAACGAGGCCACCATCCGCCCTCGCGTTCCTCCAGCCCGGCCGCCCAGCCTGCGCCGACCCGTCCACCGCCAAGGAACGCGGCTGCCGCTTCGCGTGAGGGAAACGGCGTCGGCCATGAGTCGAGCCATTTGCCGACGTCTGCGGGGCCACTCGGGTGCGAACGGCCGGGGCTGGCTTCGACGAGTACGAGTGCGCGGACGAGCCCGGGGTGCGCGGCTGCGGCGAGCATGGCCGTATGCCCGCCCAGCGACTGACCGACGAGAACGGGCCGCGGCAGCGCCAGCTGATCCACAACAGCGATGACGTCGGCGACGTAGGCGGCGCGGGAAACGTCCCGCGGACGGCGCTCGCTGGCGCCATGCCCGCGCTGGTCGAACGCCACGACCCGATATCTGGGGTGCAAGTCCTGTGCCAGTACATCCCATTCACCTGCGTGACCGGCCAGGCCATGCAGTAACACGATGGGCTGTCCAGGCCCGTCCCAGTCCCGGCAGGCAAGCCAGATATCGTCCCGCACCACCACGCGTTCAGACCATGCCATGTCGGCCTCCATGGAATCGACTGGCCTTGATCATGCCGCAACTGCCCTGAGCCAATCGACGGCTCGGCCGCGTTCGAAGCAGACTCCTGTCCGAACGAGAGAGACCAGATGGGGCGTGTTCATGGCTCGCCAGCGGGCTCTAGGACCTGTCCGATGGGTCAGGTAACCCGCCTGTCGGCTGGTCGTTCTGTCCGGTGTGGGGCGGGGAGATCTTTCTGATGGTGAGTGGGGTCGACTCGAACCCACTCTGCCCAAGAGCGTGGGGCGAGGCGGACGTTGGCAGTGTCATCGGCGCGTGACCAACGGGGTTCTGTTCCGACAGCGCACCGGTCTGCCGTGGCGACACCGGGAAACTCCAAGATCCCCGACAGAGTCAGGCTAAGGACTGGCCCGGGTGCGTGCCGCAGTCCTCGCCGCTACACGACACGGGAGTCTCATAAGGCTTTGGTCTGCTCTCTGTGCCATCCACGGCGCACGTTCACGCAGTCGTGGCGGTGGTGTTTGGAGACCAAGACAGTTGGAGTGTCAGGGCTGCGATAACGTGCCGGTCTGTACCGAGAGGGAGATTTCATGTCTCATGCGGATGCTGTCAGGTCGTCGTGGGCCCGGATTGTCCGGTGGCTTGACGAGAATGCCCCTATTAGTGCGCAGGCGCTCAATCCCCCGGCCACTGAGGCCGATATCCGAGAACTGCGCGATTCCCTGGGATGCCAGGTCCCTGAGGTGTTGGAAATGTGGCTACGGTGCAACAACGGCAGCACCGCGAAGGACTCCAGAATTTCGATTCCGGGAGGAGTTCGGCTCACTCCTCATCTTGATTCCAAGGTATTCCCCGGTGGTGAGGTGTTTCTCGACTGCCGGAGCATCGTCGACCGGTATCAGAACAACCTCCGCGTCGCCGAGGACATCGGCGATGAGGATTGGTGGGAGCCATCATGGATTCCGGTCCTGGCCGAGGCGGACGCCCACTACGGGCTGATCTTGGACGCGGGGCAGAGGGACGGGAGCGTCCCGGTGCTGGCCTACCGCGAGACCGACTACCCGAAGAAGTACGCCTCGTCGCTGGAAGACCTGCTAGCCGGCATGGCTGACATGCTGGAACACGGCCGTGGAGACGGTGTGCTCACGCGTGGGTGCCGGGCGTCTGTCCAGAATGGGCGGGTGGTTTGGGACTGAGTACCTACACGTCGGTGGGGCCGGGCGATGATCTGCCCGGCCCCACCGACGTGCGCTATCCGCGTTACGGCTTCTCTGCGTCAAGCCAGTAGTTGTCGCCCTCAAGAACGCGGTTGTTCCTTCGGAACGTCGGGAAGAGGCTCATGGACTGGGTGTTCTGGTTGTTGGACATGCTGGACCGGCCGCACGGCTCCGTCCAGGTTGGTATGTCGTAGCGCGGGTCGGGTATCAGCCGCCACAGCCCGTCGCTGCCTTCGACGGCGATGGTGTTCGCGCATTCATCGCCCGAGCTGACGCTCCTAAGGTTCTGACCGCCCCACGCCTTGGGGATCGCGGCGCTTTGCCAGCTAGCCGCGAAGGGGAACTCGTCGCAGCTGGGGACATCACCGGATCCCAGGTTGTCCGACATGGTGGCCAAGGGGCTGCGCTGCCACGCTGTCGGGCAGATGGTGGCGCGGTTGTGGTCGACCAGGCTCCTGGTGCTGGTCGGAGGGTCGGGTACCAGAACGTCTTCGGCCAGGAAAGTCAGCGGAGCGTTGCCCCGCAGACCGTAGTGGCCGGGGAGCTTGTTCTGGATCAGCCGCACGTGCGCGGCGGCCGCCGGGAACTTATCGGAGTTCATGCCGTACGTCGGCTTGTAACGGCTGAAGACACAGCCGGGCGTGGTCTTCACCTCGACGTCGCAGCGAACGTCCAGCTCCTCCTTCTCGACGTCGACGGAGTTCACCGTGGTCGCTCCGTTGGCCGCGCCCTTGACAGTCCAGAGGGGAGAGATGGCACTGCGGTCCGTCCCTTTCGTCCACTTGATCTTTGAGGTCGCGGTCACCGTGTGGAACTCGCCCTTGACCCAGGTCTTGCTGCCGGTCCAAACGGGAGTGTCCGTCTGGCAGTAGCCGCGGCAGTTGAAGTCGACGTCGATCCGGGCACTGGTAACGGCCGGGTCCATCGACTTCAGGGTGATGTTCACCGTCTGGGTGAAGGTGTCGCTATTGACATCGAGATCTATCTGCTGCTGGTAGTCGAAGATGGCGTTGCCAGCCGGAGTGCCATTCTGGAAATACGTGATGCCAATGTCATCCCTGATGCATGCCTGAGTCCGGATGTACGTCACCGACTTCGTGGTCACGGAGCAGCTAGCGGTGGCGTCCGAGGTGACCTGCGCGCCGCTCACGGAGGCGCTGGTCGCCCCGGTTGACTTGAGTGAGGTTCCGACGATCGGGAAGAAGCCGCCCGGAATGGTCTCGGGCGGCTCGATCGCGGCCCGCTCCGGTGCATTCGGGTCGGCGTCCCCGAAGGTCAGATCGGTAGGGATGCCCGAGTAGTCGCCAGGGACGAATGCAATGGCGTCGAAGGCGATGTCCTTGGAGCCGTCGCCGCCGTTGAAGTTGTCCAGACTGACCTCGGGAACGGCGTCGTTGAACTGATAGGCGCCCAGGTCAACCCACTTATTGGACTGGTTGGCGTCCTGGGAGATCGCCTTGACGGTGGTGCCGTGTCCGTGCTTGATGCGGTATTCGGCCTTGGAGGTCTGCGCCCCGTGGTCCGGGATGTGCGCGTAGACCTTGGCCTGGCCATAGTGCTCAGTGATCTTCTGGCCGAGCTTCCAGGTGCCGGTGACCTTCATGCGGTCGCCGGGTTCCGGGAAGGATTCGGGGGATCGGGTGTGGGTGAACCAGAAGTGGTTGCCGTACGCCGCACCGATCTGATGCGTGTCGATCTTCCCCGGATAAGTGGTGACCGTCTGCCCGGTGTCGGCATCGATGATGTCGGAGGGCTGGTAGGTGAGGGTGAAGGTGCCGTTTGACTGCACAACCCCGCAGCCGCGTGAACCGGATCCTGCCGGGGTGGTGCCGTCGGGCACGTCGTCCACGATCAACGCGTTCGAGGGCAGGCCGCTGCTGCAGCGCGGCGGGTAGGAGTTGGCGTCTGCCTGTTCCGGATACGACGTGTTGAAGCGGTGCACCTGGTGGCCGCACTGGGCCGCAGAGTCGCAGTTCTTCCACTGGGCCGATTTGTCCCACCAGCAGTGCAGCCAGTGCTTGTTGGTATCGGAATCACCCGCATCGAGCTGGCAGGCACCCAGGCCGGGATCGTTGGAGTCGTTGTCGCCGATCTTGGACGGGACGCAGTCGTTGGACGCATCGCAGAACAAGTCGATCGGCGGCTTCACGGTGCTGCGGTACTCGTTGGTGTTCCACCAGGCAGCCAGGTATCCGGCCTTGAAGTCGCCGGGGGCGAACATCGCCGAGATCGGGCGAGCAGCCCAGCCGAGGACCTTCTCCTCATAGGGCCAGTCCTGCGGGTGCGCGGCATGGCTGTAGTCGTCCTTGGACGGGTCCGTAGCGTGTTGCAGGAAGGGAACACGGTTGGCTTTCCACAACGGGTTGGCCGGGTTGTTGGTCCAGCCCAGACCCTTGTGGCCGCTGGAGTCAGCCGTCTCGTAGAAGCCGGAGTTGTACGCCCACAGGGCGAAGAACCAGTTCTCGATCCATTGCGGGTGGCCGTTGTTGACCTTCATCCCGGCCCGGTAGGTCTGGTTCCACTTGTCGGAGAGGATCTGGACGCCGTAGGCGATGTTGGCGGTGTAGTCCAGCGCGACGGCTTCCTGGGTGAGCGGGGAGAGAGCCGTCTCACCGTCCTTCTCCTTGCCATCCAGCCGCATGCCGTCCGTGGCCTGGGTGATGCCGTAACCGCAGTCGGCTTCGGAGAAGTTGATGCGCCATGGGTCGGCCTGAGTACCGTCGGATGTGTACTGGGTTCCGTAGTAGTTGCCGATGAGGCTATTGGAAGTGACGCCGGGGACAGCAAACCGGGTGGCCTGCCACATGTTGGATTCCTGCGCGGTGACGCCGAGCATCACCTGCGAGGGTATGTGCCAGCGGTCGGTTTCGTCGGGGTCCTCGTTGTCCAGGGTGCCGTTGGGATCGCCGGCCAGCACAATCGGCGGGAACAGGCCCTGAGGCTGGTAGCCGCTCATGCCGGTGCTCTTCCAGTTCGCCGCGCGGTAGAAGTTCAGCTCACCGACGACGGCCTGGTCCACGGCCCATTCCACCTGCCGCGGGGTCGGCTGGAAGGCCTGCTTCTTGACATCGTTGCGGGCCACCGCGCAGTAGCGTTCATCGGTACCCTCGCTCGGACCGGTCGCCGACGCCGTCAGAGCCTGGGTACGCATCGTCTGCGTGGACAGACCCTCGCTGTCACCACTGACCGACGGTTCCGCGGACGGCTCCTTGCCTGTCGGGATGCCCAGCGCCGGGGAGAGTCGCCTTCCGGCCTCAGCCCGCGTGGCGGAGAGCTGTGGTGTGGCGTCCAACTCGGTGTGCTTGCCGGTGGCGACCACGTCGAGCATGATCCGCGCGTCCCGGACTTGCTTGGCCCCCTCGGGTGTGATCAAGCTGGTCTTGCCGTCCGACCAGGAAGTGGACACGCCCGCGTGGCCGAGACTCGACATACGGGCACCTTTGGCGAGATGCCCCGGATTCTTCACCGGTCCCGGCAGAGTCCCTGTGTTCTTGGCCTTACCTGTGAGGAACACCGTGCCGTCAGGGGCAGCAGACAGGTCCCAATCGGCGAGTTTTCCTTCAGCCACCGTCTTCGGGGTGGTCTTCTTGCCCTTGACCTGCGTGACGTCCAGGTGCTTGGCCCAGGAATTCGCCTTGGTCGTCTTTGTGTCGGCTTCCCGGTCGATGAAGGTCACGCCGTCGCCGCTGTCAGCCGCGATCTGGAACGGCACGTGCTTCGTTGCGGCGAGGACGGTTTCCTTCCGCCCGTTGATGCGGACGAGTTTGTTGCCGTGGCCGGCCACGATGCCGTGCCGGGTCGGGACAGCCGAGGTGACCTGACCGGGGAAGGCGACCGGCCGGGACTGTTTGCCTGTGGCAGCGTCCACGGTGATCAGACGGGTCTTCTGTTCCTCGTCCCCGTCGTGGGTCAGCTGGGTGAACACCGCATCGTCCCTGGTGCCGCAGCCCGGAGAGAAGTAGGCCAGCGACGCGGTGAACGGCAGCTTGGTGACCTTGCCGCTCCCCAGATTGACGACGGCGGTGAACGCGCCGCGCACCATCAGCTCGGGCTTGTTGGTGAACGTCCGGGGTGCGTAGGCGATGGCCGCGTACTTCCCGGACCCGGTCACGCACGCGTTTCCGATCCAGGAGTCCGCATCGAATCCGTCTTCGCGCAGGGTGGCCACGGTGGCGAACTTGTAGCCGTCCCTCTCCTGACCGGTCAGGATATGAAAGCCGGTACCGTCACCGGAAGTGGACAAGGCCACGTCCTTGGAAGAGGAGTAGTCCTTGCCCAGGACGGCCACGCGGTCCTTCTTGCCGACCTCGTGCGGCTTGCTCGTGGCTTTCGGCAGGCTCTTGCCACCCTGAACGGCATTGTCGGGAACCTTAGGTCCCTGAGCCTGCGCGGAGACGGACAGTGACGAGGCGAGAAGCGCAGTCGCTACCGCTATCACCACCATGCGCTGTCTCTGTCTTATACCCACAGTGAAAAGTGCTCCCTCTTCTATTCTCGGTCAACGACGGGAGTGAACTCATCGACATAGATCTTCGGAATCTGCGGAACCGGCCCCATGTCCTTTGAGCCGATCATCGCGTCATCCCGTCCTGTTTTGCCCGGAGGGACATCCTGAAGCCAGAACCGGTTGTACGCGGTCCATCCCTCGCCATCAGCGATGCTGATCTGAACCGAATACGTCGCATCCCGCTCGTAGGTATTGGCCACCTCGATCTCGGTACGCACACCGATGCTTTCCGGCGTGGCACGAACGACCAGGTCTCCGTACTCCAAGACACGCGTACGGCCTTCGGAGTGCACCGAAGCCACAGGCGATGGACGTACTTGCGGACCGCTCTGCTCCGCGCTCGGAGTGGCCGATCGCCGCGACGTGGGGGTGCTGTCAGCAGGCCTGCTCTCCGTACACCCAGCGGCCAGTACACACGCCGCCATCAGACACAGTGCCCGGACGATGCTCGATCCGGGCACCATTGCACCAGCCGTCACTGGGGGAAAGCTGCCATCTGCTTGCGCGCGGCAGCGACTTCCTTGCCGTGCTGCTCCTTGATGCCGGTCAGCTGGCTCTTGTTGTCGGCGATCTGCTTGTCCTGGATCGCGGTCTCCACGCCAGACCAGATCTTGACCAGATCCGTCTGCTTCTTGCAGTCGATGTCGTCGACCGCCAGCCCGATGGACTCCTGCGACGGCTTCTCATCGTTGGTGACACCCTGGTCCATCGCCTTGTACGGATCGGCAAGCCCTGTGTGTCCCTTGCCGTCCATACATGAAGACCATGCGGCGATGACCTGTACGACCTTCTCATCCTTCATCGACTGCACCAGGCTGTCCCCGGCGAACTGCGCCACGATGGTCGGGTCGGCTTCCTGCACGCCGAGTTGATCCTTGGACCAGCCGATGCAGCCGCCCGTCCTCAACTTCTTTCCGTTGTACTCCGCCCGAGCGGGCTTCGTCTGGCCGGGGCCGGTGACCGCGGATCCCGTCTTCAGTCCCTCGGGGGCCTGGGGCAGTTCGGGCTTGGTGTGGCCGGTCAGGACCTCGATCTCGACACCGGACAGATCACGCATGGTCTGCTCGGTGTGTTCCTGCAGCGCCGGGGGGAGCCCGTAGCCGTACTTCTCGGCCTCGGCCCGGTCGGTGATGCCGTAACGGCGTTCGATGTTGGCATCGTTGTCACTGGGAGGCGGGTTGGCGCCTGCCTGCGGCAGTGTCAGGTCGATGCCGTAGTCCTTCATACAGGACTGCTGGAGTTCTTTGGCTGCCTGCTCGACGGTGACCTGGTCCTCGTAGGAGGCCATGTACGACTCCAGCGGAAGGGTCAGATCCTTGGTCAGGCCATTCGTGGGTGTCTTCTCAGGCCAATTCTCCTTGTTCACAATCGGTTTGCCGTCGGCCACGTTCTCCGTGGTGTGCGCCTTCGTGCCGGAGGAGCAAGCGCTGACCAGGAGAGCTGAAGCGGTCAGGGCTATTGCGGTGGCGGTCCGTTTGATGTGTTTCATGGGACTTCCTTCTCAGCCGAAGTGGGAAGAGGCGTTGTTGTTCTTCAGGGCGGAGATCAGGTTGGTGATGTTGCAGTCCCCGTAGGGTCCGTTCGCCGCAAAATACTGAGAGGTGCCGCCGAAGCCGGAGTTGTAGTACACGCGGTAGTTGTCGTCTCGGGCGCAATTCTCCACAGATGCCGCATTGTTCTTCATGTACTGGCCGTTGCCATTGCCGCCGTTGCCGAAGACATACCGGTAAGTCGTCTGAGTCGATCCCTCGTACCGGCTCGTACCCCAGTGGTCGTCCACGTTGGCGTAGAACGACGTGAACGCCGACTTGTAGTAGCCATCCTGGATGGCAAGGTCCTTCGAGTTGTAGAAGAGCCGCAAATCACCGTACGAGCAGCTGATCCATGGAACATTGCAGTTGTCGGTGACGTTGTAGGTGGCCGCCTGGGCGGGTGTGGCGGTGGCCAGCACGGCCGCCGCGGTAACGGCGAACGCGCCTGCGGCGGTCTTCGCGCGTAGCGAGATGGGCCTCAAAAATTTTCCCTCCCCCGGTCCGGCGGCGCCGAAGGGCCGCCGGAAAGCTGATCAGGCGACTGGGTAGCCCGGTCGCCTGGCCCACGCGCCCCGTGTCGGCCGGACTCTGAGAATCCGGTGTGGAGGTTGCAGGTCGCCGGGAGGTTAACACGGCATGCTCATGACGTTCGATCATTTTCTTGCTGCTCGTTCGCAGAGAGGGCAGCCTGTCTTTACGCTGTTCACGCGCCTGTCACCGAGCGCGTGTCGCGGCGCTCGTTCAGACGCTCGTGGGGGTGTCATAGGCGCCGAGTTGGCCGGCGTACGGCGAGGCGACGGCCAGGTCTTTCTCACCGAAGTCGGTGAGCCGCATCCCATGCCTGTACCCAGAGGAAAGGGTGAACCGCTCCGGTCTGATGGAGGCCCCGGACTGTCCCGGACTGAGTGGAGCCGAGTTGCCAGGGGCTGCGAAGAACCCTTCGATGCCGGTGTCAGTGCTGAGTTGCTTGTGGGCCGACAGTTCCATGCCGCGATCCCAGGTCAGTGTGCCGTGTAGTCGAGGGTCCATGCGCGCATAGCTCTCGGCCAGAGCTGGAATGACTACGTTGGTGTGGCGGCTGGCGAGTTTCATGACGGTGAGAATCGTGTCTTTCGGTCGACCCGTGTGGCGACCTGGCTGACGACGCCCCCTCCTCCTACTGCCTCTACCTGCAGCACCTCGCTCAGGGCGACCTCCACGCCGCCGCCCTGTGGCAAGCCCAAGCCGGTGCCTATGCACCCGAGGACAGTGAGCCCGACCCCCACGAGGCTGCTCCGGCGCACGCCATGATGACCGCCGACGCCAGCTTCGCCACCGTGCTGCGCGTCCTGAGCCACCTCACCCTCACCACTCCGCGCGTGTACATCCCGGTGGCACAAGCCGTCATCGAATTCGTCGATACCGCCGTCGCCCTCGGTTACAACCGCCACCCCGACCTTGAACTGCCCGTGCCCGGGCAACACTTCGCGGAGCAACTGGAGATCATCATCGCGGCGGCGTCGGGCAGGCGCGAACCCGACCACGCCCCGGACACGGTGCTCGCCGGAGAACTGCCCAACCGGCCCGCCACGGACCGCTCCGCCGAACGCGTGCCCGTCCAGACAACAGCCCGGGGGCCAGAACATCTGCTGGTGGAAGTCACCGCAGCCGACTACGAACCCGCATCTGCGCACGTGTTCTTCAAAGGCGCGGCCGCTGTCTGCTGGAAGACAGCCACCGTCGCCGACCGTACGGACGAATCCGGCAATCGCATGGCCTACTACCTGAGCCGCTTTTGTACGCGGGCCGCTTCCGTGTTCTCTCCCTCACCGTCCGGACTGGGTTCACCCAGGCCTGCCTTCCCCCGGTAGACGAAGCGAAGAAAAGGAAAATGAGGCGAGGGCCATCGAGGACCGTGCAGGATGCATCACAGAGTGACAGTTGCATGCGCGCTGCTCGATGTCACCGGATGTGCGCGCGCTGCCAGGCTCGCCCATGTCGCGGAGCTGCGGACCGGCCGCGGTCCAGCGACAAGGAGCCTGACGCTGGTGCAGCATGCGCCCGGTCGCGGGTGGCGGACACCATGTTCAGGGGCGCGGGACCGCCGATGCACCACACCGGAGATCAGCCCTATCGCGGTGCCATCGCCAGGCGGGCGGGGAGAAGTTCGTCCTGGCAGCCGCATGATCGGGGGCAACCATTCGTGCGGCCTGATGGTCATGTTCGTGCCGCCCGTGTGCCGAGTGGGCATGGGCCGGCTCCGCCTCGGGAGATTCCTGAGGCCCTGCACCGTGGGGGAACCGCCTTCATGTATCACCGCATCACCGTGGGAAGCCTCGTCGGGGCCGTCGCCTTGTCCACGCTCATGATCCCGGCGACCGCGCAGGCGGATGACTCTTCGGGCGACATCCAGATTACGGACGTGGTCGTCAACGGAGGAAAGGACATCGTCCTGGGGACCACGGACGTGAAGACGTTCACCATCGCGGTGACCGCCACGGACGACTCGGGCATCAAGGTCGGCGACACCTTCCCGGTCCTGTGGCACACGCGTTTCCCGAACGGAGAGTCCTACGGTCTCGTGATCCCCGAGGACATCGCGGGCCGGTGCGCGAGCAAGGATTCCACCACGACGACCTGCACCTACACGCTGAAGATGAACCCGCGCATCGACCCCCAGGACAACACCACGGCCGGTACCTGGACCGTGAGAGCCCATGTCTTGGCCAACGACGGTGACTACCTCACCAAGGACTCCGCCGCCAAGGCGAAGGTCCTGCGCAACTCCAGACTGACGGTCAACGCCGCGCCGGAACCGGTGAAGAAGAACAAGACGATCACCGTCACGGGCGCGCTGACCCGCGCCAACTGGGAGACCTACAAGTACGCGGGCTACACCAAGCAGCCGGTGAAGCTCCAGTTCAAGAAGAAGGGCACCAGCACCTACACAACCCTCAAGACCGTCGCCACGGACAGCAAGGGCAACCTGAAGACGACGACGAAGGCCACGGCGGACGGCTACTTCCGCTACGCCTTCGCAGGCACGTCCACCACCCCGGCGGTCGCCTCTGCGGCCGACTACGTCGACGTGCAGTAGCCCCTCGGCAGGGTCATCCGTCTGCGCGCGGACGGATGAAGTGCCCGGCGGCAGAATCGGCTTCGAGGCAGCAGCAGGGTGACTTGTCAGCGGTGATCGCTGATCAGCCCGGCTCATCAGCGACGTCTGCTCCCTGCACACGCAGAGATGCACCCCACGACCGTGCGGACGGGGTCCGCAAAGGCTGGCCGTGGTGCCTTCCGCTGGAGGACCGGGCCCGGCTCGAAGCGTCGTACTGGCGCACAAGCCGGACCATGCGGCAGCTCGTCCCGCTGTTTGGGGTGTCCAAGTCGGCGGCGGACCGCATCATGGACCACCTCGGTCCGACGCTCGCCCTCCCGTCCCGCAAGTGGTTCGCGAATGACACGGTGCTCATTTCTGGTGCAGGTCGAGGAAGCAGCGCAGGCGTACGCCGGGCTCGCCGGGTTCCCTTGTGGTGCGGTCCGCGGGTGCGATGGCGCAGTGGGCGGCGAGCAGGTGCTGGAGGGCGAAGGCGGTGGCGTCGTCGGAGGTCGCGATTTCCACCACGGCCAGGCCGGGGCGGGCCACGTGTGCGTCGTTGATCGGTTTCATGCCCGGTACGACGTGCCGGCCGCGGTGCAGGGTTCTGCCGGCTGGGCGGGTTCACCCGACCGGGTCCGCCCGACCGCCGGTGCCCGCCGCCTGCCGTGAGCGGGGATCGGCGGGCCGGTCCGGGAACGTGCCTACGGGGCCGGCTGGTAGTCGACCGTCTCCTGCCCGCAGCCGGCGGCGAGTTCGGTGAGGGCGGAGCGTTCACGGTCGTCGACGGCCAGCTGCCAGCGCAACTTGGTGGCCACCCAGTCGGTGGAGTACGTGCAACGAGCGTCGGCGAGCGGGGGCTGCCAGTCGGCCGGATCCTGGTCGGCCTTGGAGCGGTTGCTGCGGGCGGTGACGGCCACCAGGGAGCGGTCGGCATCCAGGTCGTTGGCGTAGGCCTGCCGCCGGGCCGGCGTCCAGGCGCTGGCGCCGGAGTCCCAGGCTTCAGCGAGCGGAACCATGTGGTCGATGTCCAGGCCACCCGGCGCGGTGAGAGTGACACCGTCGTAGTAGGAATACCACTCGCCCGCGGTCACCTTGCAGCCTGCCTCGATGGCCGGCTCGCTGCGTGATTCGGCGATCAGCACTTCGGCGCGGGTGTTACACGAGTCCCGGTCGGCGTCGACCCAGTGCTTGAAACTGCTGCGCTGATAGCCGTCCCGGGATTCGTCTGCCGAGGGCAGCAGTTGCACGGCCTGGCCCAGCGGCAGGGGCGCCACCCGCGCTCCATGCGCGGAGGCGGGCGCGGTGGTCAGAGGGAACGCGAGCAGGAGGGCGGCAGCAGCCGCGATCTTCGAAAGCATGCCCCTTTGGTAACGGCCTGCAGCCGCGGCCCGCCCGGGCTTTGACCCACTGTCATCCGGGAGAGTGCATTGGTCGTACCGCACGCCACCATCCTGGACGGCCGCCGACCCAGTCGGCGATCGGCCGTGGGCTGCGTCTGCTGTCGAACGCGTGGCCGTAAGCCGGGTGTGAGTTAAAGACCGGCGAAGACGAGGACGACGTTGTGGCCTCCGAAACCGACCGAGACCGATAGCCAGGCGCCGGGCAGCAGGGAACGCTCGGTGGTGGGCAGGTCGAAGTAGATGGCGGGGCCCGGGTGGGCGCAGATCGACGTTGGGCGGCGCCGTGCGGTGTTCGACGGCAAAGACCGTCGGCACCTACAAGATCGGCAATCATGAATGGTGCACGTCCACGGTCCGCTGCCCCCTTGGAGGACGTGCTCTCCTCCAAGGCGCTACCTACCTCGTGACCGCTGGCTGCTCCTGTGAAGCCCGCGTTCTCCCCAGCCTGCCAGCCGGTACGGACACCCGGCTGACGATCTCGCGCTCGTCGGCACCAGCACTCATCTTCACCAGTGTCTTTGGTCGCTTGCCGATCCAGATCGAACCGCCGATGCCGATCCCGTAGGCAGTCGCAGAGTCGACCACCTTGATCGAGACGACTCTTGAACAAGAGTTGGCGGCTGAGGCGGGGGTCGTGTAGGGAAAAAGTGGCCCGATGTGACGTGTGCGAGACGCTAATCAGTCGACGTAGCGCTGAGCGTGTGGTGTGTTCGACGCTCCTGTGATTCACCACTGAAGTCACTGCGATGAGTCGAAGTTTCCCTGCCTGCGTGAATACCCGTCATCTCTCATACAGCCAAAGCGCGTGCCACAACCGGCATACGAGGTTAGTGCGTTGGCCGAGGAAGCCATTCCTGCGCAGTCAGCGTGGCAGTACACGACAAGCCGTATCATCCGCCGATGGTTCTGCCACCCGGCAGAGCCCGCTGCATACTGCGACGTGAGCGAGAATCCGTTATGGCCTGTTTGTCGGAATCGATGAAACTGCTCGGAAACCGAGCGGAGCGACGGTAAAGTCCCAGGTCACGCAGTCTGCTCCCCGCGCATGCGGGGATGGACCCTTGCAGCACAACTACAAGTTGAACTTAAAGCGCTGCTCCCCGCGCATGCGGGGATGGACCCACGCTCGCGGCCCGGGTGGAACGGATGCGGGACTGCTCCCCGCGCATGCGGGGATGGACCCACCAGGTAGGGCATCTCCCACCGGCCGGTGGACTGCTCCCCGCGCATGCGGGGATGGACCCTCCGCCTCGTAGTCGCGGTGCACGAGGGACGCCTGCTCCCCGCGCATGCGGGGATGGACCCTACGGGGCGCCGAAGGAGGAGAACCCGAATGGCTGCTCCCCGCGCATGCGGGGATGGACCCTCGGCCACGATCTGACCGGTCGACGGCATGCCCTGCTCCCCGCGCATGCGGGGATGGACCCTACCCGGAC
The DNA here is from genome assembly GCF_018070025.1 of Streptomyces liliiviolaceus. Taxonomy (NCBI): domain Bacteria; kingdom Bacillati; phylum Actinomycetota; class Actinomycetes; order Kitasatosporales; family Streptomycetaceae; genus Streptomyces; species Streptomyces liliiviolaceus. The sequence goes on from NZ_JAGPYQ010000001.1 coordinate 3,376,409, forward strand.
CGGGACTGGCGCTGGCAGGTCTACTGCTCCCCGCGCATGCGGGGATGGACCCACCGCCATCGCCATCACCGCGATCATCGCCGCCTGCTCCCCGCGCATGCGGGGATGGACCCGAAGCCCCGACCATCTTCATCGGGATCACCACCTGCTCCCCGCGCATGCGGGGATGGACCCAGGCCCCGGCCGGCAGCGGCCCGGATCTCCCGCTGCTCCCCGCGCATGCGGGGATGGACCCGAGTTGACGAAGGACGAGGCACAGACCCTCCTCTGCTCCCCGCGCATGCGGGGATGGACCCTCGATGCTCATGCCGATCCGGTCGGCGATGACCTGCTCCCCGCGCATGCGGGGATGGACCCATCACGATCCGCGACCTGACGGTCAAGGATCTCTGCTCCCCGCGCATGCGGGGATGGACCCGCGCCGAAGATTGCTGCGGGTACCCAGCCGTTCTACTCCCCGCGCATGAGGGGATGGACCCCACCCGGTTCCGCCCGGCCCGCGCACACAAGGCTGCTCCCCGCGCATGCGGGGATGGACCCGCCCTGCCCTCGCCCATGGGCGGGTACGCCGCCTGCTCCCCGCGCATGCGGGGATGGACCCCCGGTACGTCCAGGACGGCCTCCCGGTGCCGTCTGCTCCCCGCGCATGTGGGGATGGACCCGAGGCTGGCGTCCCGGTCGTCATCACCGACGTCTGCTCCCTGTGCATGCAGAGATGCCCCTCACCAGAGTCCGCCGAGCGGGCCAGGAGGCTTCATGCAGTCTCGTCGGGAACCCGTCGCGGCGGCCCCCACTTGTCAGACACGACTGGTAGACATACCACTGGCCATCCTGAATCAGGCCTGTAGAATTGATTCAAGAAGGAGGTGCTTTGTGGATCTACAGCTTGTGGGGGAGCGGATCCGCCGCGAACGTGAGCATGCTGGACTGAGCCAGCGTGATCTTGCTGCTCGCGCACACCTCTCCCAACCAACCTTGACCCGCATCGAGACTGGTGCCCGTGCCAATGTGACCCTTGCTGAACTGGATCGTCTCGCAGTCGCTCTGGATATTCCTGTGCGGCTGCTGACCTGCGGAAATCCTGTGCGAAGCAGAGTTCGGATCGCCGTGAGGATCAACGACGTCACAACGGGAGAGCGTGAAGACGCTCTTCGGCGCACTCTCCAAGTACTGGAGCTCGATGCACGACTGGACGGGCTAGGGCCCTCCACCGCACAGCAGCGCAAGTCGGACGGGTTCGTGCCCGTGCTTGACGAAGCGCTGTCGACGGAGCAGCAGGCCAGGGTCCTTGCTCAGCGCGTGCGAGCGGTTCTCCATCTCGATAGCGCACCCATCGCTGACGTAGATGACCTCATCGAGCAGCTCACTGGGGTAGACACCGCAGTGCTGGAGCTGCCGAAGACAATCGATGGATTCACTGCCACAGATCCAGAGCGCAGTACCACACTCATCGCTGTACGTGCCTGTGACGTCCCAGAACGTCAGCGCTTCAGCTTTGCCCATGAGCTCGGGCACCTCCTATGGGGCGACGGTGCCCAAGTCCATGAGCTCAGCGCCAAAAGGACGCCTGGAGAGCGTCGATGCGACGCATTTGCCCGCCACCTTTTGGCTCCACAGGAGGGGATTGCGGCATGGCTGTCCGCCGAGAAAATTTCCGCCAACTGTGTCAATGAACGAACCGCCGCGCTCCTAGCACGTCACTTCCGCGTCAGCTTCGCTGTCATGCTCATCCAGCTTGAGGAGATGTCGGTACTCACAGAAAAGGAGAAGAGGGAACTCTGGGGAACGACGGGAACCCAGCTAGCGCAGCGATACGGTTGGGGGCCTGCGTATAAGCAAGAACAGCGAGCGGCCCAAGCGGTAAGAGCACCAAGGCGTATCCTGGAGCGCGCAGTCGAGGCGTACCGGCAGAATATGATCGGAGTTCGCGCTTTGGCTATGCTTGAGGGGCACAGTCCGGAAGAAGCCGAGAGTAGACTCAGGGAAGCCGGCATAGTTCCTAACCCTCCGACCCCGAAGCGTGCCAACCTCTCACGGCTGGTAGCTCGGGGGCTGGCAAAGGAATAGTGCAGTAGCGTCGGCGAAGACGTTGAAGGGGTGGGGGATTGCCCAAGGAGCAGACAGAAGCGTCCTGCGATGATGCTTCTTCGATAGAGGAACAAGAACCGGTCTGTATCCTTGACGCCGTTATCTGTGTGCATTTTGTCGGCGCGAACCTTCAACGCCTTCTAGTGGAAGTGCTACAGAGAGCCGACCTGGTACTTCTGGTTCCGCAGGAAGTCTGCGACGAAGTTGCAAGAAAGGACCGGAAGTACCGGGGGCTCAAACTTCGGTGGACGCGCTTCACGAACAGTCAGTGCGTAGAAGTCCTTCCGGCACTCGAAGCCCAGTCGGCACCAAAGCGCGTGGTTGAAGTTTTTGTGGAAATGCGAGGACGCCAACTCGAAGACGCCCTTCGAGAGTCGAAGGATCTCGGGGAAGCCGTGGTAGTAGCGCACGGGGTGCACTACCAGGACCAGGGACGTGAGGTCTTCGTAGCTATTGACGACCAAGGTGGCCAAGCGCTCGCCGCGGGACGTGATCTCGAAGTCATCACCGTAGAAGACGTTCTAGAGATGGCTATTCAATTCGGTAAATTTCCCACCGAAGGCGATCTAAAAGTAACTTACGAAAAACTTCGAAAATTTGGTGATGGGCTGCCATCCTACAGCAGTACAACGCTGGCAAATGCTTTCGGTAAGTGGCGAGCTGGACGCATTAGGGAGCAACGGGAAATATCCGTTCCCTGATAAGGCCCCGTTTGGACCCAGGTGCGGATCAATCTGAGGTGATCTCGAAAATTCCAAACGGCGCTGACAGGGGTGATTGGGGGCCTTGAAGCCGTCATGTAAATCCTCCAGCGCGCCGCCCAACTCGCTGATCTCGGGGACCGGCTCGGCACGCCAATGGGAATCCTGGGCGCGTGCTTTCTCCATCTCGTGGTAGAGGCCTGACAGGTACTTGAGAGTCTCGGAACTCCCTTCTGTCGGACATGTGTCGCCATGCATCCCGTACATGTCGTCCGGCATCAACGGAGGCAGGCGGCTGCCGCGGGGTCCATCCCCGCGTGCGTGGGGAGCCGGCTTCGTGACCTGCGTGTTTACCGTAGGCCAGCTCGGTTTCTGAGCGCTTTCACGAATCCAGCAATTTTCTTAAAAGGTATTATTCTCATCTATTTTTTGCCGAATCGGCGGCGCTTCGATGCTTTGCTCCAGCCGGGTGGGGGTTCGCTGTTCTGGGGTGGGGTGTTGTTGTTCGGGCGTCGGATGAGGGTGAGGCCTTCGTGGTCGGTGGGGTGCCAGGCGTGGTCGTGGGTGCGGAAGGTGAAGCCCTGTTCGTTGTTGGTGGTGTGGGCGAGTAGGGCGCGGCCTTGGCCGGCGTATTGCTGGACTTCGTTCCACAGGGCGTCGCGGATTCTTGCTGACGGGTTGCCGATGAAGACGCCTGCGGAGATTTCCAGGAGCCAGCGGGTCAGGAATCCGCGGAGGCCGGGCGGGCAGTTGGTGAGGACGATGACGGTCACCAGATGACTGCTTCGTCGGCGTCACCGTAGTTCCGTCCGGCGGCGACTTCGTGGCCGCCATCGGTCTGGAGCGTGACGCGGTCTTCGTCGCTGTGCCTGCTGCGGCTCGTGTCGTTCGGTAGGAGGAGGTGTTTGATGTCGTTGACGCAGCGGTTCAGCAGCCCGGTGTCGTTGATGCGGTCCCGTAGGGCGCGGCGGGTGCGGGGGCCGACGTCCTCGTCCGCTTCGGCCGCGATGTCGAAGGCGAGGGGAATGCCGGTCTCGGTTTTGTAGAGGTCGGCGATATCCAGGACGAAGGAGAGCTCGTGGCCGGAGTGGACGAAGCCGAGTCCGGGGCTGCAGCCCAGGGAGGTGACGACGGCGTGGGCGATGCCGTACATGCACTGGGCGGCGGCGGTGATGGCCTGGTTGACGGGGTCGCCGCTGGTGAAGTCGCCGGGGGTGTACTTCCTGCCTGACCAGCGGACGCCGGTGCGGGCGGCCTGGGTGCGGTAGCAGTCTTTGACGCGGTCGCCTTCACGGCCGAGCAGCTGTTGGCGGGTCAGGCCGTCCGGATCTTCGTCGGGGAAGCGCAGCCGGTACATGGCGCGGGCGACGGCGAGGCGGCTGCGCATGTTGGCCCACCTGGTGGCCTGGGCTTCGAGGAGAGCGGCGGAGCGGCTGAGCGCTCTGCCGCCGGCGTAGTAGCGGACGCCGTGTTCGCCGACCCAGACGACGCCTGCGCCGGTTTCGCCGAGGACGCTCATGGCCTGGTGGGTGATGCGGGTGCCGGGGCCGAGGAGGAGGGTGCCGATGGTGGCGGAGGGGATGTGGGTGGTGCCGTCGGCGTCTTCGGCGGTGATGGCGTTGGCGTCCCGGTGGATGGTGCAGCGTTCCAGGTAGATGAAGGAGAGACGTTCTGCGGTGCGGGTGAGGTGGCGTGGGGTGAGTGCGGTGCGTTTGCCGACGGTTGTCACGGGTTCACTCGGTCGTGGGCAGCGGGGCGAGGGTCATCAGGCCGCAGCCGTAGGCCTTCGCCTTGCCGAGGCCCTGCGTGAGGGTGCGGCGCAGTGCCTCGGCGTCGGTGACTTCGAGGCGGCCGTCGAAGGTGGCGGTCACCACCGTCACGCGGTGCCGTTGCGGGCCGGCTTCGTCGGATTTGAAGAAGGCCAGGGAGCGTGGCTCACGGACGGTCAGCTCGTGCCGGTCACCGTGGTGGATGTGGCCCTGGTGTGTCGTGCCGCCGGGCAGGAGCCGGTTCTCGTCGCTCTTCTCCACGACTCGGAAGCCTGAGCGTTCTTGGCGGTCGAGGAGCCATGCCTTCTGGTGGACGGGGGTGCGGTGGGCGGTGCGCTTGGTCGGTTCGCCGTCTTTGCGGCGAATGTGGTGGACCGGGTTGGCGGTGAGCCGGAACGCCCAGGTGCCGCCTTTGGTGAGGCGTTCGAGGAACGGGGCGTAGGGGCGGGTCTGCCAGCCGGGTGTGTCGGGGTCGAGGGCGGCGGCCGGCCAGCCGGCCTGTTCGACGAGGTGAGTCAGGTCGGGCCGCTCGGGGCTGACGATGTACAGGAAGACTTCGGCGCGCGCGTTGTGGTCAAGGCGCCACAGCACTCTGGGCCCGTCGGTTGTGGTCGGCAGCAGGCCAGGGAAGGACGACATGGCCGCGGCGTGCAGCGACTGGGGTGAGGAGAGCAGCCGGCGGGCGCCCGGGCGCCCGGTGTTCACGCGGAAACGGGTCAGATACATCAGGCGGTCTCCTCCTCCAGTCCACCGAGCGGGTCATGGTGCGGCACGGTGTGCCCGGACGCGGGCAGGCGGGTGGCCCGTGCCAGTGGGTTGGGGACGTTCACGATCGTGCTGAGCACGGTGCGCAGGGTATGCCGGCGGTGTTCGGCGGCGAAGCTGAGCGGCTGGTCACGCAGTACGTCCTCGTCCCCGTCGCGTTCGGCGCTGGTGGCCTCCCGCAGGATCACCAGTGTCACCGTGGGCTGGTCGCGGTGGCGTTTTTGGTGCCAGGCGGACGCCTGCCAGGGCTCGTTGCGCAGCGCCTGGTCGAGACTGATGTCGGGGTGGACGCCAAGTTCGACCGGGAGGGAGGGCGGGCAGGAACGCCGGCCGAGGTAGGGCGGGTAGACCGGCGCGCGCAGGGCTGTGTGGAGTGCGGTGAGGAGCGTGTGGTCGCCTTCGAGGGCGGCGACGAAGACGGCATCGGCGAGGTAGAAGCGTTCGGAGAGCGGCATGGACTTGCCGGTGACCGCGTGGTGGGCGGTCTGGAAGTCCCGTATGCGCGTGCCTGGCTGGTCGATGCGGACGCCGAAGCGCAGGGCGCTCAACGGTGCGAGCCCGGCGTCGTCGCCGCGTTGGAGACCTTGAGCGGCGGCCAGCATGCCGATCACCCCGCTCTTGGTCGGGGCCGCCTCGGTGGTGCGGCGGATGAAGCGGGCGGAGGCCCCCCAGGCTTGCAGGGGGCCGGCCAGCCGCAGGGTGAGCACGCTCATGCGGACTGTTCCATGCGGTCGGCGACCGCTTCGCCGACCGACTTGACGAGCGCGGTAAGACTGCCGGCTTCCGTGCCGATTCCTGCGAGCTTCTTGGTGTTCGGGCCGACGCGCAGCACCCAGGTCAGGGTCGACTCCCCGTCGCCGTAAGCCCGTTCGATGTCGGGGATGTAGTTGGCCAGGCGCGCGGATGCCTCCCGCAGATGTCCGCTTCCCTGTTCGGCGGATACGGGCTCTTCGAAGGCCGCGACGAAACTGATGGGGCGGGTGGTGCGGAGCTTGATGACGACCGCGTCGGGGAGGGTGTGGTTGCCGAAGGTGTTGATCTTCCCGGTGGGCAGGGAGGCGACGAAGCCGTGCAGGAACGCTTCGACCGCTCGGCGTACCGGGGTGATGCGGGGTTCGTCCGCGCGCAGTCCTTCGCCGAGGTTGGCGGCGAGCTGGTGGACGCCGAGCGCGGCGTAGCGGTAGAGGGTGGCGGAGTTGAAGTCGACGGTGCCAATCATTCCGGCTCCGGGTTCCGCGTCGGTGTTGCGGTCGTCGACGGCCGTGTAGTAGTCGGATTCGTTGTCCACCCGGTGCACGCTGATCGCGTGGGCGACCTGGACGGCTGCATCGACGTTGATGTCGGCGGAGTCGGCGACCATGCGGCCGAACAGGGCGATGTCGACGGAGTGACGGGTGTCGGCGATCTGCTTGGCGCGGGCCTTGTTGTCCTTGTCCTTCAGGAACTTCTTGATGTCGGCGGCGCCTTCGACGGCGAGCGCGGCGAGACCGTCGAGCTGCCGGGCGCTGAGGAACATCAGGTACTTGGACTGGGGCGCTGATTCTTCCGCTCCGTCTTTCTCCTCGCCGGCCTTCCGCTTGGGTACCTCGATCTTGGAGCCCGTTGCCCCTTGGATCATCTCGGCGGCGAGCAGGAGAGCCTCAGCATCCTTCAGTGACGGTTCCAGCGCGGTGATGCGGGTGGCGAGGACTTCGGCGACCTTCTTCGTGCGTACTCCCAGCTCGCTAGGGTCCAGGAGGTGCTCGTCGCCGAAGTATGAGCGGGTGGCACGCTTCCACGCCTGGCTGGAGACACGGGCTCGGGGCACCCCGCCGTACACGGCGGACTTCGGCGCGCCTGTGTCGTCGCGGTTCAGGTTGCTGGGAGGGACGGTCTGCAGGGCGTGCACATCGAGGAAGATGCGGTTCACGAGGCGTCCTTGTCGGTGGTGTCGTCGGAGAGGCGCGAAGCGTCGGACCCGCTGTCATCGAGGTCGGGGTCGGGCTCGTTGTCGGGGGCGCGGTAGGCGTGGAACGAGCGGCCCCAGGCGCGGCGTACGGCGTCTTGGCCGCCGGGCTGCTGCCAGCGGTAGAGCTGCTCGGCGAGCAGCGCGTAGTCGAGCGCGATGTCGTTGCCGCGCAGCAGGAGGACGAGGTCGCGCAGCCGCTGGGCGAGGGAGGGGAGATCCGGTGCGGTGCCGGCGCGGACCAGGCGTTTGCGGACCGGCTCGGCGATCTCGTCCTTCGGCATCAGTGCCCGCACGGCTGCGCCCAGGCCCGTTGGCTTGTCCCGGCGGTCGCGCTGGTGCATTGCCGTTCTGCGGGACTGCTGGTGCAGGGCCCACAGGGTGAGGGCGACATGGATGGCGTCCTCCGCGCGGGTCAGTTCGTCCTCGTTCAGGGGACGGCTGCCGTTGTGTGGTTTGTCGTGGAGCGGGCCGGTGTCGGCCAGGCCCCACAGGTCCGGTACCTGTTCGTACTTCTTGCCCGCTCCGCGGCGCAGCCTGGCCAATGCCGCCACCGCATGGGCCTGGTCCTTGAGATAGCCCTGTTGAAGCGGGGCGATGATCTCGCCGGTGATCTGTCCGACCCGTTGCCGGATGGTCGGCACGGTGGCGGTGTCGGTGGTCATGCGGGCTCCTTCGCAGCAGAGGAGTCAGAGCCGGGCGCGGGGTCGGAACCGGCTTCCCGGTCGGAGAACGGATGACTCAGGGCTTTGTTGAGACGACTGCGGAACCACTGGTCGGCGAGCGCGGAGTTCAGCCACAGGGAGCCCTTCTTCGCTGCGACGGTCCGGCCTTCCCACGCGGCCGCGCCCGCCTGCGCCAACTGCTGCTCGCCCAGCTGTGCGATCAGGCGATGCGCGTCCCGCTGCCAGACCTTGCGCCGCTCGTACGGGTCGTCGGCTTGGGCGAGGTCCTGGAGCCAGGTGCGGTAGGGGCCGTCGAGTACGGCGAAACCGAGATCGCGAGTGGTACCTCGGAGGGGGTCCGAGTCGATGCCTGCGGCGCGGGCCAGGTCGGTTGCGAGGTCACCGAGGGCGGTGACGGCGCCTTCCGCGTCGGAGACCGCGTCGATGGCCTGCTGCGCGTACGCGCGGTCTTGCTGGTGGAGGAGCCTGACCGCCAGGGCGAGACGGTCGTCAGCGATCTCGTCGATCACGGACTGCTGGGTGCCGTAGAGAGGGCCGATGATACGAGCCCGGATGAGGAAGCCGCGCGGCAGCTCTCCCTCGGTCACCAGCCGGGCCACCCATTCGAGGACACCCGGCCGCAGCCCCTGCGCGGCCTCGGAACCCTGAGCGCTGTCCGTGCGGTTGACGATCAAAGCAGCAAGCCCTCGCCATGCGGACCGTGCGGGGTCGTGCTCGCGCGGCAGGTAGACCAGTGACTCACCGCGTTTCTTCTCCTGCGCGGGACTGCGCCGCCATGCGGTCATCGGCTCGTGGGTGTGCATGTTGTGCGCGGTGAGCGGGTCACCGTAACCGAGGACGACGCCATGCGCTCCGTCCGCGTCGAAGTGGAGCCGCAGCCTCCGCGTCTGCCAGGTGTACAAGTCCCGCACCCCTGAGGGGTGCCGCGCTCCGGCGGTGCCGGGACCTGATGGTTCTCTGCGCCAGGCGGGGCGGTCATCGGGGTCGGACCGCAGGCCGGTGGTGTCCGCGGCGATCAGGTTCAGCAGCAGGGTTTCCCGCAGGGTGCTGCCTTCGGCGAAGACCCCGCCGAGCGTGCCGGCCCAGCCGACCCCCAGCGGATACACCTTGCCGCCCTTGGCGCGGTCGTCGCCGTCGACGCCGGTCTTGATGCCGGAGGTGTCGTAGGCGTGTGTGTGGACGATCCAGCGGGCGGCCTCGGCGAAGCCGAGACGGTCGACGGCCGGCTGACGGGAGCTGAAGAAGGGCTCGCCGTTCGGGACGTCGGCGACGATCCGGTTGAGGGAGAAGACTTCGTCCCGCGCCGTGCGCAGGCCCGCGACCTGGAAGAACGGTGTCACCGGGTGCAGCAGGTCGAACCGGTCGCGGTGCTGGGCAAGGTATGCGGGAACGGGTGCGAAGCAATCGTCATCGGCCCACAGGTCCGACCAGTGCTCGATGTCCCGCGGCCCGTCGAGAGCATCATGGGCGATGGCGAGAAGCAGGCGCAGGAGGGCGAACTCCTGCGTGGGCAGGTCCCCGACGATTCGGCGCAGTCCGTCGGCCTGGGCGAAGACCTCGTGCAGGGAGAGCTCAGTTTGGGTGCCGTCCAGTTGCTGGACCGGTATCCACGGCCGGGTGGTCAGATCGAACGACACCCGGGACGGCGCCTCGGACACCAACTCGTCTTCTACCGTGCGCGCGGTGCTCGCCGTGCTTGCTTCAGTCACTGCTCACCTCAAGGCCGTCCCGTTGGCTGTAGTGGAGTGAGAAGCCTGCCAGGCGGGTCTGACAATCGGCGTCGAGCGTGAGAATCAGCTGGCCGGCGAGCCAGGGGCTGTCCTTCGCCTGCCAGGCAGGCACGTAGAGTTTTTCGAGTTCTGTGATCGCCCGGTCCATCACGTCGCCGTACGAGAACTGGATGGGCAGCCGCAGCCCGCACCCGGCAGCTGCCCGGGCTGCCTTCGGCGACGGGACCCGGTCCAGGGGCAGTTCCAGCCCGCCCCTGCCCTTGTCCAGCCACGGCACCGTGGCCAACGACCCGTCCAAGTGGCGCTGTACGACGACGACTTCCAGGCTCTCCTTGCTGTCCCGGACCTGGGCCCTGCCCGCACGGGTGTCGTCCGCGTCACCCGCCCCGGCCGCGATCCAGCCGATGAGCGGCCGCCCTGGCCTTTGGACGTCGCCGAGGCGGAACACCTGGGCGCGCTCCGCCTGATCCGTGCGGTGCCGCTCCTGCTGCTCAAGCGCCTTCGTCATCGCCTCGGCCCAGCCCTCGGGGCCGATCAGCCCGCCCCCGTACGCTTCCTGCACCAGCGCGCTGATGTCGCGGGGCAGTTGCACCGGTCGGCGCGCACCCTCAAGGTGCGGCAGCAGCACGGCCGCCGAGCGCAGCAGCGCGTACGCCCCGTACACGGCGACCGAGCCCCGCACCGGCGTCGGCACCTCGCTACCCCAATCCACACCGGTCACCAGGCAGCGGGCCGCGCGCAATCCCTCGGGCCGGTGTTCCTGCTTCGCGCCCCGTTGGTGGCGGTGGAGGCGTCCCATGCGCTGGAGCAGCAGGTCGACCGGGCACAGGTCGGTGACGAGCAGGTCGAAGTCGACATCGAGGGACTGTTCAGCCACCTGGCTGGCGACCACGATGTGCTTGACCGGGCGACGGTCTCCCGCCTTCCCGGGCGGGCCGAAGCGGACCAGCAGGTCGGCATCCTTGGCCGCCCGGTCGACGTCGAGGAAGCACGAGTGCGCGACGGTCACCTGCTCGTCACCGAACCGCTCGCGCAGCACCCGGGCGGTGTCCAGGACCCGCCGGACGGTATTACGAACCACCAGGACACAGCCCCCGCCGTCGAGTTCGGCAGCCAGCCGGTCGGCCAGGACATCCAGATCGTCATCGAGAGGCTCGACGCGGACGGCACCACCTCGCGCGGAAGCCGCGGGGCGCTCCATCACGGGGGGCCGCCCGGCCGCAACGGCGGTCAGCAGGGGATAGGCGTCGGCCTGCGCCACTGCCTCGAACTCCGCGGCAACCGCGCCCGAGCTGGCCACGGTGACCGCTCCCGCGTATGCCTCCGCGAGCTGACGGCGCCGGGCCGCGGGCAGCGTCGCGGACAGCACCACCACCGGAACCCGGTAGGCACCCAGCCACGACAGCACCCGGTCCAGATAGACGCTCATGTACGTGTCGTACGCGTGCGCCTCGTCGATCACGACGACCTTGCCCGCGACCGCCAGATGGCGCAGCGCCAGGTGCCGGCTCTTCAGCCCGGCGAACAGCAGTTGATCGACGGTCCCCGCGACGAACGACGACAGCATCGCCTTCTTGCGACCCCGCAGCCACTCGTGCGCGACCAACTCCGCCGGCGCGGAACGCTTTTCGTGCCCCGGCCGCCACTCGGATATCTCGGCGTCCGTATCCACGGCGGTGATCTGCTGCCGGCTCTCCCGCATCAGACCGGCGTACTCGTCGTTGAGGGCAGCCTTGGAGTGCGCCAGCAGAACGGACAGCCGGGCGCCCTCCTCGAAGGGCAGCCGCTCCAGCCAGTCCAGCAGACGGGGAAACATCGCGTTGCCGGTAGCCATGGTCGGCAACGCGAGAAGCACACCGCCCGCGCCGGAGCGAGCCGCGAAAATCTCAGCAACGGCCAGCGCAGCCTCCGTCTTCCCCTCACCCATCGGCGCCTCGATCACCATCAGACCCGGCGCGGGCATCGAGCGGGCCAACCGGACCGCCGCCTCCTGCACAGGCCGGACCTCCGCCCCCGGCGGCAGATCGAAACGGGACGCGAAAACCTCCGCTACGTCCCCGGCCGGCTCGACGGGCCGCCAGGGCGGCGGCAGGCTCAGCCCCCGCCAGGCAGCGGCCATCCGCTCCTGGCCCGTACGGTGGATCTCCTGCGGAAAATACGGAAACAGCTCGGGATTGCTGGCAATCCAGTCGGCCACGATCACCAGAGCCGTCAGCAGCACCTGAACCGGCTGCGGCAACTTCACCGCCCCCCAGGCCTCCAGGCGCTCCCGTACGCCGTATTCGTCGGCGCACGCGTCGAGCAACTCGTCCTGCACCCGCTGCCACACCGCGCGGCTGGGGCCGGAGGTACGCAGCAGATGCGGGCGGTCATCCAGCTCCTTGATCTGCCCATGCTCCGGAGGCACCCCGTGATGGCCACCCGGCACGATGCCGAACTGCCCGGACTGCTTCCGCGTCCAGCCATAACGCTCTTCGAGCCACTCACCGAGCAGCACCTGCCCTGCCAGACTGTGCGGGGCCAGCTTGCGGTCGGCGCCGAACTGCCGCCGGGTGGGCATCTCCAGGCCCTCCCGACGCATCCGGTCGGCGAGCTGATCCACCTGACAGGCGAAAGCGGGAGTCGCCTTGCCGATGTCGTGAACGACCGCCAGCCACACCGCGAGAAGCCGGGCGTCCTCCTCCCCGCCGGGCAACGCCTCGGCCACCAGAGCCCGCACGTTCGAGGACACCCAGCGATCCCACAACAGCCCGGCCACGGAGCCGCTGTCCTCCATATGACACCACAGCGGCAACCAGCCCTCGGTATCCCGATCGTGCTTGGCCCACACGCCCCGCACCGGTCCCGACAACCGCCCGCTCAGCCCCGACCGGAGCTCCCCTCCACCCGTCATCCCTGATGCATACAGCCAAAGTGCAGGCCACAACCGGCATACGAGGAAAATCCATTGACCGAGGAAGCCATTCCTGCGCAATCAGCGTGCCCGCACACGACAAGCCGTACCATCCGCCGATGGCTCTTCCACCGGGTAGAGCCCGCTGCACACTAAGACCTCAACGGTCCTCCGTTATGACCTGTTTGTCCGAATCGATGAAACTGCTCGGAAACCGAGCGGAGCGACGGTAAAGTCCCAGGTCACGCAGCCTGCTCCCCGCGCACGCGGGGATGGACCCAGCTCCGGGTCCTGCATCGGCTCCAAGACGTTCTGCTCCCCGCGCACGCGGGGATGGACCCATCCGCCGCAGTAGGACGTGTTGTCCTACCTCACTGCTCCCCGCGCACGCGGGGATGGACCCATCCAGGGCGACGGCGGGAAGGACAAGCCGTCCTGCTCCCCGCGCACGCGGGGATGGACCCAACGAGCACGGCATCGCCGAAGCCAAAGCGATCTGCTCCCCGCGCACGCGGGGATGGACCCGCCCCGCTCGGCTCCTGGGCGCTCGGGGACCGCTGCTCCCCGCGCACGCGGGGATGGACCCTCGAATTCGATCAGACCGCAAGGAGCGCCGCACTGCTCCCCGCGCACGCGGGGATGGACCCCCCGCCAGGGCGACCAGGCACTTCGCGCACGTCTGCTCCCCGCGCACGCGGGGATGGACCCTCGGGCGCCGTGGCGTACGCGATGGGCCGGGACTGCTCCCCGCGCACGCGGGGATGGACCCAGTCGGGCCGGGTCTCCTGTGTGAGAGGAGACCTGCTCCCCGCGCACGCGGGGATGGACCCGGCACACGGGTGACCGGCGGGAGGCACAGCAGCTGCTCCCCGCGCACGCGGGGATGGACCCCGGTAGTCCTCGTGCGCGAACGCCTCGTCGATCTGCTCCCCGCGCACGCGGGGATGGACCCGCGCAGGTCCCCCACCCACCACGCCTCCTCGCCTGCTCCCCGCGCACGCGGGGATGGACCCGCACCGCCTTCACGGTGATCGCCTCAGCGAACCTGCTCCCCGCGCACGCGGGGATGGACCCGACGGCGACGACGTCGCCTACCCGGTATGGACCTGCTCCCCGCGCACGCGGGGATGGACCCTGCACCGCCCAGCCTCCGGCCAGGAACGGGTTCTGCTCCCCGCGCACGCGGGGATGGACCCGATTCGTTGCAGCTGTGTGCGGTGATCGCATGCTGCTCCCCGCGCACGCGGGGATGGACCCATCAGCCCCGTCCTCGATCACGAGACGGAGGTCTGCTCCCCGCGCACGCGGGGATGGACCGCACATGGGGATCGGGAAGGAACACGCCAAGTCCTGCTCCCCGCGCACGCGGGGATGGACCCATCTGGCCGGGCGCCACAAGCAGACCCGGTTCCTGCTCCCCGCGCACGCGGGGATGGACCCTGTGCTGCGTCGATCGCGGCGAAGTGGATGAACTGCTCCCCGCGCACGCGGGGATGGACCCCGGGCCGGGGTCATCGCGGCCACCGCTCCCGTCTGCTCCCCGCGTACGCGGGGATGGACCCGACGGGGCGGACGTCGTCCAGTTCCCCGAGGCCTGCTCCCCGCGCACGCGGGGATGGACCCATGACGGCGTCCGCGGCGAACACCAAGCAGTCCTGCTCCCCGTGCACGCGGGGATGGACCCTTCGCCTCGCGCCCGGGCGCGTGCTCGAAGTCCTGCTCCCCGTGCACGCGGGGATGGACCCGACACACCGCCAGCGGGGACCGCGGCGAAGAACTGCTGCCCGCGCACGCGGGGATGGACCCGGCGCGGTGCACGAGGGCTTGTGCATGTGCGACTGCTCCCTGCGCATGCGGGGATGGACCTGAGGCAGACATCACAGATTCTGACCAAGCCTTCCAGGGGCTGCGCAGCAAAGACATCCGCCCGCACCGCGTGGCCGGCCAACTCCGCATCACAGCGGGGGAGCTGAAGTACCTGCTCTTCGGGTTGATGATGACTTCCGTCGAAGGAGGCGGCGAGCGCTCCGGCAGCGACAGAGTCGACGGTGTCCTGAAGCTTGTCCGCCGAATACGTGCACTGAATTGCAGGCCGGCGCTCCTTCGCCGCCAGAAGGCTCCGCTCGCCAATCCTGCGACGCCTCACGCGGCGAAAACGCGAGCCCTCGGGTGATCGTGCCCGGGCGAACGCAAGCCCGATCAACGCAGTAGACGGCGGCGTGCCTGTACCGCCCCCGCGTTGCCAAATCCGGCCAGCACACGTGCTGAGAAGAGCCATGGGCTGGCGCCGTCCTCTGAAGGGAGGTCGCTGGGGGCACCTCGCGGCTCTCTGCCACATGCAGTCTCGTCGGATTATCCGGTCGCCACGGTTGGTCCGCGGGCGAGGACCCGCCGCGCTGCAGACCGAGGAGGAGTACAGGGGCATGGAGGTCGGGGACACGCCCCACGCAGGGTTGTGCCTCGACCTCCCTGGCGGATTCAGCGCAGAGCAATCCAGACCGTGAGACCAGAAGCCAGTACTGTGCTCACGGTCCGAATGAGCGCGACGGGAAAATGCTGGATCACCAGGTGCAGCCCGCCAACGCGGACATCCATGGCAGGTGGTGCGGACTGTTTCTTGGACATGGGCAGGTGCCCTTTCGCGGACGGGTCGAGGGTCCGGCCAAACCGTAGGCACAGATCACGCGATGGAGTCACGTAAGTGCTGCACCCGGGCTGTGGCTGCTCCGTAAGTCGCCTTACGGAGCAGACGGCGAACTCGTGGCGGCGGCCATCCGTCGGGGGCGAGGCAGATGTCGCGAGTGTCTGAGGCGAAGGAATATCGGTCACACACTGCGTCACCCCGAGCTGTCGTCCTGCCTACAGATTGCCTACCAGCCGATAACGCAGCGTCATGCCCGCGAAGGAGACTCGGGGGTTAACCCCATGTCCCCAGGGACGAGCCCTAGGGGAGGCAGTCCTGCCTGGGGATGACAACACGCGTAGACCGAACACGGAGTGGCCAGGTTCGCGCACTTCAGAGCAAGGGCTTGCCGCAAATGACGGCCGTATCCCGCCCCTCACATCCCACCATTCACATGCAAGATCCAACGGTCGGACATCTACCGGACGCGAGCGCAAAGGGCTTGGCCGGCCAGCTCTGCCAGTTCAGGCGAAAACGGAGCTGAACGCGGTGACTGTGACTTCCTCAGCGGCGACGGGAGGATGAGCGTAGGTGTCCCACGTCTCGGAGAACTCGGCGTGCCGGGAGAGAGCCTGCACGGTTTTCGGATCGTGCCTGCCACAGGCGCCGAGCGTGGTCGTGTAGAAGTGCTTCAAGTCCTGGAAGCGAGTGTCCGGGGGGAGTCCGGCTACCTCCAGGGCCTTCTTCCACTGACTGTGGAAGTCGCTGTTCAGGACGGGCCTGCCGAACCGGTTCGTCACCAGAAGGTCCTCGTCGGGCGGTTCGGTACATGCGCGTGCGGGGTGAGGCCGAACTGCGCCATGCGTCACTGGCTCTGGTCCGGTGAACTGCAGGACGTGGCGGTCCATTCGCTCCATGAGGAAGTGGTCCACTGGCAGAGTGGCGCGGCTGGCCTTGGTCTTGAGGGCAACGGCTTTGCCGTGCTGTCTCTGTTCCTGGATATGGAGCCGGCCCTCGTCCCGGTTGATGTGGCCGTGTCGCAGTCCGAGGGTTTCGCCCTGGCGCAGGCCCGCGCATGCGGCGAGCCAGATGAAGATTTCGTAGCGCGGCGCCACCAGCCGCATGGCTGCTGCGACTGCCGTGACTTGTGCCGGTGTGAGAGGGGCCCTGACGCGTGGAGTGATCTCGGGCAGGTCGATGCGCGCCACAATGTTGCGGGGGAGAGGAACGTCCTCGTCCAGCATGTAATGCACGAGGATTCGCCACGTCTTGAAGATCTGTACCACCGTGTACGCGGACCCGAGACTCGGCCGAGCGAGAAGGAAATCCACCAACGCTGCGGAATCCCGGCGACACAATGTCGCCGCGAGGCGCTGACCGGCGAACGGCAGGATGTGATTCCGCAGGTGACTGTCGTAGGTATTTGTCGTGTTGTCATTCTTGCTGCGCGTATGTCTTCGTTCAATAAACCGTCGGGCAAAAAAAGCAACCGGCAGATTCATCGGACCGGACTCCGGTGACGGATATTTCTCGGCGATCCTACGGGCGCAGTCCAAATGGTCCCGGCATTCCTCCCAGGAGGCGAACGAGTAACGGCGCGGCACGCCCGCGGAGTCCGTGTAGCGGGCTTGCCACTGGCGACCGCGGCCATGATCCGCAGACGGGTACGAAGGGCGCCGCTTCGTCCCGCAGTTGCACGGCGTTTCTCCGCGCTCCGGTTTCGGGTAGCTCTTGTGCCAGCGATCGAACGGCATGCTCAGGCCATCCATAGCGCTCAACTCCGCCTACTCGGGACCCCTCGGTGGCGCACGCCTGCATCTCCTGCGGCACTCGGAGGCGCCGTAGGGACGGATGATGGGGCGCCGCTCCGTTCCTGACTCGCGGATGCTGTCCGCTACTTTAAGTAGTTATGCACAGCTGTTCATGGTGTGCCTGAATGGGTGACGGTCGAGTCACCATGTGCCTCAACCCAAAACTCCGCCGGATCCCCGACTCCTCGCCATTGGTCTGCAAATCCGACGAATCCGAGAGGAGCTTGGCTACAGCCTGGAACATCTTGCAGACCGAAGCGGACTGAGCTTTCGCGGTCTCATCTACATCGAGCACGGCAAACGTAATCCCAGCGTGCTGACCCTTCTTGACATTGCGAAGGGACTTGCCGTGGAGCCGGGTCAACTCCTCAGTTCCGTGGGAGAAGATGAGAACGGCAAGCCCGAGACTCCGTGATGGGACACCGGAGTTCCTGCGGCGTGAAATTGGTTCTCGAACAACGGTGGCCGCACCGACAGTCGCACCGCTGCCCGTCGGCCATGCTTACTGTTGTCGTTCAGGGAGGGGGCGGGTCAGGAGGTAGCCCGAGACGGGGCCCAGATCCTCGTGCTCCAGGAAACGGGCGTCTGACCAGTCGCGTTGCTGGATGGGGGCGAGTAAGGACTCGATTGTGCACGACCACGCTTGGCATAGCGCTCGCAGGAAGAGTCCGTACAGGTCCCCCGACCAACGCCACCACTGCTTCTGCCAGGTGAGCGTGCGGTCATTGCGGGCCGACTCATAAGCGGGGTCGCGCGCCGCGACGTCTGGGAAGACGTCGGCCAAGGGCGGGGCAAGTACCGAGGTGAAGATGGCGAGCCAGTTGTCGGGCAGCCTGACTGTTTGCCCGGACACGAAGATGTAAGCCACTGGGGGGCGGCTCCGCAGGGCCAGAGGCGTACCGGCGGCCAAAAAGATCTCGGTTTTGCTTGCGGCCCAGTCGGCTATATCGTCTGGCGTCAGTACACCCTCTGATGTGAGGGCGAAGGCGATGTCGCCGGGGAGTTCATTGAACGCCTTCGTGAAGGTGTAGGCCAATTCAAGTTGCACCGGATCCCCGAACTCTCCGTTCTCACGCAGTCGCTGTTCCTGCCGTCGCATCCAGAGCCGGACCTGATCCTGGTCTGCGACGAGTTGCGCCTTGTCCCGGGAGGCGCGACTGGGTTGGCCGGCGAGATAGCCGGAGAAGGACACCGACGTGTCGGCGAGCAGGCCGTTCACTGTGACAGTGCCCTTGAAGGTGCGCCGTGTCGTGTGACGCAGGCTGTTCCAGAGCGTGGCGAGCCCGATCCGTTGTCCTTTGTCGTCCAGCAACTCGGTGGCTTGGCTGGTGAAGTCATCTCGTACCTGAAGACGCTGCTTTTCCTCCCCGGTGCGCCGGCTGACGGCTGAGGGCGGATAGAGACGGTCGAAGACTTCCTCCGGTGACCCCGCGGCCAGCGAGAACGGAGCGAGGATATCCGGGTCGTTGGAGCCGGGCTCCCAGGTGTGGATGGGCACTGAGTTCTCCAGGGCCAACCGACGGACGAGCTGGGTGAGCAGGTCATCGTCGGTCTTGTAGAGCAAACCCAGTACGTCGTTGGGACTCCTCTTGAGCGTGACACGGACAGTTGTCCCCTCCGGGACCCAGTCGTGCGAGGGCAGCGGTGTCAGGAGGGGGCGATGGGAGGGGCCCTCGAAGGAGAGGCGTCGGGCGTCCTGCGTGGAGGAGTCATAGCGGCGGGTGATCAGCTCGATGCGGTCACCTAGCAGGAAGACGGAGAAGAAGCCGATGCCGAACCGGCCGCTGGGCTGGAAACCGCCGTCGGCCAGCCCGGGGAGCTTATTGCGGATGTCGGCGGAGCTCCAACCGCTCCTGCCGAAGTCGAGGAGACCATGGATGAGGGTCTCCTCATCCATGCCCACGCCGTTATCGCGTATCTCGAAGCACCAAACGCCGTCAGCTTCGGTGAGTTTGACCTCAATGCGTCCGTCAGCGAAGCCGGGTTGCAAGGCGCGCCGGGCCTGGACCGCGTCCTGGGCGTTCTGCAGCAGTTCCCGGACGCCGACCTCGGGTTCGTCTCCGTACAGCTGTTCGCCACCCAGCCCCTTGACCAGTGCGGGAATGTCCGAGACCTTGATCGTCGCGTCGATGGGACGCCAGCCCTGTACGCGGAAGAGTTCGGCGAAGCGCTCGGGGGAGTCCACTCCGGCGACCGCACGAGCCGCGAATCGGTCCCGGCCGAGGTCGTGCAGGAGGGAGTCGACCGACCTCAATTCCCGGTCGACGCCGCGGAGATATTCGAGGGCCAGCCACCAAGAGGCGGCATCTCGCGGGGTAAACGGGCGCAACGAGGTGTACCGGACGCGGTCGCCCTCGCGACGTGGGCGACTGACGTGCTCCTGGAAGCGCCAGTGCTCGCGTGCCGTGCCCTGGGGATCACGTATGGAAAACAACAGAGTGGGAGCCCGGCGGCTGTCGACTTGGGTTGCGTCGGCCAGCCGGAGGACGCAGGCCAGCTTGAGTGGCTCGATGGTCCATTCACTTGGCTGCCAGGGCAACGAGCCAATTGTGTGGCGGAACTCGCCTGGCAGCCGGCTTACAGGCCACCAGTGACTGGCGGCGAGGTCGCCGATCAGGGGGCCATACACCTCGCGGAGTTGGACCTCTCCGATGAGGTGGATCTCGTTGCCGGTGCTGGAGGGCCAGGGCTGGTCCACCAGCCGCCGGGCCTGCTCCGCATGCGTTTGACGGATCGCGACTGCCCGGCACGCCTCGGCTATTTCCGCAGGCGGCGCGTCCAACTCGTGCTGCTCGGGCCAGCAGCCCCTCCGGTCGTAGTAGGCCACCGACACCAGATCGTGCCAGCGCTTGTCGCCCAGAGTCTCTTGCACGCTCGTCCCGTACGCTGCGGCTCCCATCGCCGCGTCGTGCAGGACAAAGGCGCAGGCCAGCACGTACGCCTCGGCGGGGTTGAGCGTCACCTCGCCCCCGCACACGAGATCGGCCGTTTCCCACAGGGCATCGACATGACTGATGTCGTGCACAGTGAAGTCGGGCATGCTGTGCTCGTTCTCCTTGAGGAGAACCGCGGCCATACGGCGCAGCTCGACATACGACGTACGGAGCCGTTCGCGCTGTTCGGCGTGGATGTCCCCGTCAGGACGTGCGGAGAGAGTTTCGCGCCACAGGGACGTGCTGGTGTAGCTGTGCTCGGGCACCGTGAACAGTCACCTCATAGCCGGCAGAAGGAGAAATGCGGCGAGCACCCACATGGCGATCACCGAGACGATGATGAAGAGCAGCACATAGGTCTCGTACCAGCGCAGGAAGTTGCCCGGACGCGGACGCTTACGGAATCCGGGACCGACCACCTCGTCGGTGATATCGCACTCCTCATTGCGGAAATCGAGCCAGGCCAGGGCTCCCACCAGGATGAGCGTGCTGGTGAAGGCGGCAACCACCGTGGCGAGGATCAGTAACCCGATGACCCCGCCTCGTGCGGTGGAGGCCGGCACGTCCCAGTTCCGGTAGCCGACGAAGAGAGCCAGTGCCGCACTGACAAGTGCCGTGGCCAGCGTTTGGTAGAGCGCCAAGAAGCGGTGCGCATTCTCGTTGACCGCGTTGATCTGCTGAAGGATGTACCGGTATCTTTCCAGCGCGAACTCGCGACGGACCGCGTCGGTCTCCGGCCCCGCTTCCCCCGATGCCATCCCGCCCCCGCCTGTGTGACCCCTCGTCAGAATAGATAACTTGCGTCTGCTTGGCATCCTGTGTGGCAGAGCTGACGAGGACCATGGCGGAGAGGCCACGAGATCCACGCCGGCGGCCGCAGACGCGAAGAGGCTCGGCAACGAGCCTGTAGCCGCCGGAGCAGCTCCCCTTGCGGCCTGGAATCGCGGCTTGAGACCGGCCGTTCTCCGGGCAAGCCGAGCGGCGACGCACTCGCAGCCGATACCATCCTCTGCCTGAATGCCCACACCCCTGCTGGTTGCCGTCTGCCGAGATGCCCTCCAGCTGGCTTGGCTCCGAAGTTTCGGTCGCAGCCAAACGAATGGTACGGACAGTGGAGCTGCTACAGGATCCTGGCGAACCGGCGGGCGAGAGTGCTTCTGTGGGGGCGGGGAACAGTTGCCGAGGACCAGAGGGATGGATCCATCCCCTGCATGCATGGGAACAGGACCGGCGGAACTTCTTGCGGGTCCGGTGAGCAGGTCTACTTCGACTGCCTCGGCAAACCGATCGGGGTTTCATCCCCGCAGGCGCGGGGAGTACGTGCAACTGACGCCCTGCCTGGGGCCATCCCCGCGCTATCGGGGAATGCGCGCATTCTCGAAATATCATCGAGTTATGGGAATCTGCATGGAGTCATGTTTTTCCTCTGTGTAAGCGGCCAATGGGTTAATCGCCCTCGTCCGGCCGGACGGTTAAGGACTGCCCCGACGCCCCCTCCACTTGCGAGTCCGGAATGCGCGGTAGGCGACGATGCCCCTGGAAGGTAGAGTCGGCTAGCCATGGCGGCGAATGCTGTACCTGTGCTCGCACGAACAGCCGTCAATGCCCAACAATCAGGTGTCTGGCCGGCAGGGAGCCTCTGTGTTTGATCGGCAAGGAAGTGAGTGCGTTCGGTGCTTTCCATGAATCAGATGATTACCTATAACTAACGCCCTGCCTGTTGAATATTTCAAATTGTTAGTCAATTGATTGCTTAGTCGGTAAATCTGAAAAATTCCGACCGAAGTGACACCTGTCGAGATAGATCACGGATGCTGCGGACGGCTCACCACTACATGGGCTGGGGTAGCCCTTGACCCGTGTCCCCGCGCTCGCGTTCTGGCGGGGCTATGCCCGCATGCGCCAAGAGCAGCCTGCGGGGGGCCGCCAGGCACCACATGAGCCGGGGTCCATCCCTGCGTGCATGGGGGGCGGAGTCTGAAGCGGGGTCGGCTCGCGCCCGAGGCGGGTCCATCCCCGTATTCGCGGGGAGTAGGGCGGTCTTGGCGGCGATGGGTTCGGTAGGGAGGGTGCATCCCCGCCCGCGTGGGGATCCGTCATCCCTGATGCATGCAGGCAAAGCGCAGGCCGCAACCGGCATATGAGGAAAAAGAATTGACCGAAGAGGCCATTCCTGCGCAATCGGCGTGGCCGCACACGACAAGCCGTATCATCCGCCGATGGCTCTGCCGCCGGCAGGGCTCGCTGCACCCTGCGACCTGAGTGAGCCTCCGTTATGTTCTTTTTGCCGGAATCGATGAAACTGCTCGGAAACCGAGCTGAACGACGTTAAAGTACCAGGTCACGCAGTCTGCTCCCCGCGCACGCGGGGATGGACCCAACTGGTCGGCGACGGCTTCATCGAGCAGGTGCTGCTCCCCGCGCACGCGGGGATGGACCCGCTGAACGCGTTGTTGCGTGAGCGTGCCGCTACTGCTCCCCGCGCACGCGGGGATGGACCCCCATGACCCAGCCCACACGACAGGCCGTCCTCCTGCTCCCCGCGCACGCGGGGATGGACCCCCGGAGATCCGAGCGCAGCTCCGGGCCCGGCGCTGCTCCCCGCGCACGCGGGGATGGACCCTACCGTGATGCATGTGCGAGTTACTGTGCAACCTGCTCCCCGCGCACGCGGGGATGGACCCTCGGCGTAGTCGTTCGTGCCGCCGTCGCGGTGCTGCTCCCCGCGCACGCGGGGATGGACCCGAGGTGCGCGGCTTTCTCGCGGCGCACACCGCCTGCTCCCCGCGCACGCGGGGATGGACCCGACAACACCGTCGACACCAGCCTGTGGCCCAACTGCTCCCCGCGCACGCGGGGATGGACCCTGCGCCCGGTACAGGCGGGCGTCTCGTACGACCTGCTCCCCGCGCACGCGGGGATGGACCCCACCGCCCATGAGTAACGCCCCCGCCCCCTACCTGCTCCCCGCGCACGCGGGGATGGACCCGCGACCGACACCGTCGACCCCGACGGGGCGGTCTGCTCCCCGCGCACGCGGGGATGGACCCCAGGGCGACGACGCCGTCACCCGCGGCGTGTGCTGCTCCCCGCGCACGCGGGGATGGACCCACCTGCGTGCGCCTGGTCACCACCCGCAACAACTGCTCCCCGCGCACGCGGGGATGGACCCATCGCCGCCGACGCGCTGGAGTCCGCGGAGTCCTGCTCCCCACGCACGCGGGGATGGACCCGCCTCGTCGACATCGGCGACCAGTTCGGCCGACTGCTCCCCGCGCACGCGGGGATGGACCCTTGCTCAGGGACGGCTTCAACGCGGCCAGGCGCTGCTCTCCGCGCATGCGGGGATGGACCCACCGACGAGGTCCTGAGCCGGGTGCCGGCGGACTGCTCCCTGCGCACGCAGGGATGGACCCGCGTCACCGCCCCGGCCGACCGCCGCCTTCAGCTGCTCCCCGCGCACGCGGGGATCGACCCAAGGCAGGCGGCGTGCAGACGAGCACCCTTAACTGCTCCCCGCACATGCAGAGATGCACCCGTGCCTGGGAAGTCGCGTACGAGCACCTCGCCTTGCCCCCCGCACATGTGGTGGCTGCGCCGTGCCTGCTCCTGGCGTACCGCCTACGCCCTCTGATCCCCTCGGCCGGACCTCGCCGAAGAACTGACGACCTGGGGAGTCCCTCCTCGCCTACACGATTCAGCCGCCTACTTCCAAGTGCGGGGTTCCATCACCTCTCGGCCCCTCGCGCCAAGTCGATGACCTCTGTGTATCTACTCACAAGCCCATGATGATCGTGCACCGACAGTAGAAGGCCGAAAAGACAATCACGCTCTGACAACAGGTCCTAGGAGCGAGAAGTGCTTCGGCGCCGACCGGGATGCGCTACTCCTGGAGGATCGGACCCTTGTGACAGTTGCTTGGTCATGGTGCCGTTGTTTCTGGTTGCGTGAGGTGGGGCGGGTAGCCCTTGGCCCGAAGGTAGGTGTCGAGGGCGAGGGCGACGATGTCGCCGTGGGGGATGCCGGAGTCGGCGTTGTAGCGGCGGATGCGTCGTTGGAGTTGCAGTGCGTCGGGTACGGCGTAGTTGAGTTGGCCTCGGTTGATGTGACGGCCGGTGAGGATCTCGTGCGTGTCTGGGTGGGGATCATTTGGGTATTCCGGGTGACTGTTTTGGGATTCCAGTAGGTCGGCGAGGTCGCGTAGTTGGCGGGAGTGGTGCGAGAGGTCGGGCATGGGATGCTCCGGTTCGGCCCACTAGTGGAATAGTGAGCCGCCTATTGGCCTAGTGGACTATTGGAATAGTCGGGCGACGGGTGGCCGTGAACGTGTGGTGTGTTCGCGGCCACCCGGGCGCCGCGTGGCGGGTCAGAACCCGCGGGTGGTGAGCCACTCGTCCAGGGCGACGGAGACGATGTCGCCGATGGGCAGGTGGTCGAGTTCGTTGTCCAGGGCGAAGCGTTTGATCCGCTTCTTCAGCTTCAACGCTGCGGGGACCGAGGAGTCCAGGCTCTCGCGGGTGATGATGCGCTGGTTGAGGACCACGGCGGCCTCGGGGATGTTTGTGGGTCGGCCGGGCCCGTGGGCCCAGGGTGTTCCCTCGCTTGCTGCTGGTTGTGCTCGCGCGTCCTGCTCATACGACAGGCCTCGAACGTCGTCCCGCACAGGAAACGTTGTGCTGGCCGCCGGGGGAAGCGCTGCTGAATGGACCGCGATCTCGGCAGCTTGTGCCGCCGCTGGGTCCGTCCGGGTGTGGTGGGACGCTCTGTTCCGCGGAGCGTGGTCGGCAGTCTGCGCTTGCTCCTGGCCCGCAACCGGAAGTCCGCCCGAACTCAGCCGTGCTTGCGAACTGCTGATGGCAGTGGCCGCCGGCTCGCGGGATACGGAGTTGTGCTCCGCGGCATGCGTGGGCGGCTGTGCGGCCGGTGTTGCGGAGGAGTGTCGTTCTGTAGACGCTGTGGTGGTGTGGCCTTCGGCTTGCGGGTTGTCAGAGATTGCGGAGGCCGAGGGGCGCACCTGTGACGTGTTGACCTGCGCGTCGTCTGCTGTTTGAGCGGCGGCTTGTTCCGCGGCGAACTGCTCGGGGGTGAGTTCGGCGGCCGGCGGGGGTGGAGACGGAGCCGTCTTCTTTGCCGTGGTGCCCAGGGCACGCCCTTTGGAGCGGGGCGGGGGCTTCATCCTGTCGGTCATGCTGCGTTGAGCTCCTTCATGAGTGCGGTGTACTCGCTGAGGTCGGTGGGGATTTCGCCGAAGGCCTCCATGTAGTGGACCCAGGCGTGGATGACGGTGTCGGCGAGCGGGAACGGTTCGTCGCGGTCCGGGCCGATGCCTTCGCCCTTCTCGGGCTGGAGCAGCTTGTCCTTGGCGGTGCGGGGGAGGCTGGTGCGGTCGTCGGCTTTGACCATCACGACGTGGGCGGTGATGTCGCGGGTGTTGCGGGCTGCGGCGCGCTCGGCTTCGTCGAAGGTGGCGACGAGTTTGCGGCGTTCGATCTTGGTGGGGGCGACCGGCACGATCAGCCGGTTCGCCTCGGTGACGGCCTCGTGGAACAGCTTGGCGCTGCCGCCGCCGACGTCGATGACGATCGCTGCGAACTCGGCGCGCTTGTCGCGGATGTATTCGGCGATGTCATCGAACGGGTAGCGCTCGATGACCAGGTTGCTGGGGATCTCGAAGCCGGCGGACGCCGCGACTTTGAACCAGTCGTAGGCGGACTGGCTGGTCGCGTCCGCGTCGAGCAGCAGGGTGGGCAGGCCCAGCACGATGGCGTAGTAGAGGGCGATGAACCAGGCGGAGGTGGTCTTGCCGGTGCCGCCCTTGAGCATGCCGATGACGATGACGAAGGCGTCCCAGACATCGGCCGTGGTTTTGGCCAGGGTCTTGTGACGGGTGAGTTCATTCACGTGCGTGATCTCCTGAAATGGAAGAGGCGATGCATTGCGGTGCGGGTCGACGCCGTCGACGCGTGGCGGCTTGCGCGACATGGAGGTGCGCGTGCCGTACGCCTGTAGCCGGGTTGGTGCGCGCGTGCGCTGGTGTCCTGGCCAGCGCTGGCGGCGACAGCGGCGGAACTCGGGCTGCTCATGAGCGCCGCCTGCGGTGGGGAGTCGGGCCGTGTCGGTGCGGGGGCCGCATCCGGGTCTTGGCCAGGCGCAGGAGCCGGTAGACCGTGGTGACGGAGTAATGGCACTCCTCGGCCAGTTCCGGCACGGAAGCCCCGGCCTCGTACTTCACCCGCAGGGACACGGCGAGCTTCTTGCGGGCTGGAGCGTCCGCAGCCGAGCGCATCCGCAGCGTCTGCTGTGTGGTGCGCGGGGTGCCGCCAGCCTCGATCAGCAGACAGCGTGCGGCACGTCGTGTTCCGGCTCCGGCTGCGGCCAGGTCGGTGAGGGTTGCGCCGTGCTTGTCGTAGAGGGTGCGCAGCCGGGTAGCCAGATTCCGCCGGGCCTGTGGGTCCTCACGCAGGCGGCGGGTCTGCCACGAGGTGCGCATCACCGTCCGGGCTTGCCGCAGGCGGTTGAGGACCGTGCCGTAGGAGAGGCCGCTCGTGGCGACGAGGTCGGCGACCGTGGCCCCGGCTTCGTACTGCTTCCGCAGCGCTTGAGGAGTGGGCTCGTCTTCCTGGGCAGCGGCAGGTGGTTGGGGTTGTGGGTTCATGCGGCGGACTCCCATTCGCTGAGGGCTTGGGCATGGGCTGCTGCCAGCTCGTCGTAACTGCGCTGGTCGGCTGGGGTGATGAGGATGAGGCGCCCGTCGGTGGCCACCCGCCAGTCCGCGGCGGGGCGTCCGGTCGTCGGGTCGAGGACGGAACCGTCGGGGGAGCACCAATGGGCCGGGATCTCGTCAGCCCGCGGTGCCGGGACCAGGACCGTGCGGCCGTCGCGCACGATCACCACGGCTCTGCTGCAGTGCTCCGTGAGCCGTTCCAGCGCCTGGCGATAGACCGCGCGTTCAGCCATGTGTAGGGCTTTGCGCTGGGCAGCCGTGCCCGCGGTGCCGTAAGCGTGGGCGAGGGCGTCCCAGCCCTGCGCGGGGAGCCCTTTTGGCCTCGGTTCTGATGCGTCAGGGGGCAGCCCAATGCCTTGCAGGGCCTGCGGTGTCAGAGCCCACGTCTGACCGTCCTGTCGGACCAGGCCGTGTAGGGCGAGGCGTCGCAGAGTGCGATAGGCAGTGGCACGGGAAACTGAGGATGAGCCGACCAGCTCTTCGACAGTCTGTCCGGAATACAGGTGCAGGGCGCCGATGATCATCAGTGCGGAGCTGCCGAGGCCGTGAAGGGTGAAGGCGTCGTGGCCCATCAGACGGCCGATGACGGTGGAGTCGATGTCGGCCGCCGCACCTGTCTCAGGGGTGGGCCACTCCTCAAGTGCCAGGTCGGGGGGGAACTGAGTGGTCCGGACACGAGACGTCGAAGAGGACATGCCGTAGGCGCGGTTGTCGAAGTCGAGGTACCAGGTCGAGCCTTCGCGGCCGTGGCCGACCCGCAGCCGGCGTAGCCATCCCCGCGGCTTGAGGACCAGTTCGTAGACGGCCCGCAGGGTCGTGCGGGAGATCCCGGCTTCCTCCGCGGTCTGCCGCTCGCTGGCATGGTGCAGGGGACCGCCCGCGATCTCGGCGAAGTTCAGATGCGCCCGCAGCACCCGCAGCGCGGTCCGCCCCCGCGTGCCGCGCCAGGGCGTCGTCTCGATGCGGTCGCGCAGCGCGGCGAGGACCTCGTACGCGTGGTGACGGGACTCGACCCTGGTGCTGTCGTGGACGGCGGCCGAAGCGCTGGCCCACACCCGGCGGAGGTAGTCCAGGGCGCGCGGCTGTCCGGAGCGCAGTGCGAGGTGGCGCGCGTGCCGCCCGCCCTCGTGCTCGGGGTGCAACAGCAGCCGTGTCAGCTCGTCGACGGTTCCGCCGGCACGCGCCACATGACAGGCGATCGCCGCGGTGATCCGATGCCCGTGCTCCGCCGCACCCTGACGGTCGCTGCGCAGGGCCAGGGTCCGGCCGTCGGAGCCGGTTCTGCTGTAGCTGCCGGCTGCGTAGCGGCCGGTGAGATCTCCGAGCAGGATCAGGTCAGCGGCGGAGCGGGGCAGTCGGTGAAGGCCCAGCCATTCCTGCGGGTGGGGAAGTCGTCGGTGTAGGTCTGTCCGGTGGGTGGTGTGTGGCACAGTGGAGTCGTCTCGCAAAGACGAGGACGCCACCTGCGCCTGCGAAAACCGCAGGTGATGTCCGGGACCGACCTCCAATCGGTGCCAGAGAAGCCTCCAGGATTGCCTTCCTGGAGGCTTCTGTATGCCTGGCTCCGACCCTGGAGGCAGGCGTCCCCACCGCAGCTCGACCGAAAGCGATTCCCGAGGGCTGCCCGAGAAAAGCAGCGCCTGCTCAACACCGCCCGACCTGCACCAACTCGGTTCTTGTCAGGGGCGATTGCCTCTGACGGGCTCCGAGTGGCTCCGGTCGAATCGGGGTCGAATCAGAGCGGTTTTCTCTGACTGCCTTCGAATGTCTCTGCAACCCGACCTAGCAGGTCACAACCGATCCAGCCCGCGAAAGCGCAGGCCAGAAAGGTGCGTCAGAAAAACCCGGCGTACAGCCCGACTCGTCTGCCCGCAGCGCCCTCCCCGGGCGCCCGGGAACGGCGGGGCAGCGGGCCGGCGGGTCAGCGGGTCGACGTGACCCGGTTTTCCTTCAGGGTGCCGCAGTTCGAGCCCGTGATCTGTACGAATACGTTGTTGATGCTGCCGCCCCAGTCGATGCAGTGGCCCTTGCCGTACACGTACGCCGGGCCCGCGTACGACGTGTACGCGCCGTCGTCGCCGGCGCCTTCCTGGGTTTCGGGGACGTAGACGTACGCGGACATGTTCACCGCGGTGCCCGGGTTGTTGCGGATGGTCGCCACACAGTTCTGGCCGTTCGCGGCGTTGTACGTCAGATAGACGGTGCCCTGGGTGCCGATGGCCGCCGAATTCACGGTCTTGTAGGAGCTTCCGCAGACCTTCTGCGGTGTGGTGTTGGGCGCGGCCGAGGCGGGCGCCGCCAGCGCGGTCGTGGTCCCCACCGCCAGGGCGGCGAACGCGGCAGCGGTCAGGACGGAACGGTTGAATCTCATGCTTCCCCCTTGTGGTCCATGAAATGTGGTTCATGAACTGTTGTGCGAGTTCTGTTGTACGAGTTCTGTGGTGCGTGGGATTCAGTGTCCGTGCCTGTGTTGACGTGCCGCAAAGCTTTCAATGATGGTCGAATAGTCCGGGTGCGGGGAGGACCGAACAGTGGCTCGGTCATTTGCCGTACGCCTGCCGCCAGCGCGCCCGGTGGCGGAAGTCTCCCTGGCCCCGACCGTTCACGCCCCATAAGGAGGCGAGCGGGACTCCGTTGTTCCAGAGCCCCAGGTGGTCCCGGTGCACGGCGAGGATTCCGTGCTCGACCGCGAACTCCTCGGAAGGGCGGCTGAATCGCGTGGTCGCCACGAAGACGGCCAGATCTGCGCGGAAGTGCACCTTGGCGCCCAGCAGATCGCGCAGTTCGCGGCTCGCGATCGTGCTGCTCGGTGTGTACCGCTTGCACTGGATCACCATGGTCCGGCCGTCCGGGAGCCGCCCGAGGACATCGGCGCCGTTGTCGTGCGAACCGCCCACCCGGCGGACCTCCGTACACCCGTCGCGGCGGCACAGACCGGCGACCAGTTCCTCGAACTCCGTGCCGGTCATGGCGTCCACCTCCGCGAGGGTCCGGCGGCCGGCCTCCACCTCGTCGTTCCGACGCCAGCGGCGGTCCTGCGCGCGCACGATCCGGTCCGTGCGCCACAGCCACCAGCCCACCGTCGCGATGCAGACGAAGAGCACGGCCGCCATGACGTACGGCCACACGGTCGACCAGGACAATGCGAGGAGGCCCAGCAGTACCACGCCGCCGATCACGGCCGCCTTCACCCGTGTACGTACCCGTGCACGTGTCTGTGCTTTCTGCCGCTTGCGAGCAGTCATCCCCGTACCCTCCTGACGTTCCGCCGTCCTGCCGTCCAGCCGTTCTGCCGTTCCGTTGGGCAGTCTGGGCAGTGCGTCGGTGGGCCGGAAGAGCGCGAGTCGGCCATGGTCCGAGCGTCCTTCGCGCCTCACTCGCCGGTGACGGCCGACGCCGGGCCGGTCGTCACCGACGAGCTCCGGCGGTGGGTCAGGGAGCCACCGCCTGACCGGTCTGCGGGGAGATCCGGCCGGCGCACAGGCCCCGGGCGGTCAGGCTCTGGGCGATGCGCGGGATCGCGGCGAGCGTGTTGGCCGGCCAGTCGTGCATGAGGATGACCTGGCCGTTGCCGAGCCGTCCGACGGCCTGCACGATCGCGTCCGTGCTCGCGTTGTTCCAGTCCTGCGAGTCCACGTTCCAGATGATCTCGGTCAGCCCGTACTTGGCCTCGACCGCCCGGACCGTCGCGTTGGTCTCGCCGTACGGCGGCCGGAACAGTTTCGGCGTACCGCCGCCCGCGGCCGCGATCGCCTGCCGGGTCCGCGAGATCTCCGAGTCGATCTGCGCCTGGCCGAGCTGGGTCAGATGCGGGTGGGTGTAGCTGTGGTTGCCGACCCACATGCCCGCGCCGACCTGGGCCTGCACCCGGGACGGGTTGGCTGCGGCGTAGTTGCCCTGGTTGAACATCGTGGCCCGCAGCCCGTTCTGTGTGAGCGCGCCGAGCAGGGCCGGTGTGCTGCCGGACGGGCCGTCGTCGAAGGTCAGCCCGACGTATCCGTTGCAGGCGGCGGCGTGCACCGGAGCGGCGCCGACGGTGAGCGTGCCCGCCGCCGTCAGCGCGACCGCGGCCACCGCCGTCGTCCAGGGGCGCGGCCGGGCGCCGGTGCTCACGCCGCCACCGTGATGCTGGAGCTGCCGCTGCTCTGGTAACCCTCGGTCGCGAGGATCATGTAGTACTTGAAGGTGCCGAGGGGCATCCCGGCCCGTGCCCAGGCGTCGAAGTGGTTGCCGCTGGTGATGCTGCCGCCGGTCCTCTTCGACTGCCGGACGCTCCAGTACTGGTTGAAGGTCTTGGTGCCCTCGACGGACGGGGCGTTGTACCGCGTCGTCTGGTAGATGTCGTACGTCCCGCCGTCGCTGGTGACCGTGCCCTTGTACGTGCCCGTGGGCCGGTACGTGCCCCAGTTGTCGACGATGTAGTACTCGACCAGCGGGCTCGCCGTCCAGCCGTAGAGCGTCAGGTAGGCGTTGCCGGACGGGCTGAAGGAGCCCGAGTAGGTCACCGTCCTGCGGCTGCCGTTGCTCCAGCCCTTGCCGGCGACGAAGTTCCCGGTGTTCCTCCAGGTGGTGCCGTAACTGCCGCCGGAGCCCAGGTTCATGGAGACCGTGCCCTGCGCGTCCGTCCAGAACGAGTAGTAGTACCCGTTGTTCGTGCCGGTCTGGTTCGTGGTGACGACCGTGTCGGCGTGGGCCGTGCCGGGCAGCGTGAGCGCGGTCGCGGCGCCCAGCAGCAGGGCGCAGGCCTGCCTGCGGTTCGGCTGTGCGGGGGTGAGGTTCATGTGCGGGTTCCCTCCGTCTTCCACGGGGCGGGTTTGGTCGAACAGTGTTGACCTGGACCCGTCAAGCGTCAACATTTTCGCCCATGATTACGAAACATTCGTGTCACGTGGGGTGGCGCAGGAGGGCTAATCACCTGGTGGGGATGGCCGGTTGGAGGGCTTGCCGTATCGGCCGCGTGATATTCGTTCGGAGGAGATCAAATAGGAGAGGTCGGTTCTTCGAATGTTTCGGAGCGCTTACGTAGTGAAGCGCCGCGAAATCATTCGGCGGTCGGGGGCGCCCCGGGCCCTTCCGTCCCCCAACCCGCCGCCCTCGCCGTGCCGATGAGCAGCGGCCAGAGCGCGGCGGCCATCGTCTCGGGTGTGCCGGGGCAGTCGCGGCGGAGCCAGTCGACGACCGTGCCGAGCACCGCGCCCGCCACGAACGCGGCGGCCGGATCGTGCGGGACGTCCGCCGGGTCCTCCGCCCGCTCCTTCGCCGGGTCCGCGTCGGTGGGCGCGGGCGCCGGCAGGGGGCGTACGGGAGTGCCGGTCTCCTCGGCCGGGACGCGGCGGACGTACGCCGCGACCGTCATCCGGTGCAGCAGGTGGTTGATGACACGGGCGCTGCCTTCGTCGCCCAGCAGGGCCCGGTAGAGCGGGGCGTG
The DNA here is from genome assembly GCF_018070025.1 of Streptomyces liliiviolaceus. Taxonomy (NCBI): domain Bacteria; kingdom Bacillati; phylum Actinomycetota; class Actinomycetes; order Kitasatosporales; family Streptomycetaceae; genus Streptomyces; species Streptomyces liliiviolaceus. The sequence goes on from NZ_JAGPYQ010000001.1 coordinate 3,408,505, forward strand.
TGCGGCGACGTGCGCGAACAGCTCCGGCAACAGCTCGACCGTGGGGCTGCCCTCGGCGTTGAGCGGCGGAACGACCGTCGGGCTGGCCGCCACCAGCTCGTCGAAGACCGCCGTGCACGCGGCGGCGGCCAGATCGTGCACGTCGGTGTAGTGCTCGTAGAACGTCGACCGGTTGACGCTCGCGCGCTTCGTGATGTCGGAGACCGAGATCTGGCTGAGGTCGCGCTCGGCGATGAGTTCCCGCAGGGCGGTCTCCAGGGCGGCGCGGGAGCGGCGGGTGCGGGGGTCCATGGAGCGCGCGGGCATGGGTGCGAGCCTATCCTTTCCAGCACGTGTCGGATAACCGACACGTGCTGGATAGTGGGGGATCGGCTGAGCACGGGCCACGCGCCTGTGCCGACCTCCGGGGAGGACCGGCGATGAGCTCCACCACCAGCGCCACCAGCACCAGCACCGTCACCACGAGCATCACCAGCACCACTGGACTGTCGGGCAAGTCCGTCGTCGTGACCGGGGCCGGTTCCGGGATCGGCCGCGCCGCCGCTCTGAGATTCGCGGCCGAGGGCGCCCGCGTCGTCCTCGCCGACCTCGACGCCGACCGTACGAAAGCGGTCGCCGAGGAGATCTCCGGGGCCGGGGGCGCCGCCGTCGCCGTGATCGGGGACCTCGGGGATCAGCAGGTCGTCGACCAGGTCGTCGCCACCGCCGTGGACGCCTTCGGGGGCATCGACGTGCTGGTCAACAACGCGGGCGTCATGGACAGGATGTCGGCCGCCGCCGACACCGCCGACGAGGAGTGGGAGCGCGTCCTGCGGATCAATCTGACCGCGCCCTTCCTGCTCAGCCGGGCCGCGCTGCCCCACCTGCTCGCGAGCGGCGACGCGGCCATCGTGTTCACCGCCTCCGAGGCGTCACTGCGGGGCAGCGCCGCCGGTACCGCGTACACGGTCTCCAAGCACGGCGTGGTCGGCCTCACCAAGTCCCTCGCCGTCATGTACCGCGCCAAGGGGGTGCGGACGAACGCGATCGCCCCGGGCGGCACGGTGACGGGCATCCAGGTCGACGTGGACGCGGAGGCGCACGGGCCGTCCGTGCTCATGGGCCACCTGGGCGCCATGGGCCGTACGGCGACCGCGGACGAACAGGCCGCCGCCATCGTCTTCCTGGCCTCCGGCGCCGCGAGCAACATCAACGGGGTCGTCCTCCCGGTGGACAACGGCTGGTCCGCTGTCTAGGCCCTGTCGTCACATTCCCGCCTGCCGGGCGACGCCTAGGACGGGTTCAAGTCGGGTCAGCCGAGAGGGTTGTCCCTGGTGCGCAGGACGTCCAGGACGGGCGCGTACATACGGGACTTGATGGTGCCGAGGGTCGGTCCGGCCCTGCCCGCCTGCGCCGCGGCCAGTTCCACCGCCTTCGCGCGTACGGAGTCCTCGGCCACCGCGTGGTCGACGAGCCCGGCGTCGAGGGCGTCGCCGCCTCCGTAGCGGCGGGCGGTGAGCATGGCCTCGTGCGCGGTACGCGGGTGTAGCCGGGACTGGATCAGCGCGGACATGCCCGGGGTGAAGGGGATGTTGATCTCGGCCTCGGGCAGACACCAGTAGCCGCGGTCGGCCCGCATCACGCGGAAGTCGTGGGCCAGGGAGAACATCGCGCCGGCCGCGAAGGTGTGCCCCTGCAGGGCGGCCACGGTGATCACGGGCAGGGACAGCGTCCGCGCGAACAGCTCCTGGACGCCGACGACATAGTCGTCCTGCTGATCGGCGTGCGCGAACAGCCAGTCCAGGTCGAGGCCGTTGGAGTAGAACTTGCCGGTGGCGGCGGTCACCAGGGCGCGCGGCCCCTCCGCCTTCTCGACCTCGTCCAGTGCGGAGTTGACGGAGGCGAGCCAGTCGGGATGGAAACGGTTCTCGCCGTCTCCGAGGTCGAGAACGAAGACGTTGTCCTGGCGGTCGAGCGTCGGCATGGTGACTCCTCGCGGTAGCTACTTGTGAGTAACTTAATGCGTCAACCTAATGCGCGACGTACGGCTCGTGCAATGGATACGGCCGAGCGCCCCGTCGAAATCATTCGTCCCCGCTGGCCGGTTTCGGTCTCCACCCCGTCCCCGTGGGAGCGCTTCCATGGCAGGCGACAGCGCAGTCATGCGCATGCCATGCGGCTGGCCCCGTCGCGTGGCACCGCTCCACCGCGCCATGCCCGCGTTTCCCGCCCGCCTCCCGCATTCCCCCAGCCGTGATCCGGAAGGGACGGACATGTCCGCCACTGGACGCACCACCGTGCACAGCAGCGCCGTACGCACCAGCGCCGTACGCACCAGCGCCCTGCACGGCGACACCGCGCGCGGACGCCCGCGTTCGGGGCCCGCAGTGCTTTTCGCGGCACTGGTGTCCCTGCTCGCGACGACGCTCCTCGGCGCACCCGGCGCCGCCGCCCGCGAGCCGGTGGAGAAGTCACCCGTCGAGAAGGCGTCCGTCACGACGACGTCCGTCACGACGAGGGCCGCCGCCGCACCCACCGCCGCCCTCACCGAGGTCACCGGCTTCGGCAGCAACCCCAGCAACCTGCAGATGTACCTCTACGTACCGGACAGCGTCACCGCGAACCCCGCCGTGGTGGTGGCCGTCCACTACTGCACGGGCTCCGGCCCGGCGATGTACTCCGGCACCGAGTACGCCTCGCTGGCCGACCAGTACGGGTTCATCGTCGTGTACCCGTCCGTCACCCGCGCCAGCAAGTGCTTCGACGTCTCCTCGCCCCAGGCGCTGACCCGCGGCGGGGGCAGCGACCCGGTCGGCATCAAGTCGATGGTCGACTGGGTGACGCGCACCTACTCCGCCGACACCGACCGCGTCTTCGCCACCGGCATCTCCTCCGGCGCGATGATGACGAACGTCCTGCTCGGCGACTACCCGGACGTGTTCGCCGCGGGCGCCGCGTTCTCGGGCGTACCGTTCGGCTGCTTCGCCACCACGGACGGCTCCGAGTGGAACAGCGCCTGCTCCGGCGGCACCGTGCTCCACACCCCGCAGGAGTGGGGCGACCTGGTCCGTAACGCCTACCCCGGCTACACCGGCCCGAGGCCGCGTATGCAGGTGTGGCACGGCACCGAGGACGACGTGCTGCGCTACCCCAACTTCGGGGAGGAGATCGAGCAGTGGACGAACGTGCAGGGCGTCAGCCAGACCCCGGCGGCCACCGACTCGCCCCAGTCCGGCTGGACCCGTACCCGCTACGGAGCCACCGGTGACCAGGCCCCCGTCGAGGCCGTCAGCCTCCAGGGCGTCGGCCACAACCTGTACGCCTGGGGCATGGCGGCCCGTGTCCTCACCTTCTTCGGCCTGGACAGCTCGGGCCCCGGGCCCCAGCCCCAGCCGGGCGCCTGCAAGGTGACCGCCACGACCAGCGCCTGGAACACGGGGCTGACCGGCTCCGTGACGATCACCAACACCGGCACCTCCCGTATCGAGGGCTGGCAGTTGGGCTTCACCCTGCCGTCCGGGCAGGCCATCACCAATGGGTGGGGCGCCACGTACGCCCCGGCGAGCGGCGCGGTGACGGCCACGAACGCCTCGTACAACGGCACGATCGCGGCGAACGCGAGCGTCAGCATCGGCTATCAGGCGAGTCATACGGGGAACAGTTCGGCGCCGGCCGCCTTCACTCTCAACGGCACTGTGTGCAGCGGTAGTTGAGGGGATATGGGACCGGTTCGGCTCGTGCCGCCGTCGAGAGCGCACTCCTTCGTCCGTCTCGTCACCGTCTTCGTCCTCGTGCTGGCCCTCGCCGTGAGCGCGTCCGCCGTGGTGGCCCTGGTCGAGGGGGCGCGGAGTGCGGACCGTGGCGTCGCCGGGGCGGGGGCCCGGCACTGGGTCAACACCTGGACCGCGATGCCGCAGCTCACCGAGCCGGGCAACATGCCGCCCCCGCCGTTCACCGAGGAGCGGGCCGTCCTGGTCGACACGACCCTGCGGCAGACCGTGCGGGTCTCGACCGGCGGCGGGCGCCTCCGGCTGCGGTTCTCCAACGCGTTCGGTGGCACCGCGCTGCCCCTCACCGCCGTGAGCGTGGCCCTTCCGCTCGGCGGGCGGGCCGGGGTCAGCGCCGTCGAACCCGGCTCGCCGCGGCGCGTGACCTTCGCCGGACGCGCGTCGGCGACCGTGCCCGTCGGGGCCCAAGTCGTCTCCGACCCGCTGGACTTCGCGCTGGAACCGGGCTCCGTGCTGACCGTGACCGCCTACCTCGCCGAGGGGCAGCCGTCGACCGCGCTCACCTCGCACCCCGGGTCGCGGACCACCTCGTACCTCCAGAAAGCAGGTCACGCCGACCGCACCCGGGATCTCGACCTCCCGGGGGCGACCGCCGTCGACCACTGGTACCTCCTCAGTGACGTTGAGGTGCTTTCCGGCCCCGGTACGGCGGCGGTCGCCGTCCTCGGCGACTCGCTGACCGACGGGCGCGGCTCCACCACCAACGGCAACGACCGCTGGACCGACCGTCTGCTGGACCGGCTCCGCGCGCACCCTCCGACCGGCGGGGTCGCGGTGCTCAACCAGGCCGCCGGCGGCAACCGCGTCCTCGCCGACGGCCTCGGCCCCAACGTCCTCGCCCGTCTCGACCGGGACGTCCTGTCCCGCAGCGGAGTCTCCTGGCTGATCGTCTTCGAGGGGGTCAACGACCTCGGAACCGCCGCCGCCACACCCACCGCCCAGCGCAGCGTCACGACCGAACTGATCGCCGCGTACGAGCAGATCGTCGTCCGGGCGCACGCACAGGGCATCCGCGTGTACGGGGCCACGCTGACGCCGTTCGGCGGCAACACGATGTACGACGACCCCGACGGGCACCGTGAGGCGTCCCGGCAGGAGGTCAACTCCTGGATCCGTACGAGTGGACGGTTCGACGCGGTCGTCGACTTCGACCGGGCCGTCCGTGACCCGGAGGATCCGCGGCGCCTGCGGGCCGCGCTGCACGACGGGGACGGGCTGCATCTCAATCCTGAGGGGTACCGGACGCTGGCCGACGCGGTGCCGCTCCGGTTGTTCCGGACGCGAACCGGCTGACCGGCCGGGTCAGGCGGGCTTCTCCGCGGGGTCGGCGGGCAGGGGCAGGGGCGTCGGCGGGGGCAGGAGGTCGTGGAGCTGTGTGTACCGCTGGGCGCAGGCCGTCCGTGCGATGGCCTGCGAGACGGCGTCGGCCAGCGGGCCCGTCGACTCGCTCAGCAGGCGGCGGGCCTTGTCCGTGAGCGCCACCTCGATACCGCGCCGGTCGCCGCACGCGGAGTTCTTGGTGATCAGCCCCGCGTGCTGCAGACAGGCGACCTGGTACGTCAGCCGGGTCTTCGGGCGGCCCAGCAGTTCCGCGATGCGGGTCATCCGCAGGCTGGAGCCCGGCTGGTCGGCCAGCAGGCACAGCACCAGGAACTCGTCGTGCGAGACGCCCATGGCGTCCTTCACGCGCGAACGCAGCTGCTGCTCGATCGCGCCGGCCGCCGCCAGCAGGCGCATCCAGGAACGGAGTTCGGCGGGCAGCAGGCCGTTCTCCGTTGCGCCCTCGTCGATCTCGTCGTCCGGCGGGACGGATGCGGGCTGGTCGGCGGGGGTGGAGGAGGCGGCCATGGTGTCGCAGTCTACCGGTTGTCCATTTTTGGATGACCGGCTAGCGTGGGGTCATCCAAATTTGGACAACCGATGACAACCGATCAACCAGGAGAAGACCCATGACCGTCGCTGTGGAAACCGGCCTGTGGCAGCTCGACGCCGTTCGCTCAGCCGTCGCCATCAAGCACAAGACGATGTGGGGGCTGGTCACGGTGAAGGGCGCCTTCGGCGGAGTCTCCGGTGAGGGCGAGGTCGAGGCTGGCGGCAGCGCGCACGGCGCGATCACGGTGGAGGCCGGGTCGCTCGACACGAAGAACGCGAAGCGTGACGCGCATCTGCGGGGTGCGGACTTCTTCGATGCCGAGCGGCATCCGACGCTCGTCTTCGCCGTTCGTGACGCGGTGGTCCGGCCGGACGACAGTGTCGGGATCGAGGGGGAGCTGACCGTTCGGGGGGTCAGTCGGCCGCAGTCCGTCACTGCGACGGTCACCGAGTCGAGCGGCGACGTGGTGACGCTTGCCGCTGAGTTCACCGTGGATCGGGAGCAGTTCAATCTGGGGTGGAATCAGATGGGGATGATTCGGGGGCTTACCACTGTGACTGCGACGCTCCGGTTTACGCGGCGCGGGTCCGCCTCCGGCGAGGGGGTGTAGTTCGGCTGCGGGTGGGTGGGGGCTTGTCGCGCAGTTCCCCGCGCCCCTAAAGGCAAAGGACTGCGCCGTTCCCCGCGCCCCTAAAGGCAAAAGACAAAAGATTGCGCCGTTCCCCGCGCCCCTAAGGGCAAAGGACTGCGCCGTTCCCCGCGCCCCTAAAGGGGCTTCCCAGGGGTGGCCGTGTCGGATTCCTGGGAGCGGGCTGTTACGCGTGCCAAGTGGGTGGTGAAGATCTGCTGGGCGTCCGGCGAGAGTGTTCGTAGTGCTACTGCCGCTGTGATGATCACGTCGCAGAGTTCCGCGCGCACGTCGTCCCACGTGTGCGACACGCCCTTGCGGGGGTTCTGGCCGGTGGCGCCGATGACCGCCTCGGCGACCTCGCCCACCTCCTCCGAGAGCTTCAGCATCCGCAGGAGGAGGGTCTCCTGGGGCGGGCGGTCCGGCTGGGTGCGGGCCAGCCAGTCCTGGAGGTGCTCGATGGACTGCCAGAGATCACCGTCGTCGCTCATGACGGTCAGACTGCCACGCCCTCCTCGTCGAACAACTCGCCCTGCCCGTCGTCCTCCTGGCCTCGCAGCCGCGCGTACCGCGCTCCGATCACCGCCACGGCCGCCGCGGTCGTCACCGCGAGCGCGACCGGCACCATCCAGTTCCGGTCGACCGTGTGGCCCAGGGCGTGGTCCAGGGAGATCCGGCCGGGGCCCGCGACGGCCAGGCCCGCCGCCGTGAGGCCCAGGGAGGCCGCGTGCTCGTAGCCGCCGCTCTGCGCGAAGAAGCCGTTGGGCGCGTGCAGGGCGGCGGCTCCCGCCATCGCCCCGGCTGCGGCCGCTCCGGCCGCCGGGGTGGCGAGGCCCAGCGCGAGCAGCGTGCCGCCGCCCGTCTCCGCCAGGCCCGCCGCGGCGGCGCTGGCCCGGCCGGGCGCGTACCCCACGGACTCCATGAACTCGCCGGTCCCGGAGAGGCCGCCCCCGCCGAACCAGCCGAAGAGCTTCTGCGCCCCGTGCGCCGCCAGCACTCCGCCCGTACCGAGGCGGAGCAGCAGCAGTCCCAGATCGCGTCGGTCGAAACAGGTCACGGTTCCCGTCACTCCTCGCAGGTCACAGCATGGATGCGTCTGCTCACCGTCGCACCGGACCGCCGTCCTGGCCCTGGCCCGCGCCGCCGTTCGAGTGACCGGTGCGACCGGCCGCGACCGCCTCGACCGCGAGAGGCCGCCCACCGGCGAGGGTGAGCGGCCTCCCGCAACGCCGTACGGGGGCGGGCGGACCGGTCAGAGCGCGGGCTGCGGCTGCTGTTCGGTCAGCGCGATCCGGCCCTTCCTGATCGTCGCGAGCCGGGGTGCGCGCCGGGCGATCGACGAGTCGTGCGTGACCATGATGAACGTCAGCCCGTGCTCCCTCCACAGCCCTTCCAGCAGGGCCATGATGTCGTCGCGGGTGCCCTCGTCGAGGTTGCCCGTGGGTTCGTCGGCGAGCAGCACCTTCGGGTTCTTCACCAGCGCGCGGGCGATCGCGACGCGCTGCTGCTGACCGCCGGACAGCTCGCTCGGCGCATGGGTGAGGCGGTCACCGAGACCGACCGAACCCAGCGCCTCGGCGGCCTTCGCGCGCCGCTCCGACGGCTTGACCCCGAGCGGTACGAGCGCGGTCTCGACGTTCTCCTGCGCGGTGAGCGTGGGAATGAGGTTGAACGACTGGAAGATGATGCCGATCTTTTCGGCGCGCACCCGGGTCAGCCGGGCCTCGCTGATGGACGCGAGGTCCACGCCGTCCAGTTCGACGCTGCCGGAGGACGGGCGGTCCAGGCCGCCGATCATCTGCAGCAGGGTCGACTTGCCGCCGCCGGTGGGGCCCTGGATGACGAGCTGGTCGCCGTCCTCGATGGTGAGGTCGACGCCGCGCAGCGCCTCCACGGTCTCCTTGCCTCTCGTGTAGTTCTTGGTGACGCCGGTGAGCTTGTACATACGTCTTCTCCGTAACGAACGTGACGTGACGTGCCGTGCCGTGGTGTTGGGGGGCGGGGGTTACGACACGCTGCGCAGCGCGTCGGCCGGGCGCATCCGGGAGGCGCGCCAGCCGCCCATCGCGCCGGCGATCAGACCGCCCGCGACCGCGAGGCCCACGGCGAGCGCGATGGTGGTGACGGAGACCGGGGCGGACAGCGCGATGTCGAGGGTGCTCGACGCGCTCTGCCCGCCGGGGCCGCCACCGCCGCCCGGACCGCCGCCACCGGGGCCGCCGCCCTGGCCGCCGCCCGTGGCACCGAGTTCGGCGGTGAGGGTGGGGCTGATGGCCGTGACCGCGTACGCCGCCGCCAGACCGAGGGCGATACCGAGCGCTCCGCCGAGCAGGCCGTTGACGACCGACTCGCCGACGACCTGCCGGGTGACCTTGCGGCTCGGCCAGCCGAGCGCCTTCAGCGTGCCGAACTCCCGCACGCGGCGGCTGACCGCCGAGGAGGTGAGCAGCGCGGCGACGAGGAACGCGGCCACCAGCACCGCGATGGAGAGCCACTTGCCCACGCTGGTCGCGAGGTCGGAGGCGGTCGACAGCGAGCCGGAGACGGTGTCGGCGAGATCGGCCGAGGTCGTGACCGTCGTACCGTCGATGTTCTTCTGGATGGCCGCCTTGACCGCGTCGATGCGCTGGGAGTCGGACGCCTTCACATAGATCGTGGAGATCTTGTTCTTGGAGTCACCGAGTGTCTGGGCCTGCTTGAGCGGCAGGTAGACGTCGGTCGTCGACTCGCTGCTGTCCGGGGTCGCGATCCCGATGACCTTGTACTTGGTGCCGGAGATCTTGATGCTCTCGCCGACCGTGTACTTGTTCTCCTTGGCGTAGGACTTGCTGAGTACGGCGACCTTCGCGTTCGTCTGCGAGGCCGTGAACGACGTGCCCTTGCTGATCTTCGTGGTGGCGAGCGGGCCCAGATCCTGGTTCGTGACGTCGACACCGGAGACCGAGTACGAGTTCACGTCGAAGGAGGCGCCGCCGCCCTGCACCTGGGGCTGGCCGGTCGAACCGCCGCCGCCCGCGCCGCCGGGGCCGCCGCCCTGGCCCTGGGAGCCCTGCGAGGAGGTGTCGGTCTTCGCCTTGCCCTGGGTGAAACTGCCGTCGACCTTGGTGACGTTCAGGGTCAGCGCGCCCACCGCGCTCGCCACGTTCTTCTGCGCGGCGACCCTTTCGATGAGGGAGGACTTGAGCGTCTGACCGCCCTGAGTCGTCACGCGGTCCGAACTCTGTTCCTCGTCCTCGTCCGAGCCGGCGTCGAATTCGAAATTCGGCCTGCCCGTCTGCTTGCCGCCGGAGGAAGGGGCCTCCCTGGCCTTGGTCACCGTCATGTCGGTGCCGAGTCCGTACAGCGACTGAAGGACCTTGTCCTGTGCCTGTGACATGCCGGCCGACACCGAGTTGACGGTGATGACCAGCGCGATTCCGAGCGCCAGACCCATGGCGATGACCAGAGCCGACTTCTTGCGCCGGCTCAGCTCACGCTTGAGATAGATGCCAAACATCCCTGTCCCTAAGGTTCTTGGCGCCCGCTGTGGGCGCTGCCACAAGCTATGGACGAACCTTTGAGACACCCTGAGTAGGGAATGTGTAAGACCTGAGAATGCGCCCCAGGGAGTCAGAATCCCGTAAGACAGCTGATTCCGAGCCGATTGAGGGCCACTTCTCAGCTTCGCCCCCTACGGGCGCCCCTGAGGGCGCCCCAAAGGGGCGCGGGGAACTGCGCGCCCAGCCCCCACGGACCCGCACGGGCAGTCGCTACCCCCGCCCCACATAAGGCATGCCGCTCGCGAGAACCGTCGCGAACTGCACGTTAGCCTCCAGCGGCAACTCCGCCATATGGCGAACCGTCCGCGCCACATCCTCCACATCCATCACCGGCTCCGCGGCCACCTCCCCGTTCGCCTGCAGCGCCCCGGTCGTCATCCGCGAGGTCATGTCCGTCGCCGCGTTCCCGATGTCGATCTGCCCGCAGACGATCCGGTACGGCCGCCCGTCCAGCGACAGCGACTTCGTGAGGCCGGTCAGCGCGTGCTTCGTGGCCGTGTACGCCGCCGACCGCGGCCGGGGCGTGTGCGCCGAGATCGAGCCATTGTTGATGATCCGCCCGCCCTGCGGATCCTGCTCCTTCATCTGCCGGTAGGCCGCCTGCGCGCACAGGAACGCCCCGTCGAGATTCGTACCGACCACATGCCGCCAGGCGTCGTACGGCAGTTCCTCGAACGGCACGCCGCCGGGTCCGAACGTGCCGGCGTTGTTGAAGAGCAGGTCCAAGCGGCCGAAGCGGTTCCGCGTGGCGTCGAAGAGCGCGGCCACCTCCTCGGGCCGTGAGACGTCGGTGCGTACGCACAACGACGTGCTCTCTTTCCCGGCCGGCTGCCCGGCCGGCTCCCCGGCGGCCCCGGGCGGCGCGTCCGCGAGGGCCGCCCGCGCGAGCGCCGCCGTCTCCTCCAGCCGTTCCGCACGGCGGCCGGCGAGCGTCACCGACCAGCCGGTGCGCAGCAGTTCGACGGCCACGGCACGGCCGATTCCCGAGCCTGCGCCTGTCACGATCGCGATCTTCGTCCGATGGGCGTTCATGGCCCCGCAGCGTACGGGAGGCCGTGGTCGACGGTCCGCCATATGGAACTCATCCGTCCGACATCTGACTGTTGTGTACGTGACAGTCCGCCGTTGACTCTGACCACTCCAATTCCTCGTACAACAACCGTCAGGGGAGGGCCAGATGACATCCACCGGCCACCAGCAACCGTCGCAGCACGCCCCCGAACTCCGCGCCGCCGCCCGTCACCTCGGGCGCCGCCGGCTCTTCACCGTCACCGGCGCGGCCGCCGTCCTGGCGTTCGCCACCAACCTGCCGACCGCGGGGGTGGCGGGCGCCGCAGAGTTCGACGCGGCGAAGATCACCGACAACCCCTTCACCCTCGGTGTCGCCTCGGGCGACCCGCAGGCCGCCTCCGTGCTGCTGTGGACCCGCCTCGCCCCCACCCCGTACCAGGCGGACTCCGGACTGCCCCCGGAACGCGTCACCGTGCACTGGGAGCTGGCCCGCGACGAACGGTTCCGCCACGTCGTCAGACGCGGGGCGACCTTCGCCCACCCCGAGTTCCACCACTCCGTGCACGTCGAGGTCGGCCACCTCGACTCCGACCGGGTCTTCTACTACCGCTTCAGGACGGGCAGCTGGATCAGCGAGACCGGCCGGACCCGCACCGCGCCCTCGTCCCGCGCGCGCGTCGACGAGCTGCGGCTGGCCGCGGTCTCCTGCCAGGCGTACCACGACGGGTACTTCACCGCGTACGGCCATCTCGCCGAGGACGACGTCGACGTGGTCTTCCACGTCGGCGACTACCTCTACGAGTACGCGGTCGACTCCGTGGGCGGCGCCCGCAACTACACCGACCGCGTACTGCCCGACCTCTTCAACCACGAGACGATCACCCTGGAGGACTACCGCCTGCGGTACTCCCTCTACAAGACCGACCCCGATCTGCGGGCCGTGCACGCCGCCCACCCCTTCGTGGTCACCTGGGACGACCACGAGGTCGAGAACAACTACGCGGACGACATCCCCGAGAACTCCGTACCGCCGGAGGAGTTCCTGCTGCGCCGCGCCGCCGGATACCGCGCCTACTGGGAGAACCTGCCGCTGCGCCGCCCGCAGCGGCCCGAGGGCCCCGACATGCAGATGTACCGGCGGCTGAACTGGGGCCGGCTCGCGCAGTTCGACATCCTCGACACCCGTCAGTACCGCTCCGACCAGGCGTACGGGGACGGGGCGGACGTTCCCGGCCCCGAGTCGGACGATCCGGCGCGCACGATCACCGGGGCGGCGCAGGAGCGGTGGCTGCTGGACGGGTGGCAGGCCTCGCAGGCGCTGTGGAACGTCGTTCCGCAGCAGGTCATCTTCTCCCAGCGGAACTTCGACCTGACCGCGCCGTCCCGGGTGTCCATGGACGCGTGGGACGGCTACCGGGCCTCGCGGGGGCGGGTGCTGGCGGGGGCGAAGTCCGCCGGTGTCGACAACCTGATGGTGCTCACCGGGGACGTCCATGTCGGGTACGCCTTCGACATCAAGGACGACTTCGACGACCCCTCGTCCCGGACGCTCGGTACGGAGATCGTGACCACGTCGATCACCAGTGGGCGGGACGGGGTGGAGAAGCCCGCCAACTGGGAGACGTACATGGCGGCGAATCCGCATCTGAAGTTCTACAACGGGCGGCGGGGTTATACGACCGTGCGGTTGGGGCGGGAATCCGCTCGGGCCGACTTCAAGACCGTGCCGGCGGTCACTGTGCCGGGGGCTGCGATCAGTACGGCCGCGTCGTTCGTCACGGAGGTCGGTGACCAGGGGCTGAAGCCGGTGTAGCTCCGCTGGGGTGGGGCGGGGGACTGGCGGTCGTTCGTCGGCTGCGGGCCGGATGTGGCTGGTCGCGCAGTTCCCCGCGCCCCTTAAGGGCGAAAAGATTGCGCAGTTCCCCGCGCCCCTGATCGGGCCCGGCCCCTCCTAGAGGGATTCGCCGGGGTAGGTGACTCCTACCTCCGCCCTTACCGCGTCCAGGGTGCGCATGACCGCCAGGGTGCCGTCGAGGGGGACCAGGGGGGACTCCTTCTCGTCGGCTCGGAGGGCGCGCATGACCTCCGTCGCCTCGTGCTTGAGGCTGGCGCGGGTGCCGTCCGCCGCGTTCGCCGTGTACTCCTGCGGGTCGCGGCCGTCGCGGTGCAGGACGAAGCGGTCCGAGTGGAAGAAGCCGTGCGGGATGTCGATACGGCCCTCGGAGCCGGTGACCGACGCGGCCGTCGACGTGCCGCCGACCAGGGAGCAGTGCAGCGTGGCGAGCGCGCCGCTGTCGTACGAGAGGAGCATGCCCGTCTGGAGATCGACGTGTTCCTCCGAGAGCACCGCCTTCGCCGTCACACCGGAGGGCTCACCGAGCAGCAGATGCGCGAACGACACCGGATAGACGCCCAGGTCGAGCAGCGCGCCGCCGCCCTGCGCGGGATCGCGCAGCCGGTGGGTGGGAGGGAACGGGCCCGAGAGGCCGAAGTCGGCCTGCACCGTGCGGACCTCACCGATCGCCCCGTCGTCCACCAGCGCCTTGAGCTGGCGGATCAGCGGGTTGCAGTACATCCACATGGCCTCCATCAGGAAGCTGTCGTGCTGCTTCGCCAGACCGACCAGTTCCTCGGCCTCGCGCGCGTTCAGCGTGAACGCCTTCTCGCACAGCACGTTGCGTCCCGCCTCCAGACAGAGCCCGGCCGCCGCCCGGTGCGCCGAGTGCGGAGTCGCCACGTACACGACGTCGACGTCCTCGTCCGCCGCGAGGGACTCCCAGTCGCCGTACGCCCGCGCGATCCCGAACCGCTCCGCGAACCCCTTCGCCGACTCCTCGGTGCGCGACGCCACCGCCACCACCTCGGCATCGGGCAGATCGATCAGATCCGCGGTGAACGCCGCAGCGATCCCACCGGTCGCCAGCACACCCCAGCGCACGCGTTCCTCAGTCATGCCCGACCCCTCGCTCCGTGCCGTCGACGCCCGCGGCGCCCTCGACCGCTTCGACCATCTGTACGAGACCACCCGTACGAGCTGAGAGCATAGGTGGCGGATCACACGGAGAGGGAGGGGCGCATGCCCGAGCGCGGCCGTACGACGAGGGACCCGGACGTCCCTCGGACCCGCATACCCGGCGCGGCGGTGACCGAGGAGAGCGTGATCGCCGCCTCGGCGCCACCGGTACCGCCACCGGTCGCCCGCCGTTCCGTGGGGCTCCTGGTCACGCTCATCCTCGGCGGGCTCACGGCCGTACCGCCGCTGTCCATGGACATGTACCTCCCGGCCCTCCCGGACGTCACCGACGCGCTGCACGCCTCCGCCGCCACCGTGCAGCTGACGCTCACCGCGTGCCTCGCGGGGATGGCGCTCGGACAGCTGGTCGTCGGGCCGATGAGCGACAAGTGGGGCCGCAGACGGCCGCTGATCACCGGGCTCGTCGTCTACATCCTCGCCACCGCCGTCTGCGCGATCGCCCCCACCATCGAACTCCTCATCGCCTTCCGGCTGCTCCAGGGCCTCGCGGGCGCCGCCGGGATCGTGATCGCGCGGGCCGTCGTACGCGACCTGTACGACGGCGTGGACATGGCGCGGTTCTTCTCCACGCTCATGCTGATCTCCGGCGTCGCGCCGATCATCGCGCCGCTCATCGGCGGCCAGGTGCTGCGGATCACCGACTGGCGGGGCGTCTTCTACATCCTGACCGTCATCGGGATCGGGCTCACCGTCGTCGTCTGGCGGCTGCTGCCCGAGACGCTGCCGCCCGCCGAGCGCCATGACGGCGGCACCGTCGAGGCGCTGCGCACCATGCGCGGACTGCTCGCCGACCGCGTCTTCACCGGCTACATGCTCACCGGCGGCTTCGCGTTCGCGGCACTCTTCGCGTACATCTCCGCCTCGCCGTTCGTGGTCCAGGAGATCTACGGCGCCTCCCCGCAGACGTACAGCATCCTCTTCGGCGTCAACTCCGTCGGTCTGGTGATCGTCGGCCAGATCAACGGCAAGATCCTCGTCGGCCGGGTCAGCCTCGACAAGGTGCTCGCCGTCGGCCTCGCGATCATCACCGTCGCGTCGGCCGCGCTGCTCCTGATGTCCGTCGGGGCGTTCGGCGAGGTGGGCCTCGTCCCGATCGCCGTCGGCCTCTTCGTGCTCATGTCGGCGATGAGCCTGTGCATGCCCAACACCAACGCGCTCGCCCTCATGCGCACCCGGCACTCCGCGGGCTCCGCGTCCGCGCTGCTCGGCACGTCCTCGTTCCTCGTCGGCGCGGTCGCCACCCCCCTGGTGGGCGTCGCCGGCGAGCACACGGCCGTTCCGATGGCCGTCGTCCAGCTCGCGTGTTCACTGGTCGCCGTCGGCTGCTTCATGGCACTGTGCCGACCCTGGCGGAAACAACCGGACGCCATGGCGGGCAAGCGGGCGGGATCGAAGGGAGCGGGGAACTGAGCGCACCGAGACTGCGCCCCGGCACGGCGGAACGTGCCGGGCTCGACCCCGGGGAACTCGACACTCTGGTACGGGAGTTCCGCGCGATCACCGCCGGGGACCGGCCCTGGGCCGCGGGCGCCGTACTGGTCGCCGGACGCGGGCCCGTGATCGCCGTCGAGGAGGCGGCGGGCTGGGCGGTGCGTTACCTCGCGTACGACGAGGACACGGACGCCGGTGTGGAACTGCCGCGCGGCGAACGCGTGCCGATGACCGTCCGCACGCCCTTCGACCTGGCCTCCCTCACGAAGCTCTTCACCAGCGTCGCGGCCGTCCAGCAACTGGAGCGCGGCACGCTGGGCATCGACGCGCGCGTGGGGGCGTACCTGCCGGGCTTCGCCGCCGCCGCCGAGTACGGCATCACCGTGCGGCACCTGCTCACCCACACCTCCGGGCTGCGGCCCGAACTCCCGCTCTACGACTGCCGGGACGACCGGGCACGGTTCGCCCTGCTCCGCGCGGAGAAGCCGGTGACGGCACCCGGCGTCGCGTACGGCTACTCGGACCTCAACATGCTGCTGCTCCAGCAGGTCCTCGAACGGATCACCCGGCGCCCGCTCGACGCCCTCGTCCGGGACGGGATCACCCGGCCCCTCGGCATGACCGACACCGCCTTCGGCCCCTGCCCCGGCGCCGCCGCCACCGAGGACCAGCGGCGGCCCTGGGCCAAGGCCGACCGGGGCATGCTGCGGGGCACCGTCCACGACGAGAACGCGTGGGCGCTCGGCGGGGTCGCGGGGCACGCCGGCCTCTTCTCGACCGCCGCCGACCTCGCCGTCCTGTGCCGCACCCTCCTCGCGGGCGGCTCCTACGGCACCGCCCGCATCCTCGGCCCCGACTACGTCGAACTGCTCCTGTCCCCGCCCGGCCTCGGCTTCGCCCTCGACCAGCCGTCGTTCATGGGCGCCCTCGCCGGCCACGGAGCCGCGGGCCACACGGGCTTCACGGGTACGTCGCTGGTGATGGACCCCTCGACGGACACGTTCCTGGTGCTCCTGGCGAACACGGTCCATCCGCGCCGCCGGCCCGCGGACCACGGACCGCGCGCGGCGGCGGCCACCCGGCTGGCCAGGGCGGTGCGGGGAGCCTGAGCGCGTCACGGCCGGGGAGCGGCCTGGGCGTGGCCGGGGTGCGTCGCGCGGTGCTCGTAGACTTCCCTCGTGACCGCCCCCGTTTCCCCAGCTGAGACCCTGCGCACGGCCCTCGCGGGCCTGCTCGACGGACTGCCGCCCAAGGTGGCCGCGCAGGCCGTCGACCGGCTGATCGCGAACTACCGGGGCACCACCCCGACCGACGCCCCGATCCTGCGCGACCGCGCGGACGTCGCCGCGTACGCCGCGTACCGGATGCCCGCGACCTTCGAAGCCGTACGATCCGCGCTCGCCGCCTTCGCGGACGTGGCGCCCGAGTGGACGCCGGGCAGCCATGTCGACGTCGGCGGCGGCACGGGCGCGGCGACCTGGGCCGTGCACGCCACCTGGCCCGGAGAGCGGCCGGTGACCGTGCTCGACTGGGCCGAGCCCGCGCTCGTCCTCGGCCGTGAACTCGCCTCCGCCAGCCCGCAGTTGCGGTCCGCCGAGTGGCGTCGCTCGCGGATCGGCGCGGAACTCGCCCTGCCGGACGCCGACCTCGTCACCGTGTCGTACGTCCTCGGCGAACTGACCGAGGCGGGCCGCGGCGCCGTCGTCGACGCCGCGGTGGCCGCCGCGCGCGCCGTCGTGATCATCGAGCCGGGGACGCCGGACGGGTACGCGCGCGTCATCGCGGCGCGGGACCGGCTGATCGGCGCCGGGTTCTCCGTCGCGGCGCCCTGTCCGCACAGCGGTGCCTGTCCGATCGTGCCGGGGGAGGACTGGTGCCACTTCTCCGCCCGGGTGAGCCGGTCCTCGCTGCACCGGCAGGTCAAGGGGGGTTCGCTGGCGTACGAGGACGAGAAGTTCAGCTATGTCGCCGCGACGCGGTTCCCGGTGGCTCCGGTCGCCGGGCGGGTGGTGCGGCGGCCGCAGATCCGTAAGGGGCAGGTGTTGCTGGATCTGTGCGAGGTGGGGGGTGGGCTGGGGCGGTCCACCGTGACGAAGCGGCACGGGTTCCTCTACAAGGAGGCGCGGGACGCGGCGTGGGGGGACGGGTGGCCCCCGGCTGAGCCCCGGTAGGGGCGTTTTTCCTCGCCCCCGCCGCCCCTACCCGTCCCGTCACTGACTCGGGGGCCAGCCCCCGAACCCCCGGTCCTCAAACGCCGGACGGGCTGAAAGACATCTTTCAGCCCGTCCGGCGTTTGAGGACAAAGGGGGGAGAGGGGGCGCAGCCCCCATGTGTGGACGGGAACGGGTAGGGGCGGCGGGGGCGAGGAAAACCCGTGGCGAGACGGGGCGTCTTGTCGTGCTGGTAGGTTCGGGTGCATGGCTCCCGACTCCAACCGGCGCAGCGAGAAATCCCGCCGCGCGATCTACGCCGCCGCCCTCACCCTCGTCGCAGAGGTCGGCTACCCCAAAACCACCATCGAGGCCATCGCAGCCCGCGCGGGCGTCGGCAAGCAGACCATCTACCGGTGGTGGTCGTCGAAGGCCGAGGTCCTCATGGAGGCCTTCGTCGACCTGGGCGCCCAGGCGGCGGAGGCGGCCGGGGGCGGGGACTGGGCGGAAACGGACGGCATCCCCGACACCGGGGACCTGGAGGCCGACCTCAAGACCGTCCTGCGCGCCACCGTCGACGAGCTGAACGACCCGCGCTACGAGGCCCCGGCCCGCGCGCTCGCCGCGGAGGGCGTGGGCAACCCCGCCTTCGCGAAGGAGTTCGTCGCCACCCTGCTCCTGCCCTCGCTGGAACTGTACGTACGACGCCTGCGGGCGGCCCAGGACGCGGGCCAGGTGCGCGCGGACGTGGACCCGTACATCGCGCGCGACCTGGTCGTCTCGCCCCTTGCCCAGCGCTGGCTCCAGGGCACCGGACCGCTCGACCACGCCGTCGCGGACAAGCTGGTCGAGTACGCCCTCTACGGCATCGCCCCTCGCTGACCCTGACCCTGACCGTGCTGACCCTGACGCCGGCCCCAGGGCCGGACCCGTACCCGGGCCAGCCGTCCCGGGGCGTCCGTGATGATCCCGTCGCAGCCGAGCGCGAGGGCGCGGTCGCGCTGCGCCGGGGTCACCACCGTGTGCGCCCACACCCGGGGGATGCCGGACCGCACGGCCCGTACGAGATCGCGGTCGCGGGCCTTGTGGTCGACGTCCAGGACGTCCACGAACGGCCGCCACCGCGCGGGCCGGTCGGTACGCATCTGGTGCGCCGAACGCCACAGCTGCGAGAGCAGGCCCAGACGGTGGGAGCGCAGGGCCACGGCGGGATGGTTGGAGTTGACCAGCACCGAACGGGTCAGACCGCGTTCCCTGAGCATGGCCGCGATGGCCCGCAGACTCCGCGGGTCCTTCGCCTCCAGCATCAGCACCACCCGCCCGCCGAACCGGTCCAGCACCTCGGCGAGCGTCGGCGGCCGTTCCGAGCGCCAGCTCCCGGGGAGGGTGTCCTTGGGGCGCAGCCGTACCCCCTGCCAGTCCCGCCGGTCGAGCGCGTGCACCGGGCCGCCCATGTAGGTCGTGCGGTTCAGGGTGGCGTCGTGCATGACCACCATCGTCCCGTCGCGCAGTATCCGGGTGTCCAGGTCGAGCACCTGGGCCGTCCCGCGCTCGTACGCCGTCATGAGGCCCGTCATGCTGTTCTCCGGCACTTCGCGGGCGCCGCCGCGGTGCGCCGTGTAGACGACGCGGGGCAGCGCCGACACCGTCAGGGGGCCGGGGCCCCATTCCAGCGGGGTGATCGCCCCGCTCTGTCCCACGAGAGCCAGTGACGTGAGACCGGCGATACCCGTCAGCGCAGTCCGTGTGACCATGCCGACACCGTAGGCGGGCATATCGTGTCAAAGTACGCAATGACACTCGATCACTGCCCCGGGCGGGCATCACCCCACCTACCCCGGATGTGGGCTCCGGCCCCCCGGAGCGCAGGATGGTGGGAGCATGAGGCATGCTGTCCGCACAACAGCCAGGCGAGGGCAATATATGAGCGCAGAGATGGGCCGCCGCTCCGGCGGGCAGGGCAGGATCTCCCAGTGGTTGCGCGGTCGGCGCCCACGGACGGACGCCGCGGACGACTCCGCGAGCCGTGAGGAACTGCTGCTGGCCGCCGCCGGAGCCGGGCTGCCGCTCGCGCCCGCCGCCCATCCCTCCGCGTACCGATGTTCCTGTGACCGCGTCGGGTGTCCGACCCCCGCGCGCCACCCCGTTTCCTTCGCCTGGCAGACGCAGTCGACGACCGACCGGGCGCAGATCGAGCGGTGGGCCCGGCATCAGCCGCTCGCCAACTTCATCACCGCGACCGGCATGGTGCACGACGTGCTGGACGTGCCCGTGGAGGCCGGGCAGGAGGCGCTGGAGCGGCTGCTCGGCTCCGGGATCGAGGTCGGGCCGGTCGCGCTGTCCGGGGACGACCGGATGCTCTTCTTCACCGCGACGCGCGGTACGCCCGAGGACGAGGACGAGTGGTGGCCGTGCGAGCTGGACTGCCATCCCGAGACGATGGACGAGCATCCGGGGCTTCGGTGGCACTGCCGGGGGTCGTACGTGCTGGTGCCTCCGGCTCGGTTGCCGGGGGAGCTGGTGGTGCAGTGGGTGCGGGGGCCCGAGTATCCGTTGCCGGATCCGCTGTCCTTGCTGGAAGTGTTGACGGATGAATGTGCTCGGTATGCGGGGGTTGAGCGGGAGCAGGTTGCGGCGTGGCCTTTGCGGGGGTGACTTCGGTGGGGGCCGGTTTTTGTCTGCGGGTGAGTGGGGGCTGGTCGCGCAGTTCCCCGCGCCCCTAAAAGACAAAAGACTGCGCCGTTCCCCGCGCCCCTTGGGGGCTGCGCCCCCGAAAGACAAAAGATTGCGCCGTTCCCCGCGCCCCTGACTGGGCGGACCCAGTAAGAGCTATTCGCCCTTTGCCGCCGTCAAGCCCTGGATTCGGCTCAGGAATTTCACCTTCTGGTCCGATGCCGACTTCGGGGGGTCCAGGACCGCCTGGTTGGAGATGGATTCCAGGGTCAGGGACTGTTTGGGGTCGCCGGTCATCAGGGCCTTCACATCGGCGTTGGTGACGTTGATCGGGACGCCCGGGGCCGCCGTCTGCTTCTGGTAGTGGCGGGTGGTGAAGAAGACGAGGGCGCCGCCGTCCGTCGTGCGCAGGCCGACCGGGGCGTAGTCGCCGGACGTCAGCGGCTCGTCGATGTACTGCTGGGCGAGCCCCGGACGCTCCGCGCTCTTCGCCCGGTCGGCGCGCCACTTCGTGGTGTGGGCACCGTCCGCGAAGGCGCTGCCGCCGTCCTTGAGGTACGACGCGTACTGCTGGGGGAGCTTCCCGGGGGCGACCGCCAGATCCGCCGCGTTCGCCGTGACCGGCTCGGCCCAGCCGTCCTCGTTCTTCTTGAACGTCGGTATCGCCTCGGCGGGGGAGATCGTCAGATACGCGACCTGCCACACCTCGTTCGCGTCGCCGCGGGTGAACACCATCAGCCAACGGTCCTCGGCGCGGCCCTTGTTGGCCTTCGAGTCGGTGACGAACCAGCGCGGCCAGCCGGCCTTCTCCGGGATCGTGAACTCGGTGTCGGTCAGCTTGAGCGGCACATAGTTGGCGTTGCCGCCCGGCTGGTTCTTGCCGCCGGCCTTCAGCTTCGCCCCGTCGATGTCCCCGAGGGCGCCGGTGACCCGGTCCGCGTCCAGGGACGGGTCGTTGGCGCCGTTCGCCTTGTTGTAGGCGGTGGTGAAGTCCCGCAGCGCACGTGCGGCCTCGCTCTTCGTGGCCCCGGGAAGGATCTCCCGCTCCCCGTGCACGACCACGCACCCGCTCGCCGTCACCGACAGCACGGTCACGGAGGCCGCCGTCAGCGCGCCACGGCCGAGTCCGCGAGGCCTGCGCGGCCCAGGAGACCTACGAGGGCTGCGATCCCTGCTCATCGAGTCCCTTCACCTTCCCCGTCCCGAATCCCGGTTCGGGATCGCGGTTCGCGATCCCGATTCCCGATCCCGGTTTCCCGGAGGCGAACCCTACCGGGGCCGGGAAGCGCCCGGGCGGCGGGATGACGTACCGCGCCCTCCGCGCGCCGGTCTCACGCCTCTTCGCGCACCGGTGCGGGCGATTCGGCCCCGCTTCTGCCGGACCGCGAGGGCGCCAGGAAGAACGCCAGCGTCGGCACCAGATAGAGGACCCATACGACGACCTGGACGACGGTCGGGTCGGGCTGGAAGTTGAACACGCCCTTCAGGAGGGTGCCGTACCAGCTGTCCGGGGGGATGGTCTCGCTGATGTCGAAGGCCTTGTTCGTCAGGCCCGGCAGGAAGTCGGCCTCCTGGAGGTCGTGCACGCCGTACGCGAGGACGCCCGCGGCCACGACGACCAGCATGCCGCCGGTCCAGGTGAAGAACTTGGCGAGGTTGATGCGGACCGTGCCCCGGTAGAAGAGGTAGCCGAGCACGACCGCGGTGAGGATGCCCAGCAGCACGCCGATCAGCGGGCCCTGGGTGCCGTCGTTGGAGGCGCGCACGGACGCCCACACGAACAGGGCCGTCTCCAGGCCTTCGCGGCCGACGGCCAGGAACGCGGTGGCGACCAGCGCGGCCGTGCCCATCTGCAGGGCCGTGTCGAGGCGGCCGTGCAGCTCGCTCTTCAGGTGGCGGGCGGTGCGGCGCATCCAGAAGACCATCCACGTCACCAGGCCGACCGCGATGATCGACAGGGAGCCGCCGAGTGCCTCCTGCGCCTCGAACGTCAGCTCCTGGGAGCCGAATTCGAGCGCGAACCCGAAGCCGAGGGCGAGGACGACGGCGACCGCGATGCCGGTCCAGATGGGCTTCAGGGCGTCCCGGCGGTCGGTCTTGACCAGGTAGGCGATGAGGATGCAGACGACGAGGCTGGCCTCAAGTCCTTCGCGCAGGCCGATCAGATAGTTGCCGAACACGGCCTACGCCTCCTTGGGATCGTTCGTACCGCCGGGGGTCCCGGCGAACAGGGTGCGGCCCCACCAGTCGTCCTTGTCGCGGACGCCCGGCGGGATCGCGAACACCGCCGAACCCACGTGCTGGATGTACTCGTTGAGCGCGTCGGCAGCCAGGCTGCGCTGCACCGGGATGAAGCCCTTGCGCACATCGCGCTGGTAGGCGAGGAAGAACAGGCCCGCGTCCAGGCGGCCCAGCCCGTCCGTGCCGTCGGTGAAGGAGTAGCCGCGGCGCAGGAGCGTGGCCCCGGCGTTGGTGTCGGGGTGCGCGAGCCGCACATGCGCGTCGGGCAGCATGGCTTTGAGGAAGGGCTCGTCGCGTTCCTTCGCCTTGCCGACGGGGGCCCCTTCGCCCTTGTCGCGGCCGAAGATGTCCTCCTGCTCCTGGAGGGAGGTGCGGTCCCAGGTCTCGATGTTCATGCGGATGCGCCGGGCGACGAGGTAGGAACCCCCGGCCATCCAGGCCGCGTCCGCGTCCTTGGCGTCTTCCACCCACACGAACTTCTTCAGGCGGTCGGTCTCGGTGCCGGCGATGTTGCGGGTGCCGTCCTTGAACCCCATGAGGTTACGGGGGGTCTGGGCGTCCGGGGTCGTCGAGGAGGTCTTGCCGAAGCCGAGCTGCGACCAGCGGATGACGACCTTGCCGAAGCCGATCCTGGCCAGGTTGCGGATCGCGTGCACGGCGATCTGCGGGTCGTCCGCGCAGGCCTGGATGCACAGGTCGCCGCCGCTGCGGTTCCTGTCGAGGTTGTCGCCGGCGAACTTCGGCAGGTCGACGAGGGCTTCGGGCCGCAGGCCGGCGAGGTCGAACTTCTCGAAGAGGGAGGGGCCGAAGCCGATGGTGAGGGTCAGCCGTGACGGGGTGAGGCCCAGCGCCTCCCCGGTGTCGTCCGGTGGCGCCTCGGCGAGACCGCCGTACGCGCCCTCGCCGACCGCCCGCCCGGCGGTCATCCGCCGGGCCGCCTCGGTCCAGTCCTTCAGCAGCTGGACGAACGCGGCCCGGTCGGTCGTCTTCACGTCGAAGGCGGCGAAGTGCAGCCGGTCCTGCACCGGGGTGGCGATGCCTGCCTGGTGGATGCCGTGGAAGGCGATCGCGCCGCCCGCCCCGGAGGCGGCCGGTTCGGTGTCGTCGACCGAGCGGGCCACGGCCACCGCGCCGCCGGCCGCGGCGGCCCCCAGCGCGAGCCCGGCGCCGCCCCAGCCGATCAGCGCGCGCCGGGACGGGGCGGTCGCGGCGGTGGGTGCCGGGGACGCGGGCTGCCCGGAGTGGACAGGCGTGTCGGTCATGGCCGGTCCTCCTACTTCTTCGCGACGACGGCGGCGGCGAGCTTGGACAGCGGCTCCGCGAGCGCGTTCACCGCGTCCGAGAGTTCCTTCTGGTCCGCCTCGGAGACCTTGTCGTAGGAGGTGAAGTCGTACGAGGTCGTGTCCTTGCGGTAGGTGTCCAGGAGGGTGTCGAGCGCGGCGAACTGCTTGTCCAGCTCGGTGACCAGTGCCGCGTCGTTCTCCTGGGCCACCGGCTTCAGGAGCTCGTAGGACTTCTCGGCGCCTTCGACGTTCGCCTTGAAGTCGACCAGGTCGGTGTGCGAGTAGCGTTCCTCCTCGCCGGTGACCTTGCCGGTGGCGACCTCGTCAAGGAGTTCCTTGGCGCCGTTGGCCATCGAGGTCGGGGTGATCTCCGCCTTGCCGACGCGGTTCTGCCAGTCGGTGAGGTCCTCGATCAGCCGGCCGGCCAGCTCGGAGTCCCGGTCGGTGAGCTTCTTGTCCTTCCACAGGGAGCGCTCCAGGCGGTGCCAGCCCGTCCAGTCCTTCTCCGGGTCCTGGCCCTCCTCCAGGCCGTCCTCGCGCACGTCGACCTTCGGGTCGATGTCCCCGAACGACTCGGCGACCGGCTCGGTGCGCTCCCAGCCGATCCGCGAGGTGGCGTACGCCTTCTTCGCGGCCTCGATGTCGCCGGCCTTGACGGCGTCCGCGAACACCTTGGCCTTGGGCAGGGTCTCGTCGGCCTGCTCCTGCGCGTACTGCCGGTAGGAGGCGACGGCAGCGTCCAGGCGCGGGTCGCGCTTGGTCGCCTTGCCGCCGCCTGTGACGGTGACGTCCTGCCGGA
This sequence comes from Streptomyces liliiviolaceus, assembly GCF_018070025.1. Lineage (NCBI taxonomy): Bacteria > Bacillati > Actinomycetota > Actinomycetes > Kitasatosporales > Streptomycetaceae > Streptomyces > Streptomyces liliiviolaceus. The sequence continues at coordinate 3,432,934 of NZ_JAGPYQ010000001.1, forward strand.
TGCCCCTGCCCTTCATGCCGGGCTTGCAGGCGATGCGGTAGTCGCCCGCCTTCACCTCGGCGGTGACCTTCTGCCGGGTGCCGGGGCCGATGTTCTCGCGCTCGGTGACGATCCGGTCGTCGGGGAACAGCAGATACACCTCGGTGACCTTGGAGCCCTTGTTGGTCACGTCGAGCTGGACGTGCCCGGCCGGGAACTCCTTCTTCGACACCTCGCACTTGCTGTCCGTGGCCGTCACCTCGACGACGTGGTCGTCGCTCGACGCATCGCTCTTCTCGGTGCAGCCCGTGACAGCGGCCAGCGCCGCCGCGGTCGCGGCAGCGGTGACGACGGAGAGTCGGACGGCTCGCATACAGGCTCCAAGAGGGTCACGGACCGGGGGAAACGGATCACAGGAAAAGCACAGCGGCCCCACAGCGGCTCAGTGAGGCTGCCCTAACTTATCTGAGGCTTACCTGACTGAAAGCCGCCCGTCCAGTGATTCAGCTCTCATGGACGGCGTACGAGCACGGCGCGGTCACGGAGGCGCTATCCACCCCCCACGAAACGGTCAAAGACGGGTCAAGAACCCCTGACAGGAGCCACCATGACCCCGCCCGTGCGCGGGTGGGGGAACACCTCCACCGGCTGTTTGTAGACGTCCGAAAGCAGTCGGTCGGTGAAGACCTCCGAGGGCGCCCCGTCGGCCACCGCGCGCCCGGCGCACAGGATCACCACCCGGTGCGCGTACGCGGCGGCGAGACCCAGATCGTGCAACACCACGACCACCGCGTCCCCTTCGTGCGCCCTTTCGCGGCAGATCCGCAGCACCAGCTCCTGGTGTCTGAGGTCCAGTGCGGCCGTCGGCTCGTCGAGCAGCAGCAGCCGGGCCCGCTGGGCGAGCACCCGGGCGAGCGCGACCCTGGCCCGCTCGCCGCCGCTGAGCGCGGAGAAGGGCCGGCCCGCGAACGCGGTGACCTCGGTCGCCCGCATGGCCGACGCCACCGCCGCGTCGTCCTCGGCCTCCTCGGGCCGGCCCGCCCAGGGTGCCCGCCCCATCCGTACGACCTCCTCGACGGGGAAGGGGAAGGAGAGCGAGGCGGACTGGGGGAGCACCGCCCGGCGCAGGGCCAGTTCGTGCGCCGACCACTCGGACACCGGGCGCCCGTGGACCCGTACGAGGCCCTCGGCCGCCGGGAGGTCGGCGGCCAGCGCGCCCAACAGAGTCGATTTACCTGCCCCGTTGGGGCCGACGAGCGCCAGCACCTCACCGGCGCGGGCCTCTACGTCCACGCCGGACAGCACCTCGCGGGCGCCGAGCCGGACATGCAGGGCCTCGGCCCCGGCGAGCACGTCACCGGCGGCCACGGGTCCGGGCGCCGCGATCCCCGTACGGAGCCATCCTCCGCGCCTCCTCATGCCCAGCCTCCCTGCCTGCGACGGGTCCTGCGCAACAGCCAGAAGAAGAACGGGCTGCCGAAGAGAGCGGTCAGCACACCGAGCGGCAGCTCGGCGGGCTCGGCGACGGTACGCGCTGCCAGGTCGCCCGCGAGCAGCACGACCGCACCGCCCAGCGCGCTGCCGGGAACGAGGAAGCGGTGGCCGGGACCCGCGACCATCCGCAGCAGATGCGGCACGACGAGGCCCACGAAGCCGATGACCCCGGAGACGCTGACGGCGGCGGCCGTCAGCAGCGCGACGACCAGGACCAGCACGATACGAAGCCGTTCGACGTCCACGCCCAGATGCCGGGCCGGGCGCTCGCCGAGCGCCAGCAGGTCCAGCTTGCGTGCGTACAACGGGGCGACGGCGAGTCCGGCCACCGCGCACGGCAGGACCGCCAGCACCTTCGGCCAGGTCGCCTGGGAGAGCGAGCCGAGCTGCCAGAAGGTGATCTGGTTCACCGCGGCGGTGTCGGCCAGGAAGATGAACAGGCCGATCAGCGCGCCCGCGAAGGCGTTCACCGCGATTCCGGTGAGGATCAGCGTCACGACCTCGGTACGGCCGCCCGAGCGGGACGTCGAGTACACGAGCAGCGCGGTGCCGAGACCCGCGACGAAGGCGAAGACCGGGATCGTCCAGGTGCCCAGGAAGCTCAGACCGAGCGAGATCGCGGCGACCGCGCCGACCGCCGCGCCCGACGAGACGCCGATGACGCTCGGTTCGGCGAGCGGATTGCCGAACACGCCCTGCATCAGCGCGCCCGCGCAGCCCAGCGAGGCGCCGACGAGGAGCGCGAGCACGATCCGCGGGAACCGCACGTTCCACAGCACGGACTCGGGGACACGGGCCAGTTCGCCACCGCCGAGACCCATGCGGTGCGCGACGGAGGACAGGACGTCCCCGGGCGGGATCTCGTACGCGCCGAGCCCGGCGGAGGCGAGGGTGAGAAGAAGGAGGAGGGCGGCCAGCCCGGCCGTGAGCAGCCAGGGCACGCTGCGGCGGGGACGCGTGACACCGCCGCGGGCGAAGGCGGCGGGGGTGTCGGGAGCCGGGGCTTCGAGAGCCGGAGCCTCGGCGGCCGGGCTTTCGGTGGCCGGAGCCTCGGGAGCCGGGCTTTCGGGGGCCGCAGGTCCGGGGGCCGGAGCTTCGGAGGAAGGAGTCTCGGAAGGGGAGGTCCCGGCAGGGGGAGCTTCGGCGGGGTTCTCGGGGGCCCGGGACGCGGCCTTGTCGGTCACGCTCACTTCTCGTCCCCGTACAGCTGGGCGACGATGGACTTCAGTACGGCGTCCGTGCGGGGCCCGTAGTTGAGGAGTACGCCGTCCTCGATGGAGACGACCCGGCGGTCCATCCCGGCGGGGGTCTGCGCGACGCCGGGAATCTTGACCAGGCCGTCGATGCCGCCGACGGACTCAAGTCCCTTGGACATGACGAGGATCGCGTCGGGGGCCGCCTGGGCGAGGGCCTCCGTGGTGATCGCGGTGAAGTCCTTCTTCAGGCCCGACTCCGCGCCCGCGTCCACCGCGCCCGCCGCTTCGAGCAGCGAGGTGGCCCCCGAGCCCTTGCCCCCGATCAGATAGACGGACGCGGAGCCGCGGAGGTAGAGGAAGGCGACCCGCGGCGCGTCGGTCTTCTTCGGAACGTCCGCGCGCACGGCGGCGATCCGGTCCTCGGAGCGCTTCGTGAGCTCCTTGCCGGCGGCCGGTACGCCGAGGGCGCGGGCCACCGCCTCGATGCGCGGGCCCACGTCGTCGAGGCCCTGGGCCGGGTCGACGACGAGGACGGGTATGCCCGCGTCGCGGATCTGGCCCATCGCCTCGGCCGGCCCGGTGGTGGCCTCGGCGAGCACCAGATCGGGCTTGAGGGACAGCACGCTCTCCGCGGAGACGTCGTGGTTGCGGGTGACCACCGGCAGCTTCTCCGCCTGAGCGAAGGTGGCGGTGATGTCACGGGCGACGACCCGGTCGCCGAGGCCGAGGGTGAAGACGATCTCGCTGAGACTGCCGGAGAGCGGCACGATGCGTTCGGCGTCCTCGACCGTGACGTCGTGGCCGTCGGCCGACCGCACGGTGACCGGGAGCCTGGGCTCCGACGTGTCCGAGAGGGGCTCGACCCGATCGGCGGCGGCGCGGGCCTTCCCGCCCGGCTCGGGTGTCCCCTCGCTGGAGGCGCACCCCGCCACCACAAGCACCGCAAGCAGCGCACCCGCCACTCGTACACGCATGCGTCCCACGGTCGTGTGGTTCCTTTCGATCGGCCGAATCGGCAACTGGGCCCTGCGCGGGCGGGGCTGCGCCCGTCAAGGGCGCGGGGAACTGCGCGACGAGCCACGACGAACCGTCAGTCGAAAAACAACCCGCGGTCCCCGTATGTCTCATCCCGTGCTTCCCGTCCCGGCAGGGCATAGCTTAGGTTAGCCTTACCTTTCCCGCCAGGACGCAGCCGTATCCGGCCAGATCCCCCGCCCCGGAGGACACATGCCAGCCCGCCCGCCCCTACGCACCTACGTACCCCTGCTCTGCGCGGCAGTTGTCGCGGCGCTGCTCCCGGCCGGCCAGGCCCACGCGGCGAGCCGGACCGTGCAGGGCGGCCGACTGGACTGGGGCATCAAATCCTCCTTCCAGAGCTATGTCACCGGGCCGATAGCGAACGGCAGTTTCTCCCTCGCCGGGGGCGCGGCCACGGTCGGCGGCAGCCAGTTCCGCTTCCACTCGGCGACCGGCACGTACGACGGTTCCTCGGGTGCGTTCAACGCCGGCTTCTCCGGCGGTGTCCACTTCCTCGGGCACAAGGAGGACAACGGCACCTACCAGCTCGACCTGACGATCAGTCGCCCCACCGTCCGCCTCGCGGGCAACGGCGGCACCCTCTACGTCGACATCGTCAGCAAGGCGAAGGGCACCGGGGCGGTCACGTCGTCCTCGCAGGTGCCCTTCGCCTCCCTCTCCCTCGGCGGTATCGACATGAAGGGCGGCGGCAACGCCGTCCAGCTGAACAACCTGCCCGCCACGCTGACCGCCCAGGGCGCCAAGTCCTTCGCCGGCTACTACACGGCGGGCACCGCCCTCGACCCGGTCAGCCTCTCCGCGGACGTACAGGCCGCGGCTGCCGAACCGACCCGTACGCCGACCCCCTCGCCGACCGCGTCCACCTCCAAGCCGAAGGCGAAGAAGGAGACTTCGGGCCGGATCGAGAACGGCGCCGTGGACTGGGGGGTGCGCAGGACCTTCCGCGAGTACGTCACCGGCGCCATCGCGCAGGGCGAGTGGAAGCTCAGCGACGGCGCCCAGGACGGCGGCGCGCTCTTCCGCTTCCCCGAGGGCTCGGGCACGTACGACGAGAAGAAGGGGACCCTCGACGCGGCCTTCACCGGAGCCGTCCGCTTCACCGGCGAGCAGGGCCTCGACCTGAAGCTCGGCGGGATCCGGGCCAAGGTCACGGACGACGGCAAGGGCACGCTGTACGCCGATGTCACGAGCGCTGACGTCACGAGCGGCGGCAAGACGGGGACGGACACGCGGAAGAAGGTGCCGCTGGTCACCTTCACCGCCAAGGACCTCAAGGCCGAGGACGGGCTCGCCCAGGTCACCGAGGCCCCCGCGAAGCTCACCGCCAAGGGCGCCGAGGCCTTCGGCGGGATGTACAAGGCGGGCACGGAGATGGACCCGGTGTCCCTCGCCGTCGCCCTGACCGCCCAGGCCGAACTGCCCGCCCTGCCCGACCTGGGCAGCGCGGAGTCGGCCACGCCCGAGGCCGCGGCGGCCGAACCGAAGAAGGCCGAGCCGAAGACCGAGGCCGCCGCGAGCGAATCGGACGTCCCCGTCCTGCCCATCGGCCTCGCGGTCGCCTCCCTGGCCGCGATCGCCGCGGCCTTCCTGATCATCCGCAGGCGCCGTACGCCGCAGACCGCCACCGCCACCGCCGCGACCCCGGACGCCCCCGACGAGAACTGAACTTCTGCGCCCTGTCCGCGAGTTGCGCGGACTCCCACACACTGCACGCACCCTGAACCGAGGAGATCCACGACCATGGCCGCCAACCGCCGCCGTCCCATAGCCCTTGCCGCAGCCTGCGCGACCGCCGTCACGCTCGGCGCCACCGCGCTCGCCGTCACGTCCGCCTCCGCCGCCGAAGTACCGCTCAAGGGTTACGAGTTGACCTGGGGCATCAAGGAGTCGTACCGCAACTACGTGACGGGCATGGCGGCCGGCACCTTCACGCCCGAGGCCGGTGCCACGCAGGCCAAGGACAACGGCGTGTTCACCTTCGTCAACGGCACCGGGAGCTACGACTCCGAGGCCCACACCGTCGCACTCGGCTTCGAGGGCACCCTGAACATCGTCTCCAAGGCGCACGGCTTCGAACTGAAGCTGTCCGACGTGAAGTTCGACAGCAAGGACGCGAGAGTCACCGCCGATGTGACGAAGGCCGGTACGACCCAGCAGGACGTGCCGCTCGCCGAGGTCACCGTCAACCGCACGATGACGGACATGACGACCAAGCTGACCAAGGAGGCGGGCGACGTCTTCGGCAGCTCCTCCTACACGGGTGCGGCCGGCGACCCCCTGACGGTGGTCGAGAAGAAGGCCGAGTCGCCGTCCCCGACGCCCACGGACACCACCACCCCGCCGGCCACCCCGACCGGCACCCCCACGAGCACCCCGACCACCACCGCCACCCCCAAGCCGACGGGATCGGCGACCCCGAAGCCCTCGCCCACCGAGGCCGCCACCAAGGGGGACATCAGTTACGGCACGCTCGGCTGGGGCGTGAAGCAGTCCTTCCGTACGTACGTCGTCGACGGCGTCGCCAAGGGCAAGATCACGGTGTCGGGCGGGGCGGAGCAGGCCTCCGGCAACGGCGTCTTCACCTTCCCCGACGCCACAGGCACCTACGACACGGACGCCGACACCCTCAAGGCCTCCTTCAAGGGCTCGGTCAACTTCAAGGGCCATGAGGACAACGGCACCTACGGTCTCGACCTCACCCTCAGCGACCTGAAGGCGGAGATCGACGGCGGCTCCGGCAAGCTGACCGCCGACGTCGAGAGCCTCGGTGAGAAGTCCGAGGACGTGACCCTCGCCGAACTCAAGCCCAAGTCGGCCGACCTGACCGCGGAGAAGGACGTCATCACCCTCGACGACGTCACCACCACCCTCACCAAGGCGGGCGCGGAGGCCTTCGGCGGCTTCTACCAGACCGGCGCCGAACTCGACCCGGTCGACATCGCGGTGGCCCTGACCGCGGACGCCGAACTCCCGGACACCGACCCGACGTCGACGTCCGGAACGGGTGGCACGACCGGTGGCACCACGGGCGGCACGACCGGTGGGACCACCGGGGGCGGCGCGGGCACGACCGGGTCCACCACGGGTGGTGTGACCGGGAACCTCGCCTCCACCGGCTCCGACGTCCCCGTCGGCGCGCTCGGAGCGGCCGCCGCGGCCACCGTCGCGGCTGGCGCGGGTGTGGTGTTCGCGGTACGCCGCCGCCGGCTGACGGACTCCACCCAGGCCTGACCGGCCTGAACAGCCCGACCGGGAAGTGCCCGCACCACACGTCGTCGTCATGATGTTTGAATGCCGGAGTGACTGATTACGACGTGGTGCGGGTCTTCTGCGGGCCCCGCGGCGAGTACGGCAATGAACTCGGGGTGGTACGGGAGGGTTCCGTCCTCCCCGAGCGGGACGAACGGCAGGCGTTCGCGGCGAAACTCGGCTTCAGCGAGACGGTGTTCGTCGACGACCCCGAGCGCGGGGTCATCGACATCTACACGCCCAGCGTGCGGCTGCCGTTCGCCGGATACCCCTGCGTGGGCGTGGCCTGGCTGCTGGACGTACCCGAACTCGTCACGCCCGCGGGCGTGGTGGGCACCCGGCTGGACGGCGAGTTCACCTGGATCGAGGCGCGCCCGGAGTGGCCGCGGCCGCGCACGCTGCGGCAGTTCGCCACCGCGGCCGAGGTCGAGGCGCTGGCCGTGCCGCCTGCGGGGGAGTGGCTGTACGCCTGGGCGTGGGAGGACGAGGCGGCGGGACGCGTCCGGGCGCGCGGCTTCCCTGGCCGGGGTGACGGCATCGACGAGGACGAGGCGACGGGTGCGGCGGCCCTCCAGCTGACAGCGCAGCTGGGGCGTGCCCTGAACATCGTCCAGGGCACGGGCTCCCAACTCCTCACGGCGCCGCAGCCGGAAGGCTGGATAGAACTGGGCGGCAGGGTCTTCCTGGAACGCTGACACGTTTTGGTCGGGGCGGGTGGGGGATGTCCAGCGCGGGTCCGTTGTGGCTGGCCGCGCAGTTCCCCGCGCCCCTTAAAGGCGGGGCTGCGCCCCGGCCTGTGGTCCCGTGCGGGTCCGGTGGGGGTTGGCCGCGCAGTTCCCCGCGCCCCTTAAAGGACGGGGCTGCGCCCCGGCCTGTGGTCCCGTGCGGGTCCGGTGGGGGTTGGCCGCGCAGTTCCCCGCGCCCCTCAAAGGCGGGGCTGCGCCCCGGCCTTTGCCCCGGCCTTTGCCTTTGCCTCTGCGCCCTCAGGGGCGCGGTTGCGCTTCGGCCTTCGCCCACCCAGGGGCGCGGGGAACTGCGCAATCTTTTGCTTTTCGCCCTTAGGGGCGCGGGGAACGGCGCAGTCTTTTGTTTTTAGGGGCGCGGGGAACTGCGCGGCCAGCCACAACGGACCCGCACCCGAGAACGCGACCCCCAGTGGAACGTCACGCGCTGATGCGGAACTCTTCTCCCAGTGCCCGAAAAACCCCCGTGTTCAGCGCGAACGCCCGCCGGCACTCGGCAACAACCCGCTGCTTCTCCAGGTCGTCCACGGGAAGCGCGTCAAGCAACTCCCGATACCCCCGCTTGAACGCGGCCGGATTCCCGATGTCCTCGAAGACATAGAACCGCACCCCGTCCCCCTTGCGCGCGAACCCCCACGTCTTCTCCGCCGTCCCGCGAATGATCTGCCCGCCGGAGAGATCCCCGAGATACCGCGTGTAGTGATGCGCCACGTACCCGCCGGTCCACGTACGCGCGCACTCGGCGACCCGCGCCGCGTACTCCAGCGTCGCCGGCAGCGCGGTGACGCCGTCCCGCCACCCCGGCCCCCGCAGATGGGCGAGGTCCCGCTCCAGCGAGGCGAGCCGCATCAGCTCGGGCTGGATGAACGGCCCCGCCACCGGGTCGCCGGAAAGATCCCGCGCACCCGACTCCAGCGCCTCGTACACGAACCACAGCTGTTCCGTGTAGCGCGCGTACGCCTCCACGCCGAGCCTGCCGCCGAGCAGGTCGCTCATGAAGGTCGAGGTCTCCGCCTCCACGTGCTGCTCGTGGGACGCGGTGCGGATGAGCGTCGAGAACGGCGTACTCGACGATGTCATGAGGACCTCCGGGGCTGAACGGGGGAGACGGGAGCCGAACCAATCTTCTATGGTTAGGCTTACCTAAGTCAATGGGTTCCCGACGCCCTGTCGGTAAAAACGTACCCCGAATTTCCGTCGCTTCCACATAAAAGAAAAGAACCGCCCGCTCTCGACGAGCGGGCGGTTCGATGGCAGGCTGGCTACGGGAGCGTGAGAACCTCGGCCCCGCTGTCCGTGACGACCAGCGTGTGCTCGAACTGCGCGGTCCGCAGCCGGTCCTTCGTGACGACCGTCCACCCGTCGTCCCACATGTCGTAGTCGTACGAGCCCAGCGTCAGCATCGGCTCGATCGTGAACGTCATCCCGGGCTGCATCACGGTCGTCGCGTGCGGGCTGTCGTAGTGCGGGACGATCAGCCCGGAGTGGAACGACGAGTTGATGCCGTGCCCGGTGAAGTCCCGGACGACCCCGTACCCGAACCGCTTCGCGTACGACTCGATGACCCGGCCGATGATGTTGATCTGGCGGCCGGGCCTGACCGCCTTGATGGCCCGCTCCAGCGACTCCCGGGTCCGCTCGACCAGCAGCCGCGACTCCTCGGCCACGTCGCCGACGAGATACGTGGCGTTGTTGTCGCCGTGCACGCCCCCGATGTACGCCGTCACGTCGAGGTTGATGATGTCGCCGTCCCGCAGGACCGTGGAGTCCGGGATGCCGTGGCAGATCACCTCGTTCACGGAGGTGCACAGGGACTTGGGGAAGCCGCGGTAACCGAGCGTGGACGGGTAGGCGCCGTGGTCGCACATGTAGGCGTGCGCGACCCGGTCCAGTTCGTCCGTGGTGACGCCGGGCGCGATGAGCTTCGCGGCCTCGGCCATGGCTTGCGCGGCGATCCGGCCGGCGACACGCATCGCCTCGATCGTCTCGGGGGTCTGCACCTCCGGCCCGGTGTACGGGGTCGGCGCGGGCTTGCCGACGTACTCCGGGCGGCGGATGTTTCCGGGCACGGAACGGGTGGGGGACAGTTCCCCTGGGACGAGCAGCGACTGGCCAGACATGCCAGCGAGTCTAACCAGCGGAGATGGGGGAACATGTCGGTGGCGAGAGGAGCTGGTCATGGCCCTGTTCAAGAAGCGGACGGTCGGTAAACCGGGCGAGTGGTACTACTGCCTGGAACACAAGAAGGTGGAGGAGGGCCCGGAGTGCCCGGCGAAGGACCGCTTCGGTCCGTACGCGTCCCGCGAGGAGGCCCAGCGGGCGATGGACACGGCCCGTGAGCGCAACCTCGACTGGGAGACGGACCCCCGCTGGCACGACCCCGCCGCAGGAAGCGCAGACGAAAACTGACCCTCTTTCCCCCACCCACCCGCCCACCAAGAGCACTGGACGAAGCCCCCGCGCCCACCCCCCCCCAGGGGCGCGGGGAACGGCGCAATCTTTTGCCTTTCGCCCTCAGGGGCGCGGGGAACAGCGCAGTCTTTGGTCTTTGCTTTTAGGGGCGCGGGGAACTGCGCAGTCTTTTGGCTTTCAAGGGGGCGCGGGGAACCGCCCGCTCACCCCCCACCGGCCCGCAGGGACTTCATCCGCACCGCATGCTCGTTCGTCCGCACGTCGTACGTCATCAGCTTCGGCAGGCACACCGCCAACGCCCCCACCGCGGCCACGCACAGCACACCCCCGGCCCACACGGACGCCCGCACGGAGAACACCGCGGCCATCCCACCCGCCCGGACCTGCCCCAGCTGCGGCCCGGCCGAGTACGACAGCAGCTCGATCCCTGCGAGCCGCCCCCGCAGCTCGTCGGGGATCGTCTGGTTCCACATCGCCGCCCGGAAGATCCCGCTGACCATGTCGAAGCAGCCGGCCAGCGTCAGGAACAGCAGCACCAGCCACACGTCGTGCACCGCCCCCGCGGCCACCATCGCGAGCCCCCAGCACGCCGCCGCGAACACCACCATCCGCCCGTGCCGATGGATCCGCGAGGCCCACCCGCTCGTCAGGCTCACCAGCAGCGACCCCGCAGGCAGCGCCGCGTACATCAGCCCGAGCGACCACTCGGCGTCCAGCTCGTCCGCCAGGAAGGGCAGCACGGCGAGCGGGAAGGCGAAGAACATCGCGGCCAGGTCGATCGCGTACGTACCCAGCAGTTCCTTGCGGCTCCACGCGTACCGGGCGCCCTCCGCGATCGACCTCAGCGACGGCTTCGCCGCCTCGTGCGCGGCGGGCGACGCGGCGAGCCCCACGGCGAGGACGAGCGAGACGACGAACGTGCCGAGGTCCGCGGCATAGGCCCAGCCGAGCCCCGCGTAGGCCACGACGAGCCCCGCGACCGCGGGCCCGGCGACCCCGCCGACCGTCCAGCGCAGCGAGTTGAGCGCGGCGGCGGCCGGCAGGTGCTCGTGCCGGACGATCCGCGGGGTGAGCGCGTCGAGCGCCGGCCGCTGCACCGCGACGAGCGCGGAGGACAGCGCGGCGACGACGTACAGCGGCCACACCAGCGGCTCCGGCAGCAGCGCGTTGACCAGCAGGACGGCAGACAGCACGCCCTGCCCCGCCTCCGTCCATATGATCAGCTGCCGCTTGTCCAGGGCGTCGGCGAGCGCCCCGCCGTACAGCCCGAACACGATCAGCGGTACGAGTTCCACGGCACCGATCGCGCCGACGGCGACCGCGGAACCGGTCAGCTCCTTCATCTGCACCGGCAGCGCGACGAACGTCAGGAAGCTGCCGAAGTTGGTGATGAGCCCGGCCACCCACAGCCGCCGGAAGTCGGCGGAGGTCCGCCACGGCGCGAGATCGGGCAACAGCGCCCGCCACCGCGAATCGGCCTTGGGCTCGGGCTTGCTCAGTTCCGTCACGACGGGACATGCTGCGGTCGCGACCCCGCCGCGGACAAACGCTTTTTCGACCGGAGCGGCCCTGCCCGGGCGGCCCTCGGCTCACCACCGCGCGGGCGGCGGCGCCGTCAACCGGTCCGCCAGCCGCGCCAGCCGGTCGGTGAACCGCCGCCGGCTCCGGGGCGCGGGCAGCGAGTTCTCCCCGGTGGCCGCGCTGACCAGATGCTGAACGGTGTCCAGATCGAGCCCCGTGTCCGGGCCCTGTTCGCGCGGCACCGCCAGCGCCTCGTGCGCCATCGCGTGCAGTTCGCGGTCGCCCGAGTCCAGCGCGAGGACCGTCGCCCCGGCCCGCCGCGCGTCGTGCACCCGTTCCAGGAGCGGCGCCCCGGGCGCGCCCGGCGCCACGACGAGCAGCGTCTCGCCGCGCCGGGCCGCCTCGATCCGGCCGAGCCCCACCGCCAGATGGGCCGGGTCCCCGGGCCGCGCCCCGTGCCGTACCAGCGTCGGTGTCAGCTCCGGAGTGCCCGACCAGGCGGCCTCGTCCACCAGATGGGCGGCGAGGTGCCAGGGCTCGTACTCCGTCGTCCCCACCAGCAGCAGCCCGCCCCCGTACGGCAGCACGGACGACCGCAGCGCCCCCGCGAACCGCCGTGTGGCGCCCGGCCACTCGGTCCCGGCGAGCACTTCACGCAACAAGGCCACCCGTACGGCATCCATGGGGCCGCATCCTGCCGCAGCCGACTGCCCGTCAGACGCCGTTCACGGCGAATTCGCCCATCCTGGGCAGAGTGGCCCGTTCACCTTCACCCGGCCGGCAAGGAGAGGTATCCATGACCAGCACCGAGCCAAGCCCAGAGCCGAGCCCCGGGCCGAGCAGTGAGGCCGACGCCGCCGCCGACAGCCAGGTGTCCGTGCCGTTCCGGGCCGGGCAGGAGGGCTACGCGAGCTTCCGTATCCCGGCCGTCGTCGCCACCGGCGAGGGAACCCTGCTCGCCTTCTGCGAGGGCAGGGTCGGCTCCCGGGACGACTTCGGCCACATCGACATCGTCCTGAAGCGGTCCACGGACGGCGGAGTGACCTGGGGGCCGCTCCAGGTGGCCGCCTCGAACGGCGAGGCGCTCGCCGGGAACCCCGCCCCCGTCGTCCTCGACACCGGCAGGATCCTGCTCGTCCACGTGTGCAACGCCGCCCTCGCCACCGAGGACGCCATCCGCCGGGGGAAGGTGGGCGCCGCCGACGGGCGCCGCGTCTGGGTCCGGCACAGCGACGACGACGGCCGTACCTGGTCCGGCCCGCGCGAGATCACCGCGCAGGCGAAGAAGGCGCCCTGGCGCTGGTACGCCACCACTCCCGGCCACGCCCTGCAGCTCACCACCGGCCGGGTCGTCGTCCCCGCCAACCACTCCCTCCCGCCGACCGGCACGGACACCGGCACCGAGGGCAAATACAACGGCGGGCACTGTCTGCTCAGCGACGACCACGGGGCGACCTGGCGCATCGGATACGTCGACGACAACCCCGGCAACTACGTCAACGTCAACGAGACCACCGCCGCCGAACTCCCCGACGGCCGCGTCTACTTCAACACCCGCAACGACTCCACCGCCCCCGGCACCCGCGCCGACGCCTACTCGCGGGACGGCGGCCTGACCCTGGTCAAGCCCTTCCGCCCGCAGGCAGGACTCGTCGGCCCCGTCGTCGAGGGCAGCCTGCTCCAGCTTCGCGCACCCGACGTGCTCCTCTACTCGGGCCCCGCCGACCCCGGCTTCCGCGCCCTGATGACGGTCCGCGCCAGCACCGACGACGGCGTCACCTGGCGCACGGCACACACGGTCGACGGACTGCCCGCCGCCTACTCCGATCTCGTCCGCGTCGACGACGACACGGTCGGACTCCTCCACGAGACGGGCGACTTCGGCGCGTACGAGACGATCACCTTCCGGCGGATCCCCGTGACGGCCCTCACGTGAGCGGCGCCGACCGGAACCACGCACGTAAAGTCGGCCCATGACCTCTACTGACAGTGCACAGAAGGCCCCCGCCAAGGACCCCTGGGACCTTCCCGACGTCTCCGGGCTCGTCGTCGGCGTACTCGGCGGCACCGGTCCGCAGGGCAAGGGTCTCGCCTACCGGCTGGCCCGCGCCGGGCAGAAGGTGATCATCGGTTCGCGGGCCGCGGAGCGCGCGCAGGCCGCCGCCGACGAGCTCGGACACGGCGTCGAGGGCGCCGACAACGCCGAGACCGCCCGCCGCAGCGACATCGTGATCGTCGCCGTGCCGTGGGACGGACACGGCAAGACCCTGGAGTCGCTGCGGGAGGAACTGGCCGGCAAGCTCGTCGTCGACTGCGTGAACCCGCTCGGCTTCGACAAGAAGGGCGCGTACGCGCTGAAGCCCGAGGAGGGCAGCGCCGCCGAACAGGCCGCCGCGCTGCTGCCGGACTCCCGTGTCACCGCCGCCTTCCACCACCTGTCGGCCGTGCTGCTCCAGGACCCGCAGATCGAGGAGATCGACACCGACGTGATGGTGCTCGGCGAGGAGCGCGCCGACGTCGAGATCGTCCAGGCGCTGGCCGGCCGCATCCCGGGTATGCGCGGCATCTTCTCCGGGCGGCTGCGCAACGCCCACCAGGTCGAGTCGCTGGTCGCGAACCTCATCTCGGTGAACCGCCGCTACAAGGCCCACGCGGGCCTGCGCCTCACCGACGTCTAGGACCGCGTCAGGGGGCCCGGCGGACGTGGGGGACACTGGAGCCGAGCAGTGTCCCCCTCCGGAACCCGCGCGCCGCGGCGCCGGGCCCCCGGAGTTCCCCGACAGGAGCAGACCCCATGTCCCGACTCGCCCTCTACGCCCTCGTCGTCTGCGTCCTCGCCACGGCGGCGGCCGTCGTCTCCTTCGTCCAGGGCAGCTGGCTGGGGATCGTGTGGGTGCTGCTCGCGGGCCTGTCGTCCAACATGACCTGGTACTACGTGCGCCGGGACCGGATGCGCCGCAGGGCGTCGGCGCCCTCCGTCACCGGCTGACGTCACCCGCCGATCGAGCAGTACTGGTCCGTCTCCGTCCAGAACCGGTAGAGGTTCTGCCCGCAGTACGTCCTGATCTCGTCGATGCCCAGCGTCCGCAGCAGCGCGTCGATCGCGTCGAAGAACTGGTTGTTCACCTCGGGGATCCACAGGATCGCGAAGACGAAGAGCAGACCGAAGGGCGCGTACGGCTCCACCTGGCGGCGGATCTTGTACGACAGCCAGGGCTCGATGACGCCGTAGCCGTCCAGGCCCGGGATCGGCAGGAAGTTCAGCAGCGCGGCCGTGACCTGCAGCAGCGCCAGGAACGCGAGGGCGAACTGGAAGTCGGCCGGTACCCCGTCCAGCGCGTCCAGCCAGAACGGGGCGGTGCAGACCACCGCGAACAGCACGTTCGTCAGCGGGCCCGCCGCCGAGATCAGGCTGTGCTTCCAGCGGCCCCGGATCCGGCTCCGCTCGATGAACACCGCGCCACCCGGCAGCCCGATGCCGCCCATGATGACGAACAGGACCGGCAGCACGATGCTGAGCAGCGCGTGCGTGTACTTCAGCGGGTTCAGGGTCAGATAGCCCTTCGCGCCGATCGAGATGTCGCCGCTGTGCAGGGCCGTGCGCGCGTGCGCGTACTCGTGCAGACAGAGCGAGACGATCCACGCCGCCGTCACGAACAGGAACACGGCGACGCCGGGCTGCTCGGCGAACCCGGTCCAGGTCGCCCAGCCGGTCACCGCCGCGACGGCCACGATCCCGATGAACACGGGGCTGATCCGCCGGTCGCTGTGCCGGCCTGTGGCGGTGGTCATGGGGTGGGGCTCCCTGGAATGTTCGAACGGGCTGGGCGTGCCGGTTAGACCGTACCGGTGGTGTGGGGGGAACGTCCTCAGGAGGGTCGGAGGTTCCTGCGACCCTCCACCCGCGCCCCAGGGCCTGTCTGACAGGCCCTTGGCCCCTTCCCGGCCGTCCCCGGTTCACGCCGGTCCAAAATCCGGGGCGGGGCAGGGGCGCAGACAGGGACAATGGTCTGCGTGCGCTATCGCATCCTCGGCACCACCCAGGCACTCCGCCCCGACGGCACCCTCGTTCCGGTCGGCGGGGCGCGGCTGCGCGCCCTGCTGACGGTGCTCGCCCTGCGCCCCGGCCGGACCGTGTCCGTGACCGCGCTGGTCGACGAGGTCTGGGGCGCGGACCCCCCGGCCGACGCCCCGGGCGCGCTCCAGGCCCTGGTGGGCCGGTTGCGCAAGGCGCTGGGCGCCGACGCGATCGGCTCCGACGAGGGCGGCTACCGGCTGCGCGCGGCGGCCGACGACGTCGACCTGCACCGGTTCGAACGGCTCGCGGGCGAGGGTTCGCGCGCGCTGGCCGACGGCGACCCCGGCAAGGCGGCCGTCATCCTGGACGACGCCCTGGCCCTCTGGCAGGGCCCGGCCCTCGCCGATCTCCCGGACCGTACGGCGGAGTCGTCGCGCCGGGAGGCCCGCCGGCTCGACGCGCGGCGCGCCCGTCTCGGCGCCGCCCTGGCCCTCGGCCACGCCGAGCAGTCCCTGCCCGACCTCACCGCCCTCTGCGACACCCACCCGCTGGACGAACCGCTCCAGGCGCTGCGCCTGCGGGCCCTGCGCGACGCGGGCCGCGCGGCGGAGGCCCTGGCCGCCTACGAGTCCGTACGCCGCCTGCTGGCCGACCGCCTGGGCACGGACCCAGGTCCGGAACTGCGCGCCCTGCACACCGAGCTGCTGCGGGCCTCGTACAGCGGCGGTCCCGAGGCCGCCCCGGGCGGAAGCGGCTCCGAGGCGGCGCAGGGGCGACGCGGTGGCGCCCCGCGCGAGCGGCCCGGGGCGCTCGGGAATCTGCGGGCCCGGCTCACCTCATTCGTCGGGCGGGACGGCGATCTGGCCACCATCCGCGGGGACCTCGCCGGAGCGCGCCTCGTCACCCTGCTGGGGCCGGGCGGCGCCGGGAAGACCCGGCTGTCCCAGGAGGCGGCGGAGAGCGTCGCCCGGGACCTGCCCGACGGCGTGTGGCTGGCCGAACTCGCGCCCGTCGCCGACCCGGACGCCGTCCCCGAGGCCGTCCTCACCGCGGTCGGCGCCCGGGAGACCGTGCTGCGCGGCGCCGGCGCCGAGGAGCTGCGGGCCGTCACCGACCGGCACGACGACCCGCTGGTCCGGCTCACCGAGCACTGCGCCAAACGCCGCATGCTGATCGTCCTCGACAACTGCGAACACGTCGTGGACGCCGCCGCCCGCCTCGTCGAGCAACTGCTCGAACGCTGCCCCGGACTGACCGTACTGGCCACGAGCCGCGAACCCCTCGGCGTACCGGGGGAGTTGCTGCGGCCCGTCGAGCCGCTGCCCGAGCCGTACGCGCTGAGGCTGCTCGCCGACCGGGGCGCCGCCGCCCGGCCCGGCTTCCGGATCGAGGACGACCCGGAGGCCGCCGCGGAGATCTGCCGACGCCTGGACGGACTGCCGCTCGCCATCGAACTGGCCGCCGCCCGGCTGCGGATGCTCACCCTGCGCCAGATCGCCGACCGCCTCGACAACCGCTTCCGGCTGCTCACCTCCGGCAGCCGTACGGTCCTGCCGCGCCAGCAGACCCTGCGGGCCGTCGTCGACTGGTCCTGGGACCTGCTGGACGAGGACGAACGCGACGTACTGCGGCGGCTGTCCGTCTTCGCCGGCGGCTGCGACCTCGCCGCCGCCGAGGCGGTCTGCGGACCCGCCGCGCTGGAGGCGCTCGGCTCGCTGGTCGACAAGTCCCTCGTGGTGGCCGCCCCTTCGGGCGAGCACGCGGGGGAGGGGGCGGACGAGAGCGCGGGCCCGGGCGACGGCGCCATGCGCTACCGGCTCCTGGAGACCGTCGCCGAGTACGCGGGACAGCGCCTCGACGCGTCCGGCGAGCGCACCGCGACCGAGCGCGCCCATCTCACCTACTACCGCGAACTCGCCCGCACCACCGACCCGTTGCTGCGCGGCCCCGGCCAGCGCGCGGCCATCGAACTGTTCCAGCTCGAAAGCGAGAACACCCGCGCCGCACTGCAACGCGCCGTCGCCGCGCAGGACGAACAGGAGGCGCTCTGCCTCGTCCTGTCCCTCGCCTGGTACTGGCAGATCCGCGACCTGCGCATGATCACCCGCAACTGGACGCGCGAGGTCATGGCGATGGGCCCCGACCCCTTCGCGCCACCCACCGAACGGGCCGTCCCGCTGTACGAGTCCTGCATCGCCGGGCCGCCGCCCATGAGCCAGGACGTCCTCGTGGAGGCCAGGCGCGGCATCCATCTCCTCCATCTCGCCTGTATGGACCTGGAGCTGGACACCTGGCAGACACCGGAGGCGGAGGCCAAGCTGCTCGCCGTCACCGAGGCCTACGAGCCCGGGCTCCCGCAGGTCTGCCGCAACCCCGGCTACCTCTGGTTCTTCGCCGTGCTGCTGACCGGCGACATGGACCGGCTGCGCCGGGTCATCGACGCGAGCGTGGAGACCTGCCGGCGGCTCGGCACCCGCTGGGAGCTGGCCGTCGCCCTGCAGATGCGGGCCAACATGCTCGCCAACCGCGCCGACTGGGCGGGGGACGCGACCCGGGACGCCGACGAGTCGCTGGAGCTCTTCGTGGGCCTCGAAGACGCCTGGGGCGCCGCCGAGGCGCTCTCCGCGCGGGGCGAGGCCCATGAACGCAAGGGCGACTACCGACTCGCCGCGACGGACTACGAGACGGCCATCACCCACGCCGAACGCCTGGGCGCCCGCGCCCAGATGGCCATCCTCAGCACCCGGCTGGGCAGCGTGCTCATCGACGCGGGCGAGACCGGGCGGGGCGAGCGGCTGCTGCGCGAGGTCCTGGAACAGGGCGACGGCGCGCAGAACGAGGCCATGCCCGGGGCCCGGCTCTTCCTCGCGATGTGGCTCGGCCGCACCGGCCGCGTCGCCGAGGCGCGGGCGCAGATGGAACGGCTGTGGGAGGACTTCGGCGCCGTCCGGTTCGTGGTCTTCGACGGGTTCGTCATGGGCGTGGAGGCCTGGCTGGACTCGCAGGAGGGCCTGTACGACGAGGCGGTGGTGAAGGTGCGGGGAGCCCTGGAGCGGGCCAAGGACCCCCTGACCCAGATGATCGCGCCGCACATGTTCTCGGTGCATCTGGCGACCGCGTCCATCGCCCTCGCCGGGGCCGAGGGCGGCCGGCGCGCCGAGGACGCCGCCCGGTGCCTCGGCGCCGCCGATGAACTCCTGCCGCCCGGGCACTTCCGGGCCGTCGTGGAGCACGAGATCAGGGGACAGGCCGAGGCGGCGGCGCGCGAGATCCTCGACGACCGGGCGTACGACGCCGCGTACGCGCAGGGCGGCGGCCTCTCCTTCGAGGAGGCCGCCGCCCTGGTCTGACAGAGGTCGTCAGGTCTTGGTGCGGTACTTGTGGATGGCGACCGGGGCCATCACCACGGTGATGACGAGCGACCAGAGCAGCGTGATCATGACGTCGTGGGCGACCGGCTGGCCGCCGTTCATCAGACCCCGGGCCGCGTCCGCGAGGGACGACAGCGGGTTGTAGTCGGTGAACGTCTGGAGCCAGCCCGGCATGGTGGACGGCGGCGAGAAGATCGAAGAGCCGAACTGCAGGGGCATCAGCACGAGGAACCCCATTCCCTGGATGGCCTGGGCGTTCTTCATCACCACGCCCATGGTCAGAAAGATCCACATGATGGAGGAGCCGAAGACCAGGGCCAGGCCGATGGCGGCGAACAGGCCGGGGACGTTCGACACGGACAGGCCGAGCAGGAAGCCGACCCCGAGCAGGATCGCCGTGGCGAGCAGCAGCCGGCCGATCTCGACGGAGATCTTGGCGATCAGAACCGAGGCACGGGAGATCGGCAGGGACCGGAAGCGGTCCATCACGCCCGTCTGGAAGTCCTGGTTGAAGCCGGTGCCCACGCCCATCGCGATGTTCATGCCCATCATCGCCATGAGGCCGGGGACGACGTAGTTGACGTACTCGTCCTGGTTGCCCTTGCCGGCGATCGCGCCGCCGAAGACGAACACGAAGAGCAGCGTGAAGACGATCGGCATCAGGATGACGTCGAACATCGACTCCGGGTCCTGGCGGATCCACAGCACGTTGCGGCGGACCAGGGCGCTGATGTGGCGCAGATGGGCGCGTATGCCGACGTGCGGATCGTCGTCGGTGCCGAGCGCCGCGGGCGCCTCGGTGACGGTGGCGGCGCTCATACGGCGGCCTCCTCGTAGGACTCGTGGGAGCGGTCGGCCGGGATGTCCCGCGGGTCGTCCGGATCGGTCGGTTCGCTGGCCCGGTGGCCGGTGAGGGAGAGGAACACCTCGTCCAGGCTGGGCAGTTCGGTGCTGAGGCCGGCGAGGGTGATGCCCCGGGCGGTGAGCGCGCCGACCACGGCGGTCAGCTGCTCGTCGCTGAGGATCGGGACGAGGACCGTGCCGGTGGTGATGTCCACCGTGGCGCTGCCCGGTCCCGTGAGGCCGAACTCGTCGAGCGCCGTGGCCGTGGGGCGCAGCTCCAGCGGGTCGGCCGGGCGGATGCGCAGGGTGCGGCCGCCGACCTTCGCCTTCAGCTCGTCGATGCCGCCGTTCGCGATGACCTTGCCGCGGTCGATGACCGTCAGCTCGTTCGCGAGCTGCTCGGCCTCCTCCATGTACTGGGTGGTGAGCAGCACGGTGACACCGTCCCCCACCATCCGCTTGACCTCGCCCCACACTTCTTGCCGCGTACGGGGGTCCAGGCCGGTCGTCGGCTCGTCCAGGAACAGGACGGTCGGACTGCCGATCATGGACGCGGCGAGGTCGAGGCGGCGCCGCATGCCGCCGGAGTACGTGCTCGCCGGGCGCTTGCCCGCGTCGGTGAGCGAGAAGCGCTCCAGCAGTTCGTCCGCGCGGGTGCGGGCGTCCTTGCGGGTCAGGTCGAGGAGCCGGCCGATCAGATAGAGGTTCTCGCGCCCGGAGAGCTTCTCGTCGACGGAGGCGTACTGGCCGGTGAGGCCGATCACGCGGCGCAGGCGGCGGGGCTGGCGCACGACGTCGAAGCCGGCGACCGTGGCGCGGCCCGCGTCGGGTATGAGGAGGGTGGAGAGGATGCGTACGAGGGTCGTCTTGCCGGCGCCGTTCGGGCCGAGCACGCCGCGGACGGTGCCCTCGCGTACGTCCAGGTCCACGCCGTCCAGTGCTTTGGTCTCGCCGTAGTGCTTGACCAGTCCCCGGACGCTGACGGCGTCGGGGCGGCCGGGGCCGCCGTCCTGCCGGGGCTCGTTGTCGATTCGCGTCATGCCACCCAAACTCGCACCCCCCACCGACAAACCACCGACAGCTCACCGACAGGCTCCGCCTGGGGGGTGGGCCTAAAAGATTGCGCAGTTCCCCGCGCCCCTGAAAAACGAGGCCCAGCGTCGGCCGACGCCCGGTGGGGGCGGGCCTGAACGATTGCGCAGTTCCCCGCGCCCCCAGGTACCTGGGGGCGCGGGGAACTGCGCAAAAGGGGGACGAGGGGGCGGAGCCCCCATGCAGTGACGGGATGGGTAGGGGCGGCGGGGGCGGGAAAAAACGGCAGCCCGCCGACGGGGGAAATCGGCGGGCTGCCTTCTTGCCGCAGTGGACCAGTGCGTCAGTGGACGGAGTGCTCCTCCTGAGGGAACGTTCCGCCGATGACATCGTCGGCGAACGCCTTCGCCGCATCCCCCATGACCCGCCGCAGATCCGCATACTGCTTCACGAACCGCGGCATCTTCCCACCCGTGAGCCCGAGCATGTCGGTCCACACGAGCACCTGCGCGTCCGTCTCGGCCCCCGCCCCGATCCCGACGGTCGGAATGTGCAGCACACGCGTGACCTCGGCGGCCAGCTCCGCCGGCACGAGCTCCAGCACGACGGCGAACGCCCCCGCGTCCTGCACGGCCTTGGCGTCACGCAGCAACTGCTGAGCCGCCTCCTCGCCGCGCCCCTGCACCCGGTATCCCATGGAGTTCACGGACTGCGGCGTGAGCCCGATGTGCGCCATCACCGGGATGCCCGACTCCACGAGCAGCTTGATCTGCTCGTGCGAGCGCTCACCGCCCTCCAGCTTCACGGCCCCGACCCCGGCCTCCTTCACCAGCCGCATGGCCGAGCGCAGCGCCTGCACCGGCCCCTCCTGGTACGACCCGAACGGCAGGTCGCCCACGATGAGGGCGCGCGAGGTGCCCCGGACGACCGCGGCCGACAGCATGGCCATCTCGTCGAGGGTGACGGGCACGGTGGTCTCGTAGCCCAGGTGACAGTTGCCCGCGGAGTCGCCGACGAGCATGACCGGGATGCCGGCCTCGTCGAAGACGGACGCGGTCATCGCGTCGTACGCGGTGAGCATCGGCCACTTCTCGCCGCGCTCCTTGGCCACCGTGATGTCGCGGACAGTGATACGGCGTGTGCCCTTGCCTCCGTACAGCGCCCTGTTGCTGCTGTCGGTGGTGTTCTGGGCAGCCGAAAACTGCGTCATTGCAACGGCTCCTTCTGTCATCTCGAAGCGCCCTGACGGCGTCCCCGGATCCCCTCCATGGTGGCACCTCGTGCCACAGAACGGCTAGAGGGGTCACCGTGGCCCTCGTCTCCACCGCCGCGGCCCCGTCCCCAAGGCCGCCTCCAGGGCTCGTAAGATCTCGGTAAAGGATTCCGATACGAGACGGTCTCGTATCGAATCTCCTCTAGCCTTTTCAGCATGACAACTCCTGCCGACACCGCGCCCCGGATACCGGAGGCCGTGCACCGACGACGCTGGGCGATCCTCGGCGTGCTGATGCTGAGCCTGCTGATCGTCGTTCTCGACAACTCGATCCTGAACGTCGCGATCAAGACCATCTCGACGCCCGCCCCGACCGGCCTGGGAGCCACCCAGAGCGAGCTGGAATGGGCGATCAACTCGTACACCCTCGTCTTCGCGGGCCTGCTCTTCTCCGCGGGTCTCCTCGGTGACCGGCTCGGGCGCAAGAAGGTGCTGCTCGGCGGCCTCCTCGTCTTCGGGATCGGCTCGGCGCTCGCCGCGTCCTCCGGCTCCCCGGTCGAGCTGATCTCGTTCCGCGCGGTGATGGGCCTCGGCGCCGCCTTCGTGATGCCGGCCACCCTCGCCGTCCTGATGAACGTCTTCGAGCGCGACGAACAGCCGAAGGCCATCGGCATCTGGGCGGGCGGCGTCGGCCTCGCCATCGCCATCGGCCCGATCACCGGAGGGGTCCTGCTCGACCACTTCTGGTGGGGTTCCGTCTTCCTGATCAACGTACCGATCGTGATCGTGGCGCTCGGCCTGATGATCTGGCTCGTCCCCGACTCCCGCGACCCGAAGCCCGGCCGTATCGACCCGGTGGGCGTGGTGCTGTCCGTCATCGGCCTCGTCCTGCTGGTGTACGGCATCATCAAGGGCGGCCAGCTCGCCGACTTCACGGACGCCACGGTCCTCGCGACCATCGGCGCCGGACTCGTCGTCCTCGTCGGCTTCGTCGTGCACGAGAAGCGCAGCGACCACCCGTCGATCGACATCGACTACTTCAAGAACAAGGTCTTCTCCGCGGCCATCGCCGCCATAGCGCTGGTGTTCTTCGCGCTGATGGGCGTCACCTTCTTCTCCGTCTTCTACACCCAGAGCGTGCGCGGTTACTCGCCCCTGCAGACCGGCCTGCTGATGCTGCCGCTGGCCGTCGCGCAGCTCGTCTTCGCGCCGCGCGCCCGGCTGGTCGTGGACCGTTTCGGCAACCGGGCCACCACGACCGCGGGCATGCTCACCATCGCCGCCATGCTGGCCGCGTTCGCCGCGCTGGAGGCGGACACGCCGATCTGGATCCTGGAGGTCATCTTCTTCCTGATGGGCGCGGGCATGGCGCACATCATGACGCCGACCAGCGTCGTGATCATGCAGGCGCTGCCCCGTGAGAAGGCGGGCTCCGCCTCCGCGCTCAGCAACACCTTCCGCCAGGTCGGCGGCGCCCTGGGCATCGCCGTACTCGGCTCGGTCCTGTCCGCCGCGTACCGCTCGGGCATTGAGGACAAGCTGCCCGACGCCGCCCGGCACGAGGCGGGCGAGTCCATCGAGGCGACCCTCGGCTTCGCCGCGAAGCTCGGCCCCAAGGGCGACGCGCTCATCGGCCCGGCCAACGACGCCTTCCTCCATGCGATGCACGTGACGGCCCTGTGCGGCGCGGGAGTCGCCGTGGTCGGCGCACTGGTCGTCTACCTCTTCCTCCCGGGCCGCACCCCGACAAAGACAGAAAAGGAAACGGACCTGGTAAGCGCCGACCACTGAAGCGCCCTGAAGGGGCGCGGGGAACTGCGCGGCCAGCCACAACGAACCCGCACCCATGTCACAACCCGCGGTCGCCCAGGGACAATCGTCGGCCAGGGACAATCGATCCAAGAGGCGACCGACGGCGCGGCGTCAGGACGGCAACACCCAACCAGAGCGGAGCGAAAACGTGGGCGGCGCGGAGCAGTCGGCGGGCACGACAGGGCGCGGCGGCCCCGCCAGAGGCCGCCCCCGCAGCGAGGCGGTGGAGCGCTCGATCATCGAGGGCGTCATGCGCCTCCTGGAGGAAGGCGTCCCGCTCGCGGAGATCTCCATAGAGCGCGTCGCCCGCATCGCAGGCGTCGGCAAGGCCACCATCTACCGCCGCTGGAGCGGCCGCGAGGAACTCTTCTGCGATGTGATGCGCACCGCGGAACCGCCCGACCCGCAACTGCCCGGCACCTCCATGCGCGACGACCTGATCGTCATACTCGAATCGCTGCGGCACCGCGGTCTGGCCTCGCGTTCGTCGGCGATCATGCACAACGTCTACGCGCAGATGAAGAGCAGCCCCAAGGTGTGGAAGGTCTACCACGCGGCCGTCATCGAACCGCGCCGCCTGATGACGCTCGACGTCCTGCGGCGCGGCCAGGCGAACGGCGAGTTCCGCGCGGACGTCGACGTCGAACTGGCCAACGACCTCTTCGTGGGCCCCATGCTCGTCCGCGCGGTCATCCGTCCGGACGCGGGCCTTGAGGAGGGACTGTCCGAACGCATCGTCGACACGGTCCTGGCGGGACTGGGCCCCGCCGCTCGCTGAGACCGTGAGCGCCGAGACTGTGAGCGCCGAGACCGTGGGCGCCGGGACCGTGAGCGCCGAGACTGTGAGTTCCGCCCCCTGGACACCGGTCGGTCCAATGTGCGCGTTCCGTCACAGACCACCCCACCTGGACGGCCGCCGGAACTCGCCGCGCCCCCTCGGTCGTCCTTGTGCCCGTACGGCCGCCGTGCGGCGGCGGGAGCGATCGCGATCATCCCCTAGGGTCTTAGGGCGCGGGGATGTTGTGAACGGCAGTTGGTGAGGCGACGGTATGGCGCAGGCGTACATGACGGAGACGGGCAGCGGCGGCCAGGGACCCGACCGCAGAGGCCCCCGGCTCCGCCGCCTGCTGACCTCGCTCCGCACCGACCGGGGCATCTGGCGGCGCGGGATCGTCCTGGCCGCGTTCGCCCTCGTGCTCGCCCTGGTGATGGCGCTGCACGCGCAGATCCCGAACAGGATTGGCAACCTCGGCAGCCTCCTGGAGACCTTCCTGCCCTGGCTGGGCCTGGCGATCCCGGTGCTGCTCGTCCTCGCGCTGGTCCGCAGGTCCGCCACCGCGCTGATCGCCGTGCTGGTGCCCGCGATCATCTGGGTCAACCTCTTCGGCGGGCTCCTCGTCGACCGGACGGGCTCGGGCGGCGACCTCACCGTCGCCACGCACAACGTCAACGCGGACAACCCGGACCCTGAGGGCACGGCGCGTGACGTGGCCGCCTCCGGCGCGGACGTGGTGGCCCTGGAGGAGCTGACCACCTCGGCGGCCCCGGTCTACGAGAAGGCCCTCGCCTCGACGTACAAGTACCACTCCGTGCAGGGCACGGTCGGCCTGTGGAGCAAGTACCCGCTCAGCGGCGCCGCTCCCGTCGACATCAAGCTCGGCTGGACCCGCGCGATGCGGGCGACCGTCACCGCGCCCGAGGGACGGCTCGCGGTGTACGTGGCGCACCTGCCCTCCGTGCGGGTGAAGATGGAGGCCGGTTTCACCGCGCGGCAGCGCGACAAGAGCGCCGACGCGCTCGGCGAGGCCATCGCCGACGAGAAGCTGCCGGACATCGCCCTCCTCGGCGACCTGAACGGCACGATGAACGACCGCGCGCTGAACGGCGTCACCTCGCAGATGCGCTCCGCGCAGGGCGCGGCGGGCAGCGGCTTCGGGTTCAGCTGGCCGGCGTCGTTCCCGATGGCGCGGATCGACCAGATCATGGTCAAGGGTGTGGAGCCGGTCACCTCGTGGACCCTCCCGGAGACGGGCAGCGACCACCTTCCGATCGCCGCCCGCGTGAAGCTGTCGGCAGCCGGCTCGTAAGAGCTTGTGTCACGGGCTCTAACCTCTGGGAAACCTCTGGGAATACTGGGGCTGGAAGGCTTTGTTCCGCAGGTGAACATAAACTGCACGGAACACCGCTCTCCCCTGTGAAAGGTCCCTCATGCCCCTGGCCCTGCTCGCCCTCGCCGTGGGCGCCTTCGGCATCGGCACCACCGAGTTCGTGATGATGGGGCTGCTGCCCGACGTCGCGGACGACCTGGGCATCTCGATCCCCACCGCGGGCCACCTCGTCTCGGCGTACGCGATCGGCGTCGTCGTCGGCGCCCCGCTGCTCGCGGCGGTCACCGCGCGCATGGCCCGCCGCAAGGTCCTCATCGGGCTGATGGTGCTGTTCGTCGTGGGCAACACGCTCTCGGCGTTCGCCCCCGACAACACCTCACTGCTCGCGGCCCGCTTCCTGAGCGGCCTGCCGCACGGCGCCTTCTTCGGTGTGGGCGCCGTCGTCGCCACCGGCATGGTCTCCGCCGAGCGCAAGGCCCGCGCGGTCTCCCTCATGTTCCTCGGCCTGACCGTCGCGAACATCGTCGGCGTCCCCGCCGCGACCTTCGTGGGCCAGCAGTTCGGCTGGCGCGCCACCTTCCTCGGCGTCAGCGTGATCGGCCTGGCCGCCATCGGCTCCCTGGCGCTGCTCCTGCCCCGGAACACCGAGCACGACTCCGCACCCACCGGGCTGCGCGGCGAACTCCGGGCGCTCAAGTCGATCCCGGTCTGGCTGGCGCTCGGCACGACCGTCGCGGGCTTCGGCGCGCTCTTCTCGGCGTACAGCTACATCACGCCGATGCTGACGGACTCCGCCGGGTACGCCGACTCCAGCGTGACCCTGCTGCTCGCGCTGTTCGGTGTGGGCGCGACGGTGGGCAACCTGCTCGGCGGCCGCCTGGCCGACCGCTCGATGCGCGGCACCCTGTTCGGCGGGCTCGTCTGGCTGGCGGCGGTCCTGGCCCTGTTCCCGCTCATGATGAACACGGCGTGGAGCGCGCCCCTCGCGGTCGTCCTGCTCGGCGCGGCGGCGTTCATGACCAGCTCCCCGCTCCTGCTCATGGTCATGGAGAAGGCGTCCTCGGCCCCGTCCCTGGCCTCCTCCGCCAACCAGGCGGCCTTCAACCTCGCGAACGCCGGCGGCGCCTGGATCGGCGGCCTGGCCCTCGCGGCGGGCTACGGCGTCACGTCCCCGGCCCTCGCGGGCGCGGCCCTGGCGATCCTGGGCCTGGGCGTCGCGGCCGTCGCGTACGTCGTGGACCGCAACCGCGGCACGACGAACGCGGGCCGCATAGTGGCGACCCACTCCCCGCAGCAGGCGGAGGTCCCGGCCCACCACTGACACCGGCCGCCTCCGACGACACCGGCCGCTTCCGACGACACCGGCCGCCTCCGAGAGGAGTGCCGCCGGCGGGATAAGCAGTTGAGGGGCACCGGCATCCCTGTTACAAACGTGGGCCGGCCAGCGGGTGGCCGGCGGAACGAGCGGGGTGCATCGCGTGGCAGGGGCGAGGACGGGCGGCGTTACGGGCCGGAGCGGCTTACGGCGCGGACGCCGGCCGCTGCTGGCGGCGGTGGCGGTCGACTCGCTGGGCACGGGCCTGTACCTCCCGCTGTCCATGCTGTACTTCCTGCGGGTCACCGATCTGGACCTGGTGGCGATCGGCGTGCTCACCAGTGTGAGCACCGCCCTGACCCTGCCGCTGCCGCTGGTCGTCGGAAAGCTGGTCGACCGGTTCGGGCCCCGGCTGGTGGTCGCCGCCGGGCAGGCGCTGCAAGGGACCGGGTTCCTGCTCTACCTGCTCGTCTCGGGAACGGGTTCGCTGGTGGCCGCGATGCTGGTGACCACGGCGGGCCTGCGCGTCTACTGGTCCTCGGTCTTCACCCTCATCGCGGACCTGGCGGACGCCGAGAGCGCGGACGCGGCGGGCACCGACGCGGTGGGGGCGGCCGTGGTGGGGGCGGACGGCAAGGACCACTGGTTCGCCCGTGCCGGGATGATCCGGGAAGCGGGCGCGGGCGGCGGTGCCCTGCTCGCGGGCGCGGTGCTCGCCGTCGACTCGGCACGCGTCTACGACGGACTGATCCTCGCCTCCGGGCTGGCGTTCCTGGCCGCCGCGCTGGTGGTCGCCCTCGCAGTACCCGCCGTACCGCACGCCGCCCCACCGGCCGAGGGCCGCTCCGGCTACGGCGCGCTGCTGCGGGACCGCCCCTACCTCGCGCTGATCGCGATCTCCACGATCTTCGCCACGTGCAGCACGTTCCTGTCCCTGTCGCTTCCCGTGTACGTCATCCAGGGCCTGTCCGGGCCGGACTGGGCGCCCGGCCCCCTGCTGGCCCTCAACACCCTGCTGCTCGCCACCTGCACGGCCGCCGTGACCCGCTTCGTGCGGCGCCGCTGCACCCGCGCCCGCGCCATGGCCTGGGCCGGCGGTCTGTGGGCGCTGTGGTGCGCCGCGTCCGCGTCGGCCGTCCTGCTGCCGTCCCGGGCGCTGGTGCCGTTCCTGGTGGCGGTGGTGGTCTGCTACACCCTCGCGGAGATGGTCTACGGACCCGCCTCCAACGCGCTCGCCGCGGACGCGGCGCCGACCGGGTCCCGGGGCACCTATCTGGCGGCGTTCCAGTACTCCTTCGCCGGGGCGAACGTCCTCGCGCCCACCCTGTTCGGGGTGCTCTTCAGCCGCGACCGCCTGCTTCCCTGGCTCGCCGTCGGCCTGCTCGCCGCACTGGGCGCGGCACTGATGCTGCTCCTGGCCCCCCGCCTGCCGCGAGAACACGGCCCGCGACAGCGCGTGGCCGCCGCCCCGGCCGTGCCCCCGCAAAACAGAAGCCCGCGCCGTTCCCCGCGCCCCTGAGGGCCACGGGGAACGGCGCGACCGGGCGTGCTTTTCGGGGGCGCGGGGAACTGCGCGCTCAGCCCCCGCGGTCCGCGGTTGACGACGGAGGTGCCGTCGGGCGTGCCTTTTTGGGGGCGCGGGGAACGGCGCGCTCAGCCCCCGCGGCCTGCGGTTGACGACGGAGTTGTCGTCAGGCGTGCCTTTTCGGGGGCGCGGGGAACGGCGCGCTCAGCCCCCGCCGGTCCGCAGTCGACGATGGAGGTGCCGTCGGGCGGGAAGAGGGGCGCAGCCCGTCACAACCGCTCGCGCCACTGATTGGTGATGGGCAGCCGCCGGTCCTTGCCGAAGCCCTTCGCCGAGATCTTCGTGCCCGGCGGATACTGCCGCCGCTTGTACTCGGCCGTGTCGACCATCCGGAGCGTCTTGGTGACCATCTCCCGGTCGAACCCCGCGGCCACGATCGCGTCGGCCCCCGTGTCCCGGTCGACGTACAGCTCCAGAATCGCGTCCAGGACGGGATAGTCCGGCAGTGAGTCCGTGTCGACCTGCCCCGGCCGCAGTTCGGCGCTCGGCGGCTTGGAGATGGAGTTCTCCGGGATCGGCGGAGTCTGCCCCCGCTCGGCCGCGGCCCGGTTGCGCCACTCGGCGAGCCGGAAGATCGACGTCTTGTAGACGTCCTTGATCGGCCCGTACGCGCCCACGGAGTCCCCGTACAGCGTCGAGTACCCCACCGCCAGCTCGGACTTGTTGCCCGGCGCCAGCACGATGTGCCCCTCCTGGTTGGAGAGGGCCATCAGCATGGTGCCGCGCAGCCGCGACTGGAGGTTCTCCTCGGCGAGCCCGGTGAGGCCCAGCGACTCCATGTACGCGTCGAACATCGGCTCGATCGGTACGGTCCGGAAGTTGAGCCCGGTCCGCCGCGCCAGCTCGGCCGCGTCGCCCTTGGAGTGGTCCGAGGAGTACTTGGACGGCATCGACACGCAGTACACGTTCTGCGCGCCGAGCGCGTCGCAGGCGATCGCGGCGACGAGGGCGGAGTCGATACCGCCCGAGAGCCCGATCAGCACGGAGCTGAAACCGTTCTTCGCGGTGTACGCGCGCAGGCCCACCACGAGCGCCGAATACACCTCCTCGTCGGGGTCGAGCCGTTCGGCGTACCCGCCGGAGAGCTCCGCCTCGTACGGCGGCAGCGGCTCGTCCGAGATGACCAGGTGATCGATGCGCAGCCCGTCGTCCACGATGCCCGAGGGCGGCTCGGGCGCGGCGGCGGGCAGGTCCAGGTCCAGGACGACACACCCCTCGGAGAACTGGGGCGCCCGCGCGACGACCTCGCCGTGCCGGTCCACGACGATCGAGTCGCCGTCGAAGACCAGCTCGTCCTGGCCGCCGATCATGGCCAGGTAGGCGGTCGTGCAGCCGGCCTCCTGCGCGCGCTTGCGCACGAGGTCGAGCCGGGTGTCGTCCTTGTCCCGCTCGTACGGGGAGGCGTTGATCGAGAGCAGCAGGCCCGCCCCGGCGGAACGGGTCGCCGGGACCCGGCCGCCGTCCTGCCAGAGGTCCTCGCAGATGGCGAGCGCCACGTCGATGCCGTGCACCCGGACGACCGGGAGGGTGTCGCCGGGCACGAAGTAGCGGAACTCGTCGAAGACGCCGTAGTTCGGCAGGTGGTGCTTGGCGAAGGTGAGGACCACCTCGCCGCGGTGCAGCACCGCCGCGGCGTTGCGCGGGGCGCCGGCCGGCTGCCCGTACCTGGGCTGGGCCTTCTCGGAACGGTCCAGGTAGCCGACGACGACCGGCAGCTCCCCGAACCCCTCCTCGGCGAGCCGCGCGGCGAGGGCGTGCAGGGCCGCGCGGGACGCCTCCACGAAGGACGACCGCAGGGCCAGGTCTTCTACGGGGTACCCGGTCAGCACCATCTCGGGGAACGCCACGAGGTGCGCTCCCTGCTCGGCGGAGTGCCGGGTCCAGCGGACGACCGCCTCGGCGTTCCCGGCGAGATCGCCGACGGTCGAGTCGATCTGATTCAGAGCGAGGCGTAGTTGAGGCACGATCCCCAGTGTAATCGTCAATCCGACACAATGGGCTGCGGCCCCTGCGCACGCCCTGCCGGGGGTTGCCTGCGCCCTGCCTCCGGCTGCGGGCCGGTGGGGGTTGCCCGCGCAGTTCCCCGCGCCCCTGGGGGTGCCCCCTCGGGCTCGTCGGTCGGCTGCGGGTCCGGTGGGGGTTGGCCGCGCAGTTCCCCGCGCCCCTTAAGGGCGACTCGGTGCGCGACGTCCCCCTCGGAGACACGCCCAGCCCCCACCGGCACGCTTTCAGGGGCACAGGGATCGACACCCGCAACCCCCACCGGCCCGCTTTTAGGGGCGCGGGGAACTGCGCGCTCAGCCCCCACCGGGCCCGCACCCGAGAACGGCCCGTCTTTTCAGGGGCGCGGGGAACTGCGCAATCTTTGAGGGGCGCGAGGGGGCGCATGCCCAGCCCCACCGGGCCCGTCTTTAAGGGGCGCGGGGAACTGCGCGGCCAGCCTCCACCGGAGCCGCAGTCGAAAGCGACCCGCTCAGCCCCGCCGGGCCCGCACCCGAGAACATGCGAAAACAACCCCCCGCCCCGATCATGGGCGTCAATGATCACACCCCGCCCGGCCGCGACAGCCACCCTCCTGGCCCTGGCAGCCCTCACCTACTCCGCATGGACCCTGGAAACGTTCCTCGGAACAAGCCTCCCCCCACCCCACACCTACGTGAGTGAACTCGCCGCGACCAACCAGCCGTACAGCACCCTGTTCCGCACGGCGGACCTCCTCGCGGGCACGCTGGTGTGCGCCGCAGCCGCAACCGCAACCGCGACCCTGTCGGCCCGCCGCATCCCACGGACCGCCCGCGCCGCCCTCCTCCTCTTCGGCGCGGCCACAGCCGTCGACTCCCGACTGCCGCTGAGCTGCACCCCCACCACGGACCCGGCATGCGCCGCGCGAGAGACCGCGGCCCAGGTCCCGTGGACCCACTCCGCGCACACGGTGAGCAGCACGCTCGCCCTGTGCGGCATCCTCGTCGCCATGGCGACCCTCACCCGCACGGCCCGCGCGGGCCGCGCCCTCCTGGCGCTCGAACTGGCCGCCACCGCCTGGACCCTGGCCGCGATCGCCGCCCTGGAGACGGGCCACGACGGCTGGGGCGTCGGCATCGCCCAGCGCCTCCAGGTCGGCGTCATCGCCATCTGGCTGGGCGCACTGGCCGTCACCCTCCTCCACACCCGCGAACCCGCCGAACGCGTACCCGCCACCCACGAGCCCGCCACCCACGAGCCCGCCACCCGCGGGGCCCTCCGCCGAGCGGACGCCCGCCCATGACCTTCGTCCGCATCGACGGAATCCCGCACCACCTGCGCATCGACGGCGCAGGCCCCGTCTGCCTGCTCAGCGCCGGCCTGGGCATGTCCTGGTTCGACTGGGACCCCGTGGTCCCGCTCCTCGCCCCGTACCGCACAGTCGTCCGCTTCGACCGGCCGGGCCTCGGCCTCAGCGCCCCCGCGCCCGCGCGCGCGTGGCCCACGCTCACCGGCGAGGCGCACCGCATCGCGCGCGTGCTCGACGCGGCCGGGGTCCGCACGCCCGCCACCGTCGTCGGCCACTCGCTCGCCGGTTTCCACTGCGAGGCCTTCGCCCGGCTGTACCCGGGGCGGACGGCCGGGCTCGTCCTGGTCGACTCCAGCGTGGAGGAGGAACCGCGCCCGAGCCGCGCCCCCGCCCTCCGGAACACCGCTACGCGCGCGTGCGGCACGCTGCTGGCGGGCGCGGGCCTCCCTCGCGCACTCGGCCCACTCCTGCGGCGTACCGCGGTCAGGGCCGCACGCCACCACGGCGGCGACCCCACCCCGTACGACCCTGCGCCCCACGACCTCGTGCGGCGCGCCTACTCCACCAGCCGCTCCCTGCGGGCCGCCCTCGCCGAGAACGCGACCTACCGGGACCAGGCGGTCGCGCTGGTGGGGCTACGGGAGCGGCCTCTGCCGGAGGACGTACCCGTCACCGTCCTGGCCGCCGGAGCCAACCCCGGCCGCGACGGCCCACGGCACTGGCTCGACCACCAGGAACGCCTCGCCGAGCGCCTCGGCGCCACCTTCCGCGTCTCCGCCCCCGCAGGTCACCTCGTCATGCTCGACCGCCCCCAGGACGTGGCGGCGGCCATCATGAACCCACCGAACGGACCGGTGCGCCCGTCCCCCGCCGGCCAGGAAGAGGAACGGACGCACCGGAGATGAGGAGAAGCCTCAGCGGCTCAGTGGCGGTACGAGGTCACGTAACCCGGCGCGGGCGAACCCACCCCCGTGACGTCGTCGTACCCCCGCACGGCCTTCAGGCTGCTGTCCTTGCCGAGGCTGCGGACCGAGGTCAGCAGGCCCTCCGAGGCGTCGAAGGCGTTGACGAAGTCCACGCGTGCCACCGCGAGGTCGCGGCCCGTGGGGCGGTCCGTGACGTCGTGGTAGAGCTTCGTGCCGTAGCGGTCGTAGATCGCCGGGTTGGCGAACCCGATCGGGCGTCCGCCGCGCGCCTGCTGGGCGAGCGCCTGGACACCGGCGATGACGGGCGAGGCGAGCGAGGTGCCGCCGATGCGGTACTCGTCGTACCGCTGCGTCCCGTCCGGGAACGTCTGCGTCTGCCCGACCAGGAACCCGGTGTTCGGGTCGGCGATCGCCGCGATGTCGGGAACCGTGCGCATGGCCTGCCGGCCGTTCGCCTTCGCGAGCCGCGACGGCACGACACCCCGCTGGTAGAACGGCTGCTTCACCGTCGCGCTGGTCCCGCCGCCCGCACCCGAGGTGTACGCGCCCGGGAAGTCCGTCCAGCTCTTCCCGTCGTCGGACAGCGTGGCCCTGAGCGTGCCCCAGCCGGTCTCCCACTTGTACGTGTCGCCCTTGCCGACGGCGAGCGAGGTGCCCCCGACCGCCGTGACCCACGCCGAGTTGGCGGGGGTGTCGACCTGCTTCGTACCGGTGTTGGCGACCTCGTCGCCGTTGTCGCCGGACGAGAAGTAGAAGCCGATGCCCTCGATCGCGCCGAGTTGGAAGACCTGGTCGTAGGCGGCGGCGAGGTCCGGCGTCTGGTTGGCCTCGATGTCGCCCCAGGAGTTGGAGACGATGTCGGCGAGGCGCCCGTCGACGATCTTGCCGAGCGAGTCGAGCAGGTCGTCGTCGTAGCAGGACGAGGCGCCCACGTAGACGATGTCCGAGGCGGGCGCGACCGCGTGCACGGCCTCCACGTCGAGGGTCTCCTCGCCGTACCAGCCCGCCGCCCCGCACTCCTCGGTCCGCGTGTACTGACCGGGCAGCACCTGCGTCAACTGCCCGCCCTTGTACTTCGAATCCCCGTGCTTCGCCGCGTACGTGGCCGCGTCCGCCGCGATCGTCGGCGAGGCGTACGCGTCCGTGATCGCCACGGTCACACCCTTGCCGGTCGCCTTGCCCGCCCCGTAGGCGGCCCGCAGCTGCTTGCCGGTGTAGCCCTTCACGGCGTACGGGACCTTCGTGCCGTACGCGCCCGGCAGCGTCGTCGCGGTCTTCGAGCCGTAGTACGATGAGAACGGCCCGGCGTTGCGGAACACGGCGTCCGGCGGGGGCAGGGTGTCGGAGTGGTCCGCCTTGTGCGGGGCGTTGTCCAGGCCGGTCACGGTGAGGACGGCGCCGTTCAGCCCGGCGGGCGCGGAGGCTGCCTTCGAAGGGGCGCGGTAGGTCTTCTTGCCCTTCGCGTAGTTGTGCAGCTGCGTGCCGAACGCCTTCTCCGCGTCCGCCACTTCACCCGTCACCGACACGTAGTGCGTACTGGTGCCGGTGACGGTCAGCCCCGCGGACTTCAGCCAGGCCGTCACCGCGGCCACCTGCGCCCCGGTCGCGCCGAAGCGGGACCGGGCCTGCCGCGCGGTGAGGTACTTCCCGTACGAGGCCGACGACGGGTCGGAGACGGCCTTCGCGTAGGCGCTCAGGCCCGCCGCGTCCCGTCCGGCGAGGTAGACCCGGGCCGACACCCGGGAGCCGTCAGCCGTGGCCCCCTTGTCCGCCCCGGCCGTGGCCCACAGGGGCTTGGTGCCCTGGAGCGTGTCACGGCCGGCCGGACCGTCGGAGGCGTGGGCCGCGGGTATGCCCAGGGCCAGCGCGCCGGCGAGCAGCGGCAGGGTCGCCGCCATGCTCACTCCGGCGCGCACCGCGGCGCGATTGGATCTCATGGAACCCCCAAAGGATCACTGGATGGGGGTCACTCTTGCGATGAACCGTTCATGCCAGGGGAATGGCCGGGACATGGCTGGCCCAAAAACCACCCAAGGAACCGTATGGGAAGGGCATTTGGGGCGTTATGGATCAGTTGCTGTCCGGTTGTGGATCGGTGGTGGATCGGTCGTGGATCAGTTCAGCGGCTTCGCGCCGCGCTGCTCCAGCAGATCCGAGATCAGCTTCATCTCCGACTCCTGGGCCTGCACCATGCCCTGCGCGAGCCGCCGCTCCACACCGACCTGGCAGCGCTCCACACACCCCTTGGCCATGTGCACACCGCCCACGTGATGGGCGTACATGAGCTGCAGATAGCGGACCTCGGCCGCCTTGCCGCTCAGCTTGCGCAGCGCGTCCATCTCGGTGTTGGTCGCCATGCCCGGCATCAGCGCGCCGTCCTCACCGGACCCCATGCCGGCCATGCCCATCCACTCCATGGGCTCGTCGGCGGACACCTTGGGCAGCTCCCACAGGTCCAGCCAGCCGAGCATCATGCCGCGCTGGTTGGCCTGGGTCTGCGCGATGTCGTACGCGAGGCGGCGCACCTCCTCGTCGTCGGTGAGGTCGCGCACGATGTACGACATCTCGACGGCCTGCTGGTGGTGCACGGACATGTCACGGGCGAAACCCGCGTCCGCCGAGTCCGCCGCGGGTGGCCGCATCCCGGAGTCGTCGCCGTCGGCGACCGCGTACGTGATCGCCCCGGCCGCCACGAGGACGGCCGCGG
Source organism: Streptomyces liliiviolaceus (assembly GCF_018070025.1). NCBI lineage: Bacteria > Bacillati > Actinomycetota > Actinomycetes > Kitasatosporales > Streptomycetaceae > Streptomyces > Streptomyces liliiviolaceus. The sequence goes on from NZ_JAGPYQ010000001.1 coordinate 3,468,767, forward strand.
CTGCTCCGGTGATCCAGCCCGCGGACTTCATCTTCCTCACTTCGACAGGCCGTTGGTGCAGGCGGCGCCGGGCTCCGGCGTCTGCTCGCCCTGGACGTACGTCTCGAAGAACGTGCCGACGTCCGGGTCGCTCGCGCTCTTCACCGTCCGCTGGTGACCCCACGCGGAGAGCATGATCGGGTCCTTCTGGTCCTCGACGGGGCTCATCAGCGAGTACGGCGTCTTCTTGACCTTCTCCGCGAGCGCCTTCACGTCGGCGTCGGACGCCTTGCTGTTGTACGTCACCCAGACCGCGCCGTGCTCCAGCGAGTGCACGGCGTTCTCGTTCTTGATCGCGTCCTCGTAGACGTCGCCGTTGCAGTTCATCCACACCTGGTTGTGGTCACCGCCGACCGGGGGCTCCATCGGGTACTTCACGTCCTTGGTGACGTGGTTCTGCGTGAGCTTGGTGCTCCACTTCTTCACGCCGTCCTTGCCCGTGACGAACTTCCCCGACGCCGCCTTCGAGTCGCTCGCCGCGCTGTCGCTGTCGTCGGACTGCGACTTGATCAGGAACGCGCCACCGGCGACGAGACCGGCGACGACGATCACGCTGGCGGTGATCGTGAGGATCCGGTTGCGCCGCTCGCGGGACTGCTCGGCGCGCCGCATCTCCTCTATCCGCGCCTTGCGCGACGCGGACTCTGTCTTCTTGGCGGAACCCATGGGGTGGTCCTTCTGGGGGAAAGGGGCGGTGGAGTGGTCTGCTGATCGTAGTGGGGGAGGAGGGGTTCCAGGTGGGGAGCCCTGGGGATTGGCCAAATGGTCGGGGCCGCGACAGATAATTTGAAGCCGGGATGCGCATTATTTACGCTGCCGGTATGCGGCTGTTGCGATCGACCGACCTGGCTCTGCGCGTCCTGATGCGGCTCGCTGTCGCGGAGGACGCCGCGACGCCGACGACGCGGGACGTGGCGGCGGCGATGGAGGTGCCGTACACGCATGCGGCGAAGGTGGTCGCCGAGCTCCAGCACCTCGGGCTGCTCTCCGCGCGGCGGGGGCGCGGGGGTGGGCTCGCGCTCACGGAGGAGGGGCGGGGGGCGTCGGTGGGGGCGGTCGTGCGGGTCTTCGAGGGCGAGGGGGATGTCGTCGACTGCGAGGGGGCGTCGCCGTGTCCGTTGCACACGGGGTGCCGCCTGCGGGTCGCCTTGCGGCGGGCCCAGGAGGCGTTCTACGCGTCCCTGGACCCGCTGACGATCAGGGACATGGTGGCTGCGCCGACGGGTCCGTTGCTGCTGGACATCACGATGAGATGAGCGGGCTTGTCGGTCGGCTGCGGCCCGGTGGGGGCCGTTCGCACAGTTCCCCGCGCCCCTTGGGGGGTGCCGCCTCGGGTTTGCCGGTCGGCTGCGGGCCGGTGGGGGTCGGCCGCGCAGTTCCCCGCGCCCCTTTGGGGCGGGCACAGGTGGCCGTCCGCGCCAGCCCCCACCGGACCCGCTTTTCAGGGGCGCGGGGAACGGCGCAATCGTTGAGGTGCACGAGGAGCGGCGGCCAGCCCCCACCGGACCCGCTTTCCAGGGGCGCGGGGAACGGCGCAATCCTTGAGGTGCACGAGGAGCGGCGGCCAACCCCCACCGGGCCCGTCTTTCAGGGGCGCGGGGAACGGCGCAATCTTTAACGAGCACGAGGAGCGGCGGCCAGCCCCCACCGGGCCCGCTTTTCAGGGGCGCGGGGAACGGCGCGGTCAGCCCCCACCCACCCGCAGCCAAGGCGCAACCCCGCCCCCTCGGCGAGGCGGAGCCCCTGTCAGGCGTCGGCGTCCGCCAACCACAGGTCCGGCCCGAACACCTCGTAGTGGATGTCGGCAGCAGCGACCCCCTTCGCGAGAAGCTGCCCCCGCACCGCCCGCATGAACGGCAACGGCCCACACAGATACGCCCGCGTGCCCGACGCGACCACCACTCCGGAGAGATCGACCAGCCCCACCCGCTCGACCGGATGCCCCGCCGCAACCCCCCGCTCGTACCAGAAGTGCGCCACCCCGTCGGCAAGCTTCGAGACGCACCCCGCGTGCTCCTCGCGCAGAGCGTGCTCCCCCGGGGACCGGTCCGCGTGCACCACGGTCACCGGCCCCCGATGCCCGGACGCCACGAGCTGCTCCAGCATGGCGATCATCGGCGTCACCCCGATACCCGCGGACGCGAGCAGCACCGGCGCCTCCGAGCCGGCGTCGAGGACGAGATCCCCGTACGGGGCGGACACGTCGAGCGTGCTGCCGACCTCCACGCGCGCGTGGAGGTGGTTGGAGACCTCCCCCTCGGGCGCACCCCCGCCGTGCACCCGCTTCACACCGATCCGGCGTACGGACGAGCCGGCCGCGCCGATGAGGCTGTACTGCCGGGTCTGGAGCGCCCCGTCCGGCAGCTCGACGCGCACGGAGACGTACTGGCCGGGCCGGAAGGCGGGCGCGGGGGAGCCGTCGGCCGGGCGGATCAGGAAGGTGGCCACGTCCGCGGTCTCCTCGACGCGCTCGACGACCTCCCAGGCCCGCCGCCCACCCGGGCCGCCGTCCACGCCGTCCGCCTCGCTCGCCGCGTACAGCCGCTTCTCGATGGCGATGAGGGCGTTGGCCATCAGCCAGTACACCTCGGTCCAGGCGGCGGCGACCTGAGGGGTGACCGCCTCGCCGAGGACGTCGGCGATGGCGGCGAAGAGGTACTGGTGGACCACCGGGTACTGCTCGGGCGCGATGCCCAGGGACGCGTGCTTGTGCGCGATGCGGTTCAGCATCGCGTCGGGCCGTACGTCCGGCCGCTCGACGAGCTGGGTCGCGAACGCGGCGAACGCGCCCGCCAGGGCCTGGCGCTGGGTTCCCGAGGACTGGTTGCCGCGGTTGAAGAGGTCGCGCAGCAGCTCGGGGTGGGCGGCGAAGAGGCCCGCGTAGAAGCGGTCGCTGATCTCTCCCAGGGCCCCGCCGACGGCGGGAAGGGTGGCACGGACGGTGGCGGCGGACTGCTCGGACAGCATCGGGGCTCCTCAAGCTCGACTGCCCGCACGGTATTAAAACTTGCATCTCAAATGCAAGTTATAGGCGAGGGGTTGGCGGGTGTCCGTGCGTGTGGGGAAGGTGACGGAGAGACGCCAGTGGTCGGCCATTTCCTGTGCGCCGCTCAGCGGGCAAGATGGGCGTCAGTGCAGTACACCTGCCGTGTGCGAGGCGTTCGGGCGGAGGTCGGCCGGACGATCGGGGCCCGCAACGCGCATGAAATGCTGATGTGGTGTGATGCGCAGGTGCCCGACCGCCTCCCTGGGACGGGAGCAGGCGGCCTGACCAGCAAGATTGGGTGGAAGCGGAAGATGGACAAGCAGCAGGAGTTCGTGCTCCGTACTTTGGAAGAGCGCGACATCCGTTTCGTACGCCTGTGGTTCACGGACGTGCTGGGCTTCCTCAAATCGGTGGCCGTGGCCCCGGCGGAGCTGGAACAGGCCTTCGACGAGGGCATCGGCTTCGACGGATCCGCCATCGAGGGCTTCGCCCGCGTCTACGAGTCCGACATGATCGCCAAGCCGGACCCGTCGACCTTCCAGGTGCTGCCGTGGCGGGCCGAGGCCCCCGGCACCGCCCGGATGTTCTGCGACATCCTGATGCCGGACGGCTCGCCGTCCTTCGCGGACCCGCGGTACGTGCTGAAGCGGGCGCTGGCGAAGGCCTCCGACCAGGGCTTCACCTTCTACACCCACCCGGAGATCGAGTTCTTCCTGCTGAAGGACAAGCCGACGGACGGCTCGCGGCCGACCCCGGCCGACAACTCCGGCTACTTCGACCACACCCCGCACAACGTCGGCATGGACTTCCGCCGCCAGGCGATCACCATGCTGGAGTCGATGGGCATCTCGGTCGAGTTCTCGCACCACGAGGGCGCGCCGGGCCAGCAGGAGATCGACCTGCGGTACGCGGACGCGCTGTCCACGGCCGACAACATCATGACGTTCCGGCTGGTCATGAAGCAGGTGGCGCTGGAGCAGGGCGTGCAGGCGACGTTCATGCCGAAGCCGTTCAGCGAGCACCCGGGCTCGGGCATGCACACGCACCTCTCGCTCTTCGAGGGCGACCGCAACGCGTTCTACGAGTCGGGCTCCGAGTACCAGCTCTCCAAGGTCGGCCGTTCCTTCATCGCGGGCCTGCTGAAGCACTCGGCGGAGATCGCCGCGATCACCAACCAGTGGGTCAACTCGTACAAGCGCATCTGGGGCGGCTCCGAGCGCACCGCGGGCGCGGGCGGCGAGGCGCCCTCGTACATCTGCTGGGGCCACAACAACCGCTCGGCCCTGGTCCGTGTCCCGATGTACAAGCCCGGCAAGACGGGCTCGGCGCGGGTGGAGGTCCGCTCGATCGACTCGGGCGCGAACCCCTACCTGACGTACGCGGTCCTGCTGACCGCCGGCCTCAAGGGCATCGAAGAGGGCTACGAGCTGCCGCCGGGCGCCGACGACGACGTGTGGGCCCTCTCCGACGCGGAGCGCCGGGCGATGGGCATCGAGCCGCTGCCCCAGAACCTGGGCGAGTCCCTGTCCCTGATGGAACGCAGCGAACTGGTCGCCGAAACCCTCGGCGAACACGTCTTCGACTTCTTCCTGCGCAACAAGCGCCAGGAGTGGGAGGAGTACCGCTCCGAGGTGACGGCGTTCGAACTGCGGAAGAACCTGCCGGTGCTGTAAGGGCAGGTCAGAGCGGGTTTTCTCGCCGGTCAGACGAGTGGGCCGACGGTCGCGTACCGTCGGCCCAACCCTGTCTTACTGCCCCTGGGCCGTCTGTGGGCCGTCCGGTGCTGGATCGGGCCCCGCGTACAGGCTGTCCACGGCCATGCGAGCGCGCGCGTCGCTGTTCGGCATGAGGTGGGTGTAGACCCGGAGCGTGAACCCCGGGTCGTTGTGCCCGAGATAGCGGCTCAGCGCCTTGATGTTCTCCCCGGCGTTCAGCAAAACCGACGCGTAGAAGTGCCTCAGGGCGTGCATGCCGTGTTCGCGGGCCGCTTGGTGTCGCTCACCCGCCTCCGGCTCCGGCAGCACGCCGGCCGCTACGAGAGCGGGCTTCCAGGCGCGATCGTTGAAGTCGGTTCGGCGAACCGCGCCTGCACCATCAAGGCGGGTGAACAGCAATTGCCGTGTCACCGGGCGGCCGTCCTGCCGGAGCCACGGCAGGGTGATTGAGACCGGCGGGAACGCCTTCATATGGCTTTTGAGGATGTCCGCCACGCGGTCGGACAGAGGAACGTCACGAAGCTTGTTGCGCTTCGGCGGACCGAACACGAGTCCCCCGGTCGTCACCTTGACCTGGTTCACGACGTGCAGCCACCCGGAGTCAAAGTCGATTTCGTCCACGGGTAGTCCGAAGATCTCCCCTTGCCGCAACCCGCATCCTGCCCCGAGGTCGACCGCCGCACGGAAGCGCTCGGGCAGAGCCTCCCGGACGCCGAAGACGCGTTCAGCCGCCCACGGCACCACACGGCCGGTTCCCGGCGCAGGAGGGCGTACGGACTGTGCGCGGCACGGGTTCTTCAATAGGTGACCGTCATCGACGGCCGCGTTGAGGATCGTCGACACGCTGTTGTAGATCACCCGTCGGTACGACGACGCGGGTATGGCCCGCTCCAACTCGCTCAGCCAGTCCCGGATGTGCTCCGGCTTGAAGGAACCGAGAGGGCGCGTGCCGATATAGGGAATCGCGTGACCGCGAACGGAAGAGGTGACCGTTTCACGGGTTGTCAGGTCGGTGGTCTGGGTGCTCAGCCACTTCTCGGCGTACTGCCCGAACGTCGTTCGGCCGGCGGCAGGGTCCACGTAGGTGCCGCTGTCCATGTCGGCTTCCGTCTTCGTGAGCCACTTCTCGGCGAGCCGCTTCTGTCCGTCGGGGTAGCTCTTGGACTTCTCGGTGCCGTCGGGGCCGATGTAGCGGGCCCGGTAGCGCAGGCCGGTGCCGTGGCGGTCGCTTTTGACGCGGGTGGTCTTGCCCTGGGCGTTGGTGTTGGTCTTGTACCAGCGGTCTTGGATGTGGCCTGCCATGTGGCGGCGGTCCTCTCGACATGCAGCAGGGAGAGCCGCCGGGTGGCGGCTCTCCCTGCTGTCTGCGGTAGTTGCGGGATCAGGCGGCGGCCTGGTCGTCGGTCTTGCGATCAGTGACGTAGTCGTGGACGTCGGCGGGGTCGTAGCGCAGGTGTTTCCCGATGCGGAATCCGGGTGGTCCGGTGCGCTTCTTGTGCCACTGGTAGACGGTCTCTTTGGGCACTTTGAACATCACGGCGATGTCATCGGGGGTCAGGTACTGGTCTGGAAGGCCGCGCCGGAGGGTGGCGAAGGGGTCGGCACGGACGGGGGCGGATGCGCTCACTGCGTCCTCCACAAGGTGGAATCACATTGCTCTGAGTCGTGACTCATCGCGACTCAGAGCAGGTTGGCGGGGTCTTGAGTCGCGATGAGTCACGACTCAGGCGAATGTGGTTCGCGCTGGTTGAGGGTGATTCCGCTGTAGGTGGCGACCTGTTGCCCGTAGGCGTCGCGGGGGCGGGTGCGGTTGAGCTGGGGAACCACGGAGAGCAGGTTGCGGCCGAAGACCTGCTTGGTGCCGGCGCGGACGCCGTTGTCCTCGGCCCACTCGCGCCAGACCGTCCACAGCGCGTCCACGGGGACGCTGCATGTCGGGCCGGTCGCGCAGCGTTCACGGACGAACGCGCTGGTGGGTGAGGCGGTGTCTTGCATGGTGGTGACCGCTTCACGGCTGGACTTCGGTTCCGTGATCCGGCCCGTCTGCTGGAGCCGGGCGAGGCCTTCCAGAGCCCAGTTGAGGATGCCGGGCATCTCCGTGGTGAGCTTGTCCATGAGGGTGGGATCTTCCTTGCCCAGCCACGACACGGTCATGTTGAGCAGCACGAACCGTTTGGCGATGACGCCTGAGGAGTCGCCGAAGTGCGGCAGCTCGTTGGACAGGATCATCAGCCGGGTGGGCAGCTTGCCGGTCCACACGGCGCGGTACTTGCGGTCCACGTCGATCGTGTCTTCACCAGAGATCGTCAGGAGTCGTTCAACGACCTGGCTGTTGTTGCTGTTGCCGTCCAGCCGGGCGTCCGAGATGACGGCGAGCGGCTTGCCCACGAGGGTGGACAGACCGAAGTTCGTGCCGAGTCCGGCGAGGGTGGGCCCGGCCAAGTTCTCCTTGCCGACCAGTTCTTTGAGGACGCGGGCGATGGTGCCTTTGCCGGATCGTGTGGGGCCGACCATGAGGAGGATCTTCTGCTGGTCGGTGCGGCCGGACAGGACGTAGCCGAACCACTCCTGAACAGCGTGGACGGCGTCGGGGTCGTCGGGCCACAACTGCGCCAGGAAGCGTTCCCACGTTGGTGCGGCGGCGGTGGGGTCGTAGGTGAAGGGGACGGAGACGAGGTTGAAGAATCCGGGACTGTGCGGCAGGAGCGCGCGGTCACGAATCCTCAGCAGTCCGTTCTCACACGCCACGATCGGGCTTTCCTCCTGCTCGCCGGCGCCCTGGTTGTCGAGCCATGCGGGGGCGTCCAGGTCGGTGGGCAGGAGCGTGATCGAGCCGAGCGCGTCCAGCAGGTTGCTGATCTTCTGCTTGGTCGGTGCCCAGTCGCGTTCCTCGGTCTGCCCGTCCTTGACGGGCACCCGGTAGAGAGCGTGCTCAAGACGCTCGTACATCGCTGCGCGCACCTGCGCTTCGTCGAACTCGCGCCAGCAGGTGCCGTTCCAGCGCATCCAGGACGCGCGCCAGCGCCGGTAGATGAGCTGTTCGTCCTCGGTCTCCCAGTCGGGCAGCAGACGACGGGCGACGGCCATGGGGTGGGACGGCGCGGGAAGTTCCTCGGTCTCGGTGGCAGGCTGCTTCATCATGCGGCGGCCCTCCCTTCCCGGGGGGTGCGAAGCGGGCATGCGTCGCGGTGGTCGGTGTGCTCGATGATCAGGGCCAGGACGCGCCGCCGGCCGAACGCCCGCCGCTCCCACCCACACGCGCACCGCGAGGACGCGGTGGGGGTGGCGCCGTACGGGGCGCAGATGGTCAGCCACGCGACCGGGTAGCGGCCGTCTGCGGTCTGTCGGTCAGGGAGAACAGCAGTGGGGACGCCTTCGGCGACGCCCTTCGAGTCGCCTACGGCCGTCCGGGGTCCGGCAGGTGCGGCGGCCTGCGGACCGGTGGGGTGCCGGGTGAGGCTCTTAGAGGGGAGAGGGTTGGTCATGCGGCCCTGCCCCGCGGGGAGTTGTGGGTGATCGACCAGTCCAGCGCGCGGCGGATCACGTCGTCGTAGTAGCGCTGTGGCTGTGTGGCGTTGGCCCCCGCCGCTCCCCTAAGAGCCTGCTCAACCACAGATCGGGCGAGGTCGCCGGACGCGACGAACCGTCCCAGAGCCCGTGCGGCTCGTAGGAGGGTGGCGTTGCGGGTGCCGTCGGCGGCGGTGGCCACGTTCCGCACCTCACAGTCGAGTGCTACGTCCGCGTATCGGCGTGATTGCCCCGCTACGACCCCTGTAGGAGCCTGTACTGGCTTGGGGGCGGGTTGAAGGATGCTCAGCAGCCACGCGGGCACCGGGGCCGCCACAGAGCCGCCTATGGCTTCGTACGGTCCGGAGGGGGTGGTGCTGCCCGCGGCGACGACATATCCACCGCACGCTCGGGTGTCGACCAACGGAGCGATGCTGCCTGCCGTGTTGGTCAGCCGCACGCCGTCCGGTGCGGTGAAGTACAGGTGCTGTCCGCCGCTCGCGGTCCGGGTCCGGTAGGTGTGGGGGACGGCGTGGCCGGTGTGCTCGCAGAGCGCCTCAAAGGTCGTCACGCCGTCAGGCGTGCCCGCATCGCCCTTGTCTTGGCTCTTGTCCTTGGGCACGTCCAGATCGACGACGACCAGCCGTGACGGACCGGTGGCGATACCGACGTTGAACGGCCCATGTGACCAGGCCACACGGATACGGTCCGGGTCCGTCGTGGCCCGCTGCTCCCACTTGGCATGGCCGCTCGCGCAAGGGCCGGTGCCTGGGCACGACGTTTCGCCGTGCAGGGCCGGCCGCTTACTGCCGACCCGGAGCGGGAAGACGTACCAGCCTCGCTCTGTGGCGCTCATGGCCGCGTTCAGGAGGTGCTCGCTCATGCCGCAACCTCCGGGTGAAGGTAGGCGACCAGCTTGCCCAGCGCGCGGGCATAGGCGATCTCGGAGCGGGTGGACGTGCCGATACGGGTTCCGACGACGATGACCTGATCGGCAAGCCGGATCTTCGCCTTGTGGAGCCGGTCAAGCCGGTCTTTCAACAGGTCGGCGTCGGTGGGGTCGGCCCACAGGAGATGCGGTTGTTTCATGTTGCAGCCGACTGAGAGGACGATCCGGCCCATGGCGGTCTGCCTGAGATTGGTCTCGGTGAACTCATCCATGAACTCGGTGGATCCGCACAGAACGACGATCAGCGGCATGTCCGCGAGGGGTGCGGCGAGGGCTCGCCGGATGGGGGTGAGTTGGGTCATGCTGGAGTTCTCCTGTTTCTGTCGAAGGGACGGAGAACCGGGGCGGTCGCGGTCTTTGGCGAGAGGCGACCGCCCCAGCCACGTCTAGCCGTGGAAGTGATTGCGCTTGATCACGGCCTTGCGGATGTGGAAGGTGTTGCCGCCGTTGTGGCCGCTCGCGCTGAACACCTGCACCGCCACCCAACCGCCGAAGATCACGGCGGCGAGGATGACGAGCTGGGTGATCAGGGCGGTCAGTGCGGTGATGAACGCGGTCAGCAGGAAGAGGCCGCCGCACACCGCGCCGAACCCGATCCCTCCGAGGGCGATGTTCACCGCCGTGCGCGAGACGGCCGGCTTGGCCGCGAGGGGTTCGGGCTTGGCGGGCTCGATGGAGTAGCCGGTGACGACGCGACCGTCCGGTAGGACGACGCTCGTCACCGCCGGGATGCTGCTCGGCTGTACCGGTACGAGCGGCGCGGCGTGCTGAATCGGGGCGAGGGGCATCGGGTGGTGGACTTCCAGGGCCGCCGCGTCACGCACGGCCGGATGCTGCCGGTCGTAGGGCGTGGTGGGATCGTTCACTTTGTACCCCCAGCGAGGTAGGCGCGGCCCGCGGCGGTCGCCTTCACGGGATCGGTGTGGCCGTTGCCGATGTCGACGAGCCCGAGGGCGGCCAGCGGGTGAAAGGTGCGGTCGTTGACCGTGTACTGCGTGCCATCAAGGCGCCAGCGGCCACAAGGCGCGTGGTGGAACAGGATTCCGTGGCCGTCGTCTTGGTCAGCGATGGTCTGCAACAGCGTGAGAACGGCGCGCGAAAGTTTGATGGTCATGGGTGCCTCCCGTCAGTTGCCGAGAGCGGACAGGGCGTCGGCGGACGCCTGCACGAGGTTGCGGATGGGCTCGTACGCACCGGTCCCAGCGGCGAAGAACCCGAAGAGGAACAGCACGATGGCCGCGCCCCCTCCGGCGGACTTGGTCTTGACGGCGAGGGCGGACGCGGCGCCGAACAGCAGCACGGCGGAAATGTTGAGGATCATCGGGAGCCTTCCGGGCGCGGGGTGTCGGTGCCGGCGCGGTAGATGCGGGCCCACCGGTTGTAGAGCCAGCGGCCCACTCGGATGCGCTTGCCGGTCGCGTGGCAGCGGCGGCAGTCCTTGCCGCGCTTGGGCCGTCCCTTGCGGTCGGTCTTCAGCGCGTGGCCCATGCCGCGGCACTTGCGGCAGTTGCCGAACGGCGAGCCAGCACACACCGCGATATAACAGAGAGTGACGCCGAGAATCAGGGTGATAGCGAGCAGGGCAGGGGTCATCACGGGCCCTTCCAGGCGGGTTTCCAGGGTTTCCGCAGGTGGGCCGCTATCCGCTAGCGGCCTGATCAGAGCAGGTTTGGGGCGCTAGCGGGGTCGCTAACGTTAGCGGGGTGTGCCGCTAGCGTTAGCGACCCCAGAGGGTCAGCCCGCGTCCCGCTTTCCGTCACGCTCCGCAATCGCGGCGAGGATGTGGGCACGCTCGATGCCGCGCCGGTTGACGACCTTGCCGTCCACGCGGCGGCCCACCTGGATGGTGGCGACGCCGTGCGGCTTCAGGGCCGCGTTCAGCGCGTCGGGGTCCCATCCGTCGTAGACCTCGGGGCGCAGGTCGGCGAGCCGGGCAACGACCGTCTCGGACCACGCCTTGGGCTCCTTGGCGGGGACCACGGCGAGGATGTCGGCGAGCAGGTCGTAGGCGGGACCGGTGACCGTCTCGGGTGCTTCCCCGAGCGCGTGGCCGGACAGGAGTCCGGCCTTCTCGCGGACCTTGCGGGCGCGGGCCGCGATGACGTCGGCGCCGGGTCCGTCGACGTAGACGGAGCCGACGATCCTCGCGTCCGAGCCTTCACCGATGAAGTAGTGAATGCCCTTGTCACCCCACGCGAACATCGTCGCGCGGACCCCGCGCTTGTAGGCGGAGGTGCCGAGCACCATGTCGTTCTCGGTCTGGCCCATGACCTTCAGGCACCACCGCGCCGACGCGTTCGCGCTGATACCGGTGGGCAGGGACTTGGCATCCGGGCGCTGGGTGGCCGCGAGGAACACGATGCCGGTCGCGGGACCGCGCTTGACCAGGTCAGTTGCGATCTCCTCGAACTCCTTGCCGTGCTCCCCGTGCTCGAACAGCACCTGGCATTCGTCCACCGCGATCACGATCGGGTGCAGACCCAACGACCGCTTGTCCGCCAGCGCGCTGGTCACCTTGTTCTCGGGGCAGATGTCCCGCGGAAGCGACCGGATCACCTTCGTGCGGCGGCGCAGTTCCTCGCGCAGGGCCCGCCAGTCGGCGAGCGCGTAGGCGATGGCTTCGTCGTCGTCACCGGCCGCGTGCCGGTGGGAGACGGCGTTGCCGACCGGGTCAAGGTCGCCGGTGCCCTTCATGTCGTAGGTGTGCAGCTCCGCCCGCGGGTCCAACGCGGCGATGAGCATGAGCAGCCTGAGCAGGAAGGTTTTACCCATGCGCGGGATGGCACCGATGACGCCCGCGATGTACATGAGGGTGATCTCGACCCAGCGTCCGCGCTGGTCGGTGCCGTAGGCGACCGGCTTGAACAGGTCGACCGTACCGGCCTTGGCCAGCGGCCAGGCAGGCTTCTTCGACTTGTTCAGATCCTGGTCCCCGACCCACAGCACGAGGTGCCCGGTGTGCTCATCCGGGACCGCCTCCGGCCACACGCACCCGAGAGGGCGGCGCAGGCCGGACGCGAGGCGGTCGCGCCGCTCGATGACGTCGGTGACCGTCACGCCGTAGGGGAGGTTCCCCTCCGCACGCCATCCGGGGCCGTCGCGGGTGATCGGGGCGGTGAACTCGAACCCGTCCCGCCCCTTGCCCTGCGCCTGGTTGATGGCGGGAATGCCGAGCGCTCCCAGCGCGCGCAGCACGATGTCACTGGTGAGCTTGACCGCCTTGGGCAGTTCCACAGCCTTGTGGATGACCGGTGCATCCGCCTTGCGTCCCGCGGCCCCGAGCGCCATCGTCACGGCGCCGACCGACACGGCCTGAAGCCAGTCGGGGGCGAGGACGTAGAGGGCGAGTGCGGAGCCGAGTCCGATGAACATCGCCAGCACGGTCACGAGGGTCCGCAGTCGGACCCGTCCGTCGCGCTGCCGGGACAGCTTCAGGTACTCGGCCGCGTCCTCGCGCCGTACCGCGGCGAGCCTCACCGGTTCACCCTCGCGGTCTGCCACCCACCGCATCGTGCCGCCGATGAACCGCGCGGTACCGGTCGGCGCCTGGAAGGCGAGGCGGGCGGCGTAGACCGGGGAGCGGAGCGCGTGGTAGCCGAGCGAGTGGGCGTAGTGCCGGGCCACCCACGCGGTGGCGGTCTTCAGTTCCGCGAGCGACTTGAGCCAGATGGGGACGACCGGGCGGCGCCGTGCGGCGAGCAGCCGACCGAGGTAGCCCGGACCGGCCGCCTTCACGGTCGGCTGGTCGACCATGATGCGGGCGGTCGGGTCGGCCGACTCGGCACCCGACCGGTCCGGTGTCGAGTCGGCCGACGGGTCGGCGTCGGGTCGGGCGGTCGAGTCGGCCGACTCGCTGCGGGCGGATCGGGCCTTGTCGAGGTCGACCACCTCGCCCCCGGTCGGGGCGGTCGGGTCGGCCATCTCGGCTTCCAGTCGGTTGAACAGTTCGTTGTCGTCGTCGGGGTGCTTCACTGAGGTTCCTTCCACTTCCGGGTGTGAGGGAGAGCGGGCCCGGCCGTCGCTGTAGGAGGTGGGCGGCCGGGCCCGTGAACTGATGCTGAGCGCTGCGTTGAGCGGTAAGGGCTACAACCTGTAGCCCTTCTACGGGTGGACACTTCGTCGTCAGGTGCGCTGTTCTTCGAGGGCGATGCACAGTCCGCAGATGCCGTACGAGGTGGGGATGCAGTAGCCGACATCGATCCGGCAGCGGGGGCAGGTGCGGCGGGCGAGCATCGCCAGCGCGAGCGCGCCCCACTTGCGGGAGGTCATCGGCCGGACCGGCTTGGCCCGGTCGACGTGGTAGAGGTACGCGACGCGGACACCGCCGGCGCGTCGGTTGCCGCGCATCACCTGTGCCGCGATCGGCTGTCCGCCGGGCCGTAAGCCCTTCGCCCGGAGTTGGCGGCGGGTCGCCAGACCCTCCGGCGCCAGACGCCATGGGTAGGTGGGAATCCCGTGCAGTGCGCCGGTCGGGTCGTTGCACTTCCCCCAGACCGCGGACATCAGGCGGCCACAGCCGTCGGTGTCTCGCCCTCCGGGTTCACGGCGTGCAGCGGGCGGCCGTCGGCACGCTCGGTCTTCATCGCGTCCCGGAGCTTGCGGGCGTTGGCAGCCGAGCAGTGCACCGCAGTTCGGACGGCTTCCGCGTTCAGCTCCGCATCCGTCCACGACGCGGTGAGCGTGCGAGCCTCGCTCAGCAGCTCCTCAAAGGTGCGCTGAGGGGTGCCCTTTGCCTTCACCCTGGTCTGCCGGGGCGGGCGCTGCTTGGACGCGGCCGGGGGCGCCGGCCGCTTCCCCGCCGGGGGCGGGGCGGGGATGTCCTGCTCGCTGCCGGGGGCCATAGTGCCCATGCGGAGCATCACGCGCTCACGCCGCGGGGTCTTGGTCCGCCACGAGCGGCCGTAGGTTTCGCGCAGGTCCGCGCGGGCCAACTGCCGCTCCTTCTCCCGCGCCAGTGCCTCGCTGTAGGAGGTGATCTCCCACAGCGTCATCCGGCGCCACAGCGCGAACGTGGACGGGAAGGCGAGCAGCCAGCGGGAGAACCGGATCTTCTCCATGCGGCGGCCGGTGGCGGCGCCGATCCGCACGGCGTAGATGTGCGCGCCGATCTCGGAGAACACCACCCACAACAGCGGCATCGTGCCGTGCGCGACCTTCGCCCACACCTCATGGCCGGCAGCGACGTTCAGCCCGCAGGTGATCAGGGTGAGGATCCAGGGCACGAACCGCACCCACGCGAGCGCCATGTCCATCCGGATCAACAGGAGGTTGGCGACGGTGAACACCGGGATGGCCACGTCGATACCGACCGGCAGCATCCACGGCGAAGTGAACCCCCACCGCGCCGCGGCCTCGGAGACAGCGGCGAAGGAAGAGATCAGACCGAGCGCGCCGACACCGGCTGCGGCCAGCGCTCCGACACCGGCGAGCCCCAACTCAGGACGGGTCAGCGGCGGCACCCCGGACGTGGCCGTCTCAGGGGCGGGGACTGTAGCGCTCATGCCGCTACCCCCTTGCGGGCCACGCGGCGGCGCCGGGCGGTGCGGGTCAGCGGGGTGACGTCGAACAGGTCCGGGTTGTCCTCGACGACCTGCGCCGCGATGCGGATCAGGTCGTCGGGCAGGTCCGGGTTGTCGGCGAGGATGTCGCGCGCCGCGTCCTCGCGGGCCGCGCGCTCTTCATCCGTCTCGCCCTCGACCCCGAGCCACAGTTCAACGGGGGTGCCAAGCGCGAGTTCCGCGAAGTCTTCGGCAGAGATCGCCTGTTGGCGGCCGATATAGGTACGCATGGAGGAAGTCCTGACGTCGAAGGGATGCCGGGGCGGTCGCGGTCTTTGGCGAGAGGCGACCGCCCGGGAAGAGAGGAAGGGGTGCGGGGCGCGGGGGCTAGCTGATCTGGACGGAGCCGCTGGTCACTCGGCGGCGGATGTCCAGGTGCGAGGCGCCAGTGATGCGCGCGCTCCCTGAAGTGGCGTTCACGGCGAGACGGCCGGTGGCCTGCGGTGTCGCGGCCATGCGGACGTTGCCGGAGGTGAGGTTCAAGCGGGCGTGATGGCCGCTGTAGGCGCCGACGGTGACGTTGCCGGAGGTGAGATTGATGTCCAGCGGACCGCTCACCTCGCCGACGATGACGCTGCCGCTGGTGACCCTGGCTTCCAGGTCGCCGACCTGCTCGGCGGTCAGCATGCCGGAGGTGCCGTCGTACTCCAGGCGTGCCAGTGCGCCCGTGACGAGGGTGTTCGTGGAATGCGTGCTGATCGCGGCTACCGACCGCGCGGGCAGGTGGACGATCGCGCTGATCGGCGTCGCCGCGTCGCCGGCCGGGCCGGTGGCGGTGACCTCGCGGCCGTTGACGAAGACCTTGCCGCCACCGTGACCGGTGACGTGCACGTTGCCGGTGATGACGTGTACGCCGCTGCCGCCGGAGAACGTCATGGTGCTGCCACCCATGCTGATCGTGGTGCTGCCACTCATGCCGCCGGCCACGTCCGGGACGCGGACCATGAGGTTCTGCCCCCGGAGACTGACGTCGGTGTCGCGGATCGCGTCCGCCGACGGGCCGGAGGCGGCGTCGGTCTTCAGCACCATGTATGCCTGCTTCAGCTCCGGGTCGACCACGACGCGGATGGCGCCCGCGTTCATGGTCAGATTCAGGGCGATCGGGCCGAGGACGTCCACGGGAATCGTGCGTTCGGTCACGGTGAACTCCAGGAAGTCGAAGGGACGTACGAAGCACCGGGACAGCCGCGGTCTTTGGCGAGAGACGGCCGTCCGGCTCCCCCTCACCGCACCTGCGAGAGATGCGGATCAGGCAGCCGGCCTTCGCGCTAGGTGCGAAGGCGAGGTGAGGTGGTACTGGTGTCTCCTTCGGGAACACGGGCTCCCGGCGAAGGCGTACGGAGACGTGACCTTTCGGTCTGTAAGCCCTCCGGACTGCCAAGGGGTCCGGGTCCCTCGCCCCCGCCGAAACGGGGCCTCATGACCCCTTCCGGGGCCCTTTGGTGCTGCGGTCTTGCAGGTCAAGCACTTACGAACACAGCCGGTCGAAGCCCTATCGGGCTCGGCGTGCTGTTGTGACTTCAGATTGACCTAGGTCAATCTGACTGTCAAGGGGGTGCGGAGAAGGATCAGAGATTGACCTAGGTCCGGCTACTCTCGAAGCCATGGACCAGAGCCCCGAAGCGCCCAAGCAGACGCCCACGGCCAAGGAGATTGCGGGGGAGTTCCGTGACAAGATCACGGGCCCCGATCGCGAGTACGAGCCGGGGGACCAGCTCCCAGTCGCTCGCAAGCTCGCCAAGGAACTTGGCGTGCAGCTCATGACTGTTCAGAGCGCGTTTGGCCAGCTCCGTGATGAGGGACTGGTTCTCACTCAGCAGGGCCGTGGAACGTTCGTCCGCGATCCTTCTGTACCCCTCGGCACCGAGCCGGGCAGTAGCCCCGCATTCAGTGCTTTGGCGGCTGAGCTCAGCACGATTCATGACGCTCTCCACTCGCTCGGGGAACGTCTGGAGCGGCTTGAGCGGCTCGTGGGCAGCGAGACTCCACCATCGCCGTGAGTTCATCCGCGCGCCTCAGCAGTCGTTCGACCTTGACGCGCGCCTCGCTCAAACTCGCTTTGATCAAAGCGAGTTCAGCAGGAGTCATGCCTTCCAGCTCGCCGCTTCGCTCATTGATCCCTGACATGCCAATGAGCATGTGGCCAGGAACGGCAGAGGACCCGGACAGTCTGTCCGGGTCCTCTTTCCATGCAGATCAGGCGAGTTGACGGCTCGTCACCGAGTAACCTCATCGACCGTGTCGAGCACGGCCGACCATGGGAGCGTGCGCCCCGCCGGCGCTTCCCGCGGTTCGTACAGCGGCCACACGTCCGAGCCTTGGACAACGTGCACACTCCCGGCTCGAAGGGCATCGATGTGACGCTGCCACGCAGGGTGGCGAGCGTGCGCCGCGTTCACCCGTGGAAAGACGACAACGGGCAAACCGAGAGTGCCGATAGCCTCGCCCACCTGCGTCAATGCCTGGTTGTCCATCAGGCCCGTCGCCAGCTTGGCAACCATATTGGCGGATGCGGGGGCGACCACGTAGCAGTCAACCGGCGGGTGCGGTCGGGCCTCGCCGGGCAACCGCGGCTCATCGCGAACGGGAAGTCCGGTCAGCTTCTCCAGCCGCTCGACCTCGCCGCTCAGTCGTAGCCACTGCCCCGCGGTCGGCGTCAGCGTGACAGCCACCTGCCACCCACGGTCCATCGCAGGCTCGACCAGGCCGGTGCGCAGCGCCTCCACACCTCCGGCCGCCGAACCGACGACTCCCAGCACCCCGCGCTTGCCTGCGCTCACTGCACCGCCCTGCACCGTTGAGCCATCATGAACACTTCGGACGAACGTGAGCCGCCTGTAACCGGAGACTGCTTGACCAGGTCCCGCAGCGTCTCACGCACCCTGGGATTGTTGCGTACGAGCTGCGGTGCTGAGCGCTCAGCGGTTCGGAGTTCCGCGAATGCGTCGTCCCCCTGCCCGCTGAGTGACAGGGCGCGCGCGAAGTCGATTCGGTGCGACACGCTCCGCTCCTGCGGCATGTGGTCGACGTTGATCCGGCCGTGTTCCACCACGTACGACACGTTGTCGAGATCCAGCTCAACGGACAGCCGGTGAAGCAGTACGTTCGTAGGCCCAAAACCGGTCTGCCAGTAGTTCTCATCCGATCCGAGGTCATCCGCGAGTTCCTCGGCACGATCCAACAGGCTCGTTGCGGTCGGCCGGTCCTGATGACGTGCCGCTGCCACGGCGGCGCGCAGGTGGATCATCCCCAGCAGGCTCAGCGCCGCAGGGTCGTTGCCGGCCACCCGAGACGACAGCCATGCAGCGGCCGTATTGCCCAGCTCCAGCGCGTCGTCATACCGGCCGTTTGCCAGGAGGGCGTGTGTGCCGGAACGGGCGGCCGATGCCAGTACGAGCGGGTCGTCCGACTCGTCCGCGGCACGCATCGCGCGCTCGGCAGCGAGCCATGAGATGTCCGATTCGCCGATCTTCGCAAGCGTTGTCGCTGCGAGGTGGTGAGTACGAGCCGAAACGGCCCAGCAGTCGCTACGGTCCTCGCCGCGCCGTGCCGCTCGCTCCTCCAGCTCCTGTGCGGTCTGGAGGAGTGTGGGCAGCGCGGCGATGACGCTGCCGAGCCGCCCACCCTGGTAGTCGTTCCACGCGTGCTCGACACGTACGGCAGTGGGGACGGGAGTCGGGAGCTGCATCTCAGCCTCAGGACCGAAGAGCAAACGAGACAGACGGCGCGGGCTCATGAGCGCGTCGCGCACGGCCGGAACGTCGTCGTGTTGCCTCTCGTCCTCCATGAGTACGGTCTGACCTAGTAGATCCCCGAGGGGGACCCGCAGGATGCGCGACAGTTCAGCGAGCATGTCGATGCGGGGCGGCTTACGGCGGCCCGTTTCGATCTTCGCCAGCCAGTCAGTGCTGTAGCCGACCAGCCCAGCCAGAACCTCTTGCGTATAGCCGCGCCGCTTGCGGTAGAACGCGATCCGCTCGCCGATGCTGAGGTGATCTCCGAGACCACGCATTGCGTGCTGCCTCCTGCTGGTAGTGGGGGCCGGTTTCACCGTACAGAGCCCAAGACCGGGTAGGTAGTTGGCCATGCTTAGCTCTGCAGGAACAAGGGTGAGTGGTTCGTGGTGGGGGGACCCGGACATAGTGTCCGGGTCCCCCACCATCACGACTTGAAGAGGGAGGCGGTTTGACGGCTGTGCCGACGACCTAAAAGTGCGTACGTGCGACTGTCCACTTGTTTCCATATGTGGCAGGTGATGTCGTTCGAGCGCTGATAACCTGCCTCTCAGATCTGCTGGCGGAGGGGCGTGTAATGGAAATTGAGTCGTCGGAATTTCTTGAGCGGAAAAAAGTTGAGCTTGGTGATGGGGAGCCGCGGCGTGAATTGGAGAAGCTGTGTCAAGAGAGGCGCATTGAGTGCTCTTGGATTTGGCACGAGTCACTCGGGCTCCGATTTCGTGTCGGATTCCCGAATGGGAGAGAGAAGAGGTGGCAGATAGTCACCCCTGCGGACGCAAAAGACCTTCTTCTGGCTGATTTTCCTGTCTTCACCTACTTGGGGGACTTTGATGCCGTGCTCTTCAATTCCTCGCAGACTGTAGAGGCGGCAATCCGCTCTGATATTTCATATCAAGCCTTCTTTGATCTTCCGGGAGTTCGGAAAATTGAGCCCCCTCAGCCAGAGCTTCCGGGGCTGGAAGACGATGTCGATGAGGAGTCGAGGTTTGGCTCGCGAATCCAAATCAATGATGCGTGGGTTCTAGATTTTTCACCAACGCCGGATCGCCCTGACCTGAGAGTTCAAATCGGGTCTGCATCTCGAAATTTCAGTGCCGTATCTGATCGCAAGCGTAGAAGGCTGACTGCCAGGGATAGACCCCCTCTTCCGGGCGGGTTGGGGCGCTTTCCGACTTTGCGTATATCCGGCATGCAGGTGACGCGACACGATGATGCGCTAGATCTCTTGAAGCGTATCTCGGGCGCCATCTTCTTCGAACTTGACTTGCAGTATGGTGTAGCGGCATCCATTATTCCCTCCTTCGCGTCTGAGCTGGCACGGCGGAAGGGTAGGGTGCAGCGCGAAAAAAATCAGCAGCTTCCGAGGAATCCCCAGAATCAATATCCAGAAAAGCCGCTGAGTCTCTACCGGTATGGGCGATCGAGTGGGATACCGCTCTTGGAGTATTTGGCCTACTATCAAGTGCTCGAATACTTCTTCCCTAGCTTCAGTCATCGAGACACCCTCGCAAGGCTGCGCAATGAACTCCTGGACCCGCGTTTCAGAGCTGATGATGATAGTAATTTGGTGCGAATAATCGGCTTGACGGCGGGAACCGGAAAAGCGTTCGGGAGTGAACGGGATCAACTTCGATCGACAATAGCGGGTTGCGTGACTGAAGGGCACCTTCGGGATTTCATAGCTAGTGACGACATTCTCCATGAGCATTTTTCAGGGAAGCAGAAAATTAAAGATGTGACCCATCTGAATCTCGCGGATACGAGGAATGACTTCCTAACGGCAGTCGCGAATCGCGTGTACGATATTCGGTGCCGGATCGTGCATACCAAAGATGATGGCGGTGGTGCTGCGGATCTCTTGTTGCCCTTTACGAAGGAGGCGGAGGATCTTGGTCCAGACATTGAGTTGGTCAAGTACCTGGCCCAGAAGGTCCTTATCGCCGGAGCTTCTCATTTGCGCCTCTGATGAGGAGTGTGACGACGCTGCGGCCGGGCCGTCTGTGGGCCGTCGAAGGGTGGCCCACGACGACCAACAACACCCAATGACGGCCGTTCGATCGCAGTTCAATGCTGCGCTGACGTCGATTGTGTGAGGTCACTAAGGGTCGACGCCACTTCCTGCGCAACAAGCGCCAGGAGTGGGAGGAGTACCGCTCCGAGGTGACGGCCTTCGAACTGCGGAAGAACCTGCCGGTGCTGTAGGCGTCGCGGGCGGGTCGCGGGAGCGGCCGGCTGTTTGAATCGTGTGGACCACTTGGGGTCGACGGTCGTGGACCGTCGGCCCCGACTGGTTTTCCGGGAGACGCGGGTCACACGTGTGCGTGTCACAGGGGGTCGGGCTGTCTCGTCTCAGGGGTGTAGGCCCCGACGAGCACCGAGGAGTGCGTGATGGACGCTCGACTGAACTATTTCGCCAGCCCGATGGCCGGGAAGGCCCTCAAGTACTTCATGTCGGCGGGCAAGGCGCTCAAGGAGTCGCCCTTGCCGGTCGTGACGCAGGAGTTGGTGGCCCTGCGGGTCAGTCAGGTCAACGGGTGCGCCGTCTGCCTCGACATGCACACCAAGGAAGCCGCCGCCGCCGGGGAGAGCGCCGTGCGGCTCGGTCTCGTGGCGGCCTGGCGGGAGGCCACCGTCTTCACCGAGGCCGAGCGGGCCGCGCTGGAACTGGCCGAGCAGGGGACCCGGGTCGCGGACGCGGCCGACGGGGTCAGCGACGAGGTCTGGGCGCGTGCCGCCGAGCACTACGACGAGGAGCAGCTCACCGCCCTGGTGATCCTGGTGTCCTTCATGAACACGGTGAACCGGCTGAACATCATCACTCGGCAGCCCGCCGGTGACTACAAGGTCGGCCAGTTCCACTGAACCGTACGAACGACGAAGGGGAGTCGGCGTGAGCAAGGTCGAGGAGTTCGAGGAACTGCGGCCCCTGCTGTTCTCGATCGCCTACCGCATGCTGGGCAGCGTGAGCGAGGCCGAGGACGCGGTCCAGGAGACCTGGCTGCGCTTCGACGGCTCCGCGACCCGGCCCACGTCGGTCAAAGCCTTCCTGTCCGCCACGGTGACCCGTGTCTCGATCGACGTGCTGCGCTCCGCGCGGGTGCGGCGCGAGGAGTACGTCGGGCCGTGGTTCCCCGAGCCGCTGCTCACCGACCCCTACCAGGACCCGGCCCGCTCGGCGGAGCTGGCCGACTCGGTGTCGATGGCCGCGCTGCTCCTCCTGGAACGGCTCAGTCCGCTGGAGCGGTCCGTGTTCGTGCTGCGCGAGGTGTTCGGCTTCGGCTTCGACGAGGTCGCCGCGGCGGTCGGGCGGTCGGAAGCGGCCTGCCGGCAGCTCCAGGTACGGGCCCGGCGGCACATGCGGGCCGGACAGCCACGGTTCGAAGCGGACCGTCAGGAGCGGGAGGAGCTCGCGACCCGCTTCTTCGACGCCCTGCGCGAAGGCGATGTCGACGGTCTGCGGGATCTGCTCGCCGCCGACGTGTCGATGGTCGGGGACGGCGGCGGCAAGGCCCCGCAACTGGCCCGGGCCGTCACCGGCGCCGAGAGCGTGGCCCGGCTGCTCGCCTCCGTTTTCCCCCACATGGCCCGCGTCGACGTGACCTTCGAGCCCCACGAGGTCAACGGCCGCCCCGGCGCGGTCTTCCGCGACCGCGACGGCAAGGTGCTCCACATCCTGGCCCTTGAGGTGCTCGACGGGCGCGTCCACACCATCCGCTCGGTGATCAATCCCGACAAGCTCGGCCACCTCGGGCCGGTCGCCGACGCGTGGGCCGTCGACCGCGAGGTCAAGCGGGCCCGCCGCCAGGCGAATTGAGCGATCGACCGACCCGTACGCGGGCTCAGCGTACGGGCTCACCGTGTGGACAGTATGTGTAACCCTCCGTGACCATGGGTGGGTTGGCGGTGTTGACGGTGTGGACGGGTCGATGGGCGCGGGTGAACGGAGGGCCTGGCATGGCGGACGGTACGGGTGGGGCGGGCGCCCCCCTTGGCTGTGGTGGCGGCGAGCCGGAGGTGTCCGACAGCCTCAAGACGTTCGGCGAGGTGGTCAAGGCCTTCCGGAAACGGGCCCGCCTCACGCAGGAGGAGTTCGCGCCCAGAGTGCGGTACTCGGCGCCGACCGTGGCCTCCATCGAGCAGGGCCGCCGGTTTCCGCCGCCGGAGTTCGTCGAGCGCGCGGAGGAAGTGCTCGACGCGTTCGGGGCGTTGCGGGGTGCCGCGCGGCATCTGTCGCGGCAACCGGGGCTGGCCAGCTGGTTCCGCCAGTGGGCCCGCCTGGAGGAGACGGCGGTGAGCCTCTACACGTACGAATGCCGCCTGATCCCGGGGCTGTTGCAGACCGAGGCGTATGCGCGCACGCTGTTCGTGAACCAGCTGCCTCCGCTGGGCGACGACCAGATCGAGGCCCAGTGGGCGGCACGGGCTGAACGCCAACGGCTGCTGCGGGAGCGGCCGAACACGGCGTTCAGCTTCATCCTGGAGGAGCATTTGTTCCTCCGGAGGACAGGGGAGGCCGAAGTTTCCCAGGGGGTTGTGGACCATGTACTGGAGCTTGCCGAGCAGCGCAACGTCGAGGTCCAGGTGATGCCCCTTGCCCAAGGGGCACATGCCGGTCTCGCGGGGCCGATGCAGCTGTTGGAGACTTCGGAGAACCGTTGGTTTGCCTACAACGAGGGTCAGCGCGGGGGCCTGTTCGTTTCCGAATCGAAGGAAATCAGCGTCCTCCAGATGCGGTATGCCAGGATGCGCTCACAGGCTCTCTCCCTCGATGACTCTGTGAGCCTGTTGCGGCAGATGCGAGGAGCGCTATGAAGACGACCGAACTGGCCTGGTTCAAGAGCAGTTACAGCAGCAGTGGTGATGGCGACTGCGTCGAGATGGCCGTCTGCCCGGATCTCATCCACGTACGTGACTCCAAGGCGCAGGCGGGTCCTCAACTCGTCGTCACCCCCAGCGCCTGGACCAGCTTCCTGGCGTACGCGGTCAGCGGCTGACGCCGGCCGGTCCAGGCGCCCGGGCCGGGGGCTACTGCTGTTCCGCCTGGTCCGCCAGCAGGCGATGCAGCGGCTTCGCCGCGCGCTCGCGGTACTCCTGGATCGCCCAGCCGTTGCCGTCCGGGTCGGTGAAGTGCATGAACGTGCCGCCGTCCTGAGGGGCGTACGCGACGGGCTCGCTGAGTTCCAGGCCCCGCGCGGTCAGCTCCTCGTACGCGGCTTTCGCGTCCGCGACGACCAGCTGCATGCCGTGGTACGTGCCCGGCTGCGGGGTGCCCGACGGGATCGGCACGCCCTTGGCGAGCGCGATCGAACAGCCGGAACCGGGCGGCGTCAGCTGGACCACCCGCGCGCCCGGCATCACCTCCGTGTCGATGTCGACGTGGAAGCCCACCTTGTCCTCGTAGAAGGCCTTCGCCCGGTCGATGTCGGTGACGGGCAGCATGATCACTTCAAGGGCCATGTCCATGAACGACTCCTTTGTCGTACGTCAGGCGAACCGCCGGCGCGTCCGGCCGAACGGCTCCCCCTTACCGAAGCCGAAAACGGTCCCGGGCGCCACCGAGAAGACAAAGGCATTCCCGGCACCGTGGTGGAAGCCTCGGGCAGCGGCGTCACGTGCGGCCCGCCGGTGAAACCGCCGTCCGCGTCCAGGCGCTTCCCCGCGGCTCTGCGGTTAGGCTCAAGCCGTACGACCTTGATCGCGTGGGCGGCATCCGGTGGGTGGCGTCGCGCTGGGTGACATCGCGGGGGACGACGGAGGCCGGGATGACGGTGCCGGGACGCAGGAGCAGTACCTTCTCTCGGCTGCTGCGGCACGGTTTCACCGATCCGTCGGGCGCCGAGCGGCTGCTCGACAGCCCGCAGCTCGCGGCCGTGACCAACGACCCGGTGCTGCTCGACGCGCTCGGCGCCACCGCAGACCCCGATCTGGCGCTGCTCGGGCTCGTCCGGATCGTCGAGGCGCAGGACAGCGACGCGGGGCGGCGTGAACTGCTCGACACGCTGATCGCGGCCAAACCGCTGCGCGACCGGCTGCTGGGGGTCCTCGGCGCCTCCGACGCCCTCGGTGACCATCTCGCGCGCCACCCGCTCGACTGGCAGGCCCTCGTCACGTACGAGCCGCAGGACCTGCATCCCGGCGTCGCGGAGTTCGAGCGCGGGCTCGCCGAGGCGACCGACCCCGTGTCGCTGCGGGTCGCCTACCGGCGCTGCCTGCTGTCCATCGCCGCCCGTGACGTGTGCGGGACCACCGACGTCACGCAGGCGGCGGCCGAGCTGGCCGACCTCGCGACCGCCACCCTGCGCGCCGCGCTCGCCCTCGCCCAGACCGACGCGCCCGAGGACGCCGGGATGTGCCGGCTGGCCGTGATCGCGATGGGCAAGTGCGGCGGCCACGAGCTGAACTACGTGTCGGACGTCGACGTCATCTTCGTCGGGGAGCCCGCCGAGGGGACCGACGCGGCCGACGAGGACAAGGCGATGCGGGCCGCCACCCGGCTCGCGGCCCATCTGATGCGGATCTGCTCGGAGACCACCGTCGAGGGTTCCATCTGGCCCGTCGACGCCAATCTGCGCCCCGAGGGCCGCAACGGCCCGCTCGTGCGCACACTCAGCAGCCACCTCGCCTACTACCACCGCTGGGCCAAGACCTGGGAGTTCCAGGCCCTGTTGAAGGCGCGGGCCGTCGCGGGGGACCTCACACTGGGAGAGGAGTACGTCTCCACGCTGGCCCCCCTCGTCTGGCAGGTCGCCGAGCGGGACAACTTCGTCGCCGACGTGCAGAAGATGCGGCGGCGCGTCGTCGAGAACATCCCGCCCGCCGAGATAGAGCGGGAGCTGAAGCTCGGCCCCGGCGGACTGCGGGACGTCGAATTCGCCGTACAGCTCCTGCAGTTGGTGCACGGGCGGGTGGACACGTCACTGCGCAGCGGGACCACGCTGGACGCCCTGAAGGCACTGGCGGCGGGCGGGTACGTGGGACGCGTCGACGCCGTGCAGTTCGACGAGGCGTACCGGTTCCTGCGGTCCATGGAACACCGCATACAGCTCTTCCGGCTGCGGCGTACGCACCTGGTGCCCGAGGACGACGCCGATCTGCGGCGCATCGGACGGTCGCTCGGCCTGCGGACCGACCCGGTCAAGGAACTCAACCGGGAGTGGAAGCGGCACGCCGGTGTGGTGCGGCGGCTGCACGAGAAGCTGTTCTACCGGCCGCTGCTCGACGCCGTCGCCCAACTCGCGCCCGGCGAGAGCAGGTTGAGCGCGGGAGCGGCGCGGGAGCGACTGGTCGCCCTCGGCTACGCGGACCCGGCCGCCGCGCTGCGCCACCTGGAGGCGCTGGCCTCCGGCGTCACCCGCAAGGCAGCCATCCAACGCACGCTGCTGCCCGTCCTGTTGGGCTGGTTCGCCGACTCCGCCGACCCCGACGCGGGACTGCTCAACTTCCGCAAGGTCTCGGACGCGCTCGGCAAGACCCCCTGGTATCTGCGGCTGTTGCGGGACGAGGGCGCCGCCGCAGAGAACCTCGCCCGCGTGCTGTCCGCCGGACGACTCGCCCCCGACCTGCTGATGCGGGCGCCCGAGGCCGTGGCCCTGCTCGGCAACGGGTCCGGCGGCGGCCTCGTGTCCCGCACCCGCGCCCACCTGGAGCAGGAGATCCTCTCCGCGGTGGGCCGGGCCGGCAAGGGAGAGGCCGCGGTCACCGCGGCACGCGGCGTACGGCGGCGGGAACTCTTCCGTACGGCCGCCATCGACATCGTCAGCTCCTACGGCACCGAGGAGACGCCCGCCAACGCCGACCAGGGCGCGCTCGTCGACCTCGTCGGAGGCGCCATCTCCGACCTCACGGCGGCGACCCTCGCCGGCACCCTGCGGGCCGTGGTGCGCGACGGCTGGGGCGAGACCCTGCCCACCCGCTTCACCGTCATCGGCATGGGCCGCTTCGGCGGCCACGAACTGGGCTACGGGTCCGACGCCGACGTCCTCTTCGTGCACGAGCCCCGGGAGGGCGTCGGCGACGAGGAGGCCTCACGGGCCGCCGGCGCCGTCGTCTCCGAGATGCGCAGACTGCTCCAGATCCCCAGCGCCGACCCGCCGCTGCTCATCGACGCCGACCTGCGCCCCGAGGGCAAGTCGGGGCCGCTCGTACGGACACTGAAGTCGTACGAGGCCTACTACCGGCGCTGGTCGCTGGTGTGGGAGTCGCAGGCCCTGCTGCGGGCCGAAGTCGTCGCGGGGGACGAGGAGTTGGGGCGCCGGTTCCTCGACCTCGCCGATCCGCTGCGGTACCCGGCGGAAGGGCTCGGGGAGGACGCCGTACGGGAGATCCGGCGGCTCAAGGCCCGCATGGAGACCGAGCGGATGCCCCGCGGCGCCGACCCCACACTGCACACCAAGCTCGGCCGGGGCGGGCTGTCCGACGTGGAGTGGACCGTGCAGTTGCTGCAGTTGCGGCACGGGTGGGTGGAGCCGGGGCTGCGGACCACGCGCACGCGGGAAGCGCTCGCCGCGGCGTGTGCGGCCGAGCTGATCTCCGGCGAGGACGCGGCGATCCTGGACGAGGCGTGGGTGTTGGCGACTCGGGTGCGGAACGCGGTGATGTTGGTGCGGGGGCGGGCGGGGGACACGTTTCCGTCCGACGGGCGGGAGCTGGCGGCCGTGGGGCGGTACCTGGGGTACGGGCCCGGGCATGTGGGCGACATGCTCGACGACTACCGGCGTACCACGCGGCGGGCGCGGGCGGTGGTGGACGAGCTGTTCTACGGGGCGTAGCCACGCCCACGGGCTTTTTCTCGCCCCCGCCGCCCCTACCCTTCCCGTCACTGACTCGGGGGCGCTGCCCCCGAACCCCCGGTCCTCAAACGCCGGACGGGCTGAGATGTCGCGGACGGCCGGAGATCTTCAGCACGCCCGCGAATCTTCCAGCCCGTCCGCGTATCTTTCAGCCCGTCCGGCGTTTGAGGACAAAGGGGGGCGAGGGGGCGCAGCCCCCATGCGTGGACGGGAACGGGTAGGGGCGGCGGGGGCGAGGAAAGGCCACCCCCCCCAGCACCTGCGGGGCCGCGCTGGTCGCTCAGGGCTTGGGCGGGACCTTTTGCTGGACCTGTTGCGGGAGCGCGTACGGCAGCGCCCCGTACCAGAGCCTCGCCACCGTGTAGCCGAACGCCAGGCACGCCATGCCGCCCACCGCGTCCAGCCAGAAGTGGTTGGCCGTGGCGACGATGACCACCAGGGTCGCCACCGGGTACAGCAGGCCGAGGACGCGGACCCAGGGGACCGAGGCCAGGGCGAAGATCGTGAGGCCGCACCACAGGGACCAGCCGATGTGCATGGACGGCATCGCGGCGTACTGGTTCGACATGCTCTTCAGGTCGCCCGAGGCCATCGAGCCCCAGGTCTGGTGGACCACGACCGTGTCGATGAAGTCGTTGCCGGTCATCAGGCGCGGCGGGGCCAGCGGATACAGGTAGTAGCCGATCAGGGCCACGCCCGTGGTGGCGAAGACGACCGTGCGCGTGGCCGCGTACCGGCCCGGGTGGCTGCGGTAGAGCCACACCAGGACGCCGATGGTCACCACGAAGTGCAGCGTCGCGTAGTAGTAGTTCATGCCGACGATCAGCCATGTCACCGAGTTCACGGCGTGGTTGACCGATTCCTCGACGGCGATGCCGAGATGGTGCTCCACTCTCCAGAGCCAGTCGGCGTTCTCCAGCGCCTGACTCCGCTGCTCCGGAACCGCGTTGCGGATCAGCGAGTACGTCCAGTAGCTCACGCCGATGAGCAGGATCTCGAACCAGAGCCGGGGGCGGCGGGGCGTACGCAGCCTTCGCAGGAGACGGTGTCCCGCGCTGCCGTGCGCCTCGTCCGCGACGGGCTGTGGAGGGGCCTGCTCCTGGCCTTCCAGTGTCGTCACGGTGCTCTCACCCATAGGGACAGAGTCTGCCAGATGAGCCTTTCTCGACCGATCATCCCTTGGGTGGGTTCTGGCCGCACGTTCTACACCTGAAGTAGGTGGACCACTACTTCCCGCGCACGACCACGCCCGGCCCGCACCCCTACGTAATACCCCTGGGCGGTACCTCTGAGCTGGTGTTCCTACGAGCGGTTGCGGTCCCCGGGGGACGAGGCCGTCGAGCCCCGCACCACCAGCTCGGGCATGAACACGAACTCGCTGTGGGGTGCCGGCGTCCCGCCGATCTCCTCCAGCAGCGTACGCACCGCGGCCTGGCCCATCGCCGGGACCGGCTTGCGGACCGTGGTCAGGGGCGGGTCGGTGAACGCGATCAGCGGGGAGTCGTCGAAGCCGACGACGGAGATGTCGTCCGGGACTTCCAGCCCGCGCTGCCGGGCCGTGCGTATGGCACCCAGCGCCATCATGTCGCTCGCGCAGACGATCGCCGTGCAGTCGCGGTCGATGAGCGCCGCCGTGGCGGCCTGGCCGCCCTCCAGCGTGTACAGCGAGTGCTGGACCAGGCGCTCCTCGATGTCGGCCGTGGCCAGCCCCAGCAGGTCCTGCATCGTGCGGACGAAGCCCTCGATCTTGCGCTGCACCGGCACGAACCGCTTGGGGCCCAGCGCGAGGCCGATCCGGGTGTGGCCGAGCGAGACGAGGTGGGTGACCGCGAGGGCCATCGCCGCCCGGTCGTCCGGGGAGATGAAAGGTGCCTGCACCTTTGGCGAGAAACCGTCGATGAGGACGAACGGCACGCCCCGCCCGCGCAGTTGCTCGTAGCGCTGCATGTCCGCGGAGGTGTCCGCGTGCAGTCCGGAGACGAAGATGATGCCGGCGACCCCCCGGTCGACCAGCATCTCGGTCAGTTCGTCCTCGGTGGAGCCGCCGGGGGTCTGGGTCGCGAGGACCGGCGTGTAGCCCTGCCGGGTCAGCGCCTGGCCGATGACCTGGGCCAGGGCCGGGAATATCGGGTTCTCCAGCTCCGGGGTTATCAGCCCGACGAGCCCCTCGCTGCGCTGGCGCAGCCGTACGGGCCGCTCGTAGCCGAGCACGTCGAGCGCGGCCAGTACGGACTGGCGGGTGGTGGCGGCGACGCCCGGCTTCCCGTTCAGGACCCGGCTGACGGTCGCTTCGCTCACCCCCGCCTGCGCTGCGATGTCGGCAAGCCGTGTGGTCACGGGATTGGACTGTACCGGCCGGGGATCGCGTTGCCCACTGAACGAACGCCGTGCACGGGCACTTGGACGGCCCGCTCCGGGCTGCTGCGTCATCGCGTTCCCTCGTGATTCTGGTCGGCAGTGTCGTGGCGGGGTGGTCGTCGTCCGCCGCGTGCGCCCGTGCGGTCGGGGTGCTTCCTGCAAGGCGCCGAGCGCCGATGATCCTCGTGACCGACGAGTATGGCAAGAGCTTGCAGAGTCTTGCACGGCGGGCCCGCACCCCACGAATGCCCCTGTGGCAAGGCATCGCGGCAGATCGGGACGGTTCCGAAGAGGTCACGGCGGGGTAACTGTCGGCGGGTCTTGCACTTTTTTGCTGCAAGGTCTTTCGCGCCGCTTACATCGCTGTTACGTTCACGTCGCCCGACGGCGGCAACGGTGCGGTCGGCGAGTCGGCAGGGACGGCGGACGGGGCCGCTCCCTCAAGCACACGGGCTTTCACCCTCAAGGAGAACTCATGCGGCGTGGCATAGCGGCCACCGCACTGGTGGCGTCCCTCGCCCTCACGGCGACGGCCTGCGGCGGAGACAGCGACGACAGTGGCAAGGCGGACGGCCCGGTCACCCTCACGTGGTGGGACACGTCCAACGCCACCAACGAGGCACCGACGTACAAGGCCCTCGTGAAGGAATTCGAGAAGGCCAACCCGGACATCAAGGTCAAGTACGTCAACGTGCCCTTCGACCAGGCGCAGAACAAGTTCGACACCGCCGCCGGTTCCAAGGGCGCCCCGGACATCCTGCGTTCCGAGGTCGGCTGGACCCCCGCGTTCGCCAAGAAGGGCTTCTTCCTGCCGCTCGACGGCACCGAGGCCCTCGCGGAGCAGGACAAGTTCCAGGCCAGCCTGATCGAGCAGGCCAAGTACGAGGGCAAGACGTACGGTGTGCCGCTGGTCACCGACACCCTCGCGCTGGTCTACAACAAGGACCTCTTCGCGAAGGCCGGCATCGACGCGGCGCCCACCACCTGGGCCGACCTCAAGACGGACGCCGGCACGGTCAAGGACAAGACGGGCGTCGACGGCTACTGGGGCTCCACCCAGGCCTACTACGCGCAGTCGTTCCTGCACGGCGAGGGCACCGACACGGTCGACGCCGACGCCAAGAAGATCACCGTGAAGTCGCCCGAGGCGGTCAAGGGCTACAAGACCTGGCAGGGCCTGTTCAGCGGAAAGGGCCTGCACAAGGCGGACACCACCGCCGACGCGTACGCCCACATCCAGGACGCCTTCGTCAACGGCAAGGTCGCCTCGATCATCCAGGGCCCGTGGGAGATCACGAACTTCTACAAGGGCTCGGCCTTCAAGGACAAGGGCAACCTCGGTATCGCCACCGTCCCGGCCGGCTCCGGCGGCAAGGCGGGCGCCCCGACCGGCGGCCACAACCTCTCCGTGTACGCGGGCTCGGACAAGGCCCACCAGGAGGCGTCGCTCACGTTCCTGAAGTTCATGACGTCGGCGAAGTCCCAGGAGACCATCGCCCTCAAGAACTCCACGCTGCCGACCCGCGAGGACGCCTACACCACCGAGGTCAAGTCCGACCCGGGGATCGCCGGCTACCAGGGTGTGCTCGCCGCCGCCCAGCCGCGCCCGGCGCTGCCCGAGTACAGCTCCCTGTGGGGTCCGCTCGACACCGAGCTGCCGAAGATCGCCGGTGGCAAGGAGTCCCTCGACAAGGGCCTGAGCAACGCGGAGACCGCGATCGCCAAGCTGGTCCCGGACTTCAGCAAGTGACACCGGGTGGCCGCCGGATCCGTCCCCGTCCAGAACGGGGGGCGCGTCCGGCGGCCACCGGCCCACGACCGGCCCAAGACAGGCCCGTCGGCCCACGACCGGCCCACAGGCTCGGGCCCGCAGACCCACCGGCCCGCTGATCAGCCCCTGATTTTCCAGAAGGTGTCGAATCATGACAGTCGTCGTCGACCGCGCGACCGGCAAGCGCCGGGGGAGCCGGGCCCCGCGCCCCGGCCCGCTCCAGCGCGTGAAGCGCGCGTACCAGAAGTACTGGTACGCGTACGCGATGACCGCCCCGGTGGTCGTCGTCCTCGGTGTGCTGGTGCTCTATCCGCTGCTGCGCGGCATCTACCTGACGTTCACCGACGCCACCAGTCTCAACTCGGCCCGCACGATCGGCGTCAACCACATCGACGCCACGTACGAGTTCATCGGCCTGGACAACTACGCCGACATCCTGTGGGGGCCGACCGCGTACGACCGGTTCTGGTCGCACTTCATCTGGACGATCGTGTGGACGGCGCTGTGCGTGCTGCTCCACTACGTCATCGGGCTCGGGCTGGCGCTGCTGCTCAACCAGAAGCTGAAGGGCCGCACCTTCTACCGGCTCATCCTCGTCCTGCCATGGGCCGTGCCCACCTTCGTCACCGTCTTCGGCTGGCGGTTCATGCTCGCCGACGGCGGCATCATCAACTCCATGCTCGACGCGGTCCATCTGCCCTCGCCGCTCTGGCTTGAGGACACCTTCTGGCAGCGGACCGCCGCGATCATGGTCAACACCTGGTGCGGTGTGCCGTTCATGATGGTCTCGCTGCTCGGCGGCCTCCAGTCCATCGACCCCGTCCTGTACGAGGCCGCGGAGATGGACGGCGCCAACGCCTGGCAGCGCTTCAGGAACGTGACGCTGCCGGGTCTGCAGTCGGTCAGCTCCACCGTCGTCCTGCTGGGCGTCATCTGGACGTTCAACCAGTTCGCCATCATCTTCCTGCTCTTCGGCGACACCGCGCCGGACGCGCAGATCCTCGTCACCTGGGCCTACTACCTGGGCTTCGGCCAACAGCCGCGCGACTACGCGCAGTCCGCCGCGTACGGCGTCCTGCTGCTGTCCATCCTGATCGTCTTCACCTCCGTCTACCGCCGCTGGCTGGCCCGCAATGAGCAGCAGCTCGCGATCTGAGGCAGGAGCCCCCATGAGCACCACGACCGTCAAGACCCCGCCCCCGGTGGACGGGGCGCCCACGGGCACCGCACCGGCCGGCAAGGGGCCGCGGCGCGGCGAGCGCAGTCGCGCCGGGGCCCTGACCTCGCACGGCATCCTCAGCGTCGCCAGCCTGATAGCGCTCTTCCCGATCGCCTGGCTGATCTATCTGTCGCTCGGCCCGGACAAGGACGACTATCTGCACCCCGGGGGCATCCTCGGCAAGATGACGTTCGACAACTACACGTTCGTGTTGCAGCACACGCCGTTCTTCGACTGGCTGTGGAGCACGCTCGTCGTGTCGCTGGGCACGACCGTCATCGGCGTCCTGGTCGCCGCCACCACCGGCTACGCGGTCTCGCGCATGCGCTTCCCCGGCTACAAGAAGTTCATGTGGGTGCTCCTGGTCACCCAGATGTTCCCGGTCGCGGTACTGATGGTCCCGATGTACGAGATCCTCAGCGAACTCCAGCTGATCGACAACTACTTCGGCCTGATCCTCGTCTACTGCTCGACGGCCGTGCCGTACTGCGCGTGGCTGCTCAAGGGGTACTTCGACACGATCCCCTTCGAGATCGACGAGGCCGGACGCGTCGACGGGCTCTCGCCCTTCGGCACGTTCGCCCGGCTGATCCTGCCGCTCGCCAAGCCGGGGCTCGCCGTCGCCGCGTTCTACAGCTTCATCACCGCGTTCGGTGAGGTCGCGTTCGCCTCGACGTTCATGCTGTCCGACACGAAGTACACGTTCGCGGTGGGGCTGCAGAGCTTTGTCAGTGAGCATGACGCTCAGCGCAATCTGATGGCTGCGACGGCTGTGCTCGTGGCCATTCCGGTGTCCGCGTTCTTCTACCTTGTGCAGAAGAACCTGGTGACCGGGTTGACCGCGGGTGGCACGAAGGGTTAGCCGTACGCGGCGAGCTGCGGGTTGTCTGCCGTCTGCGGACCCGCTGTGGCTGGTCGCGCAGTTCCCCGCGCCCCTTCGGGGCGCTCTCCGTCACGTATCTAGGAAGCCATGAGCCAGCAGTATTCCGCCGACCCGGCGCCGAACTCCGCTCTTGTGACCGTCGCCGACCGCCGCGACTGGTGGCGGGACGCGGTGATCTACCAGGTCTATCCGCGCAGCTTCGCCGACAGTAACGGCGACGGCATGGGCGACCTGGAGGGCGTACGTTCCCGACTCCCGTATCTGCGCGACCTCGGCGTCGACGCCGTGTGGCTCAGCCCGTTCTACGCCTCGCCGCAGGCCGACGCGGGCTACGACGTGGCGGACTACCGGGCCGTGGACCCCATGTTCGGCAATCTGCTCGACGCCGACGCGCTGATCCGCGACGCCCACGAACTGGGCCTGCGGATCATCGTCGACCTCGTCCCCAACCACTCCTCCGACCAGCACGAGTGGTTCAAGCGCGCCCTCGCGGAGGGGCCCGGTTCGCCGACCCGGGAGCGCTACCACTTCCGCGCCGGCCAGGGCGAGAACGGCGAACTGCCGCCCAACGACTGGGAGTCCATCTTCGGCGGCCCCGCCTGGACGCGCGTCACCGAGCCGGACGGCACCCCGGGCGAGTGGTACCTCCACCTCTTCGCGCCCGAGCAGCCCGACTTCGACTGGGACCACCCGGCGGTCGGCGACGAGTTCCGCTCGGTGCTGCGGTTCTGGCTCGACATGGGCGTCGACGGTTTCCGGATCGACGTGGCCCACGGTCTTGTGAAGGCGGAAGGGCTCCCGGACCTGGGATCCCACGAGCAGCTGAAGCTTCTGGGCAACGATGTCATGCCGTTCTTCGACCAGGACGGGGTGCACGAGATCTACCGCCAGTGGCGGCTCGTGCTCGACGAGTACTCCGGCGACCGCATCTTCGTCGCCGAGGCATGGACGCCGACCATCGAGCGCACCGCCAACTACGTGCGCCCCGACGAGCTGCACCAGGCCTTCAACTTCCAGTACCTGAGCACCCATTGGGACGCCGATGAGCTGCGCGCCTGCATCGACCGCACGCTCGACGCGATGCGTCCCGTGGGCGCCCCCGCCACCTGGGTGCTGTCCAACCACGACGTGACCCGGCACGCGACCCGGTTCGCCAACCCGGCCGGGCTCGGCACCCAGATCCGCCTCGCCGGAGACCGCGAACTGGGTCTGCGCCGGGCCCGCGCCGCCACCCTGCTGATGCTCGCGCTGCCCGGATCCGCGTACCTGTACCAGGGCGAGGAACTGGGCCTGCCGGACGTCGTCGACCTGCCGGACGAGGTCCGCCAGGACCCCGCGTACTTCCGGGGCGCCGGCCAGGACGGATTCCGCGACGGCTGCCGGGTGCCGATCCCGTGGGACCGCGAGGGCTCCTCGTACGGCTTCGGCGGCGGGGGCAGCTGGCTTCCGCAGCCCGCCGGGTGGGGCGAGCTGAGCGTCGAGGCGCAGACCGGCGTCGCCGGTTCGACCCTTGAGCTGTACCGGGCCGCGCTCGCCGCGCGCAGTGAGCAGGCCGACCTCGGCGCGGGCGACAGCGTCGAGTGGCTGAAGGCGCCCGAGGGCGTGCTGGCCTTCCGGCGCGGGGCGTTCGTGTGCGCCGCCAACACCGGGGGAGAGGCGGCGACCGTCCGCGCGTACGGGCGGGTGCTGCTCGCGAGCGGCGAGGTGACCGTCACGGACGACGGCGAGGCGAAGGTGCCCGCCGACGTCACCGTGTGGTGGATCGCCGACTGACGGTCCACCAACCGGCGCGTCCTGTAAGAAGTTTCAGGAATTTTCAGAAGCCCGTCTTCCGCTTTGGGAGACGGGCTTCTACGATCTGCGGCACCGCACTGCTGTTGAATATTGCAGCAAGAACCTTCAACGGAGAAGGGACCCCCACACATGGCCAAGAGAGCACTGTCCTGCGCGCTCGCCGTGGCGGCCGCCGCGTTCGTCGTCCCCGCGAGCACCGCCGGAACCGCCCACGCCTCCCCACCGGGCACCAAGGACGTCACCGCCGTCCTCTTCGAGTGGAACTTCGCGTCCGTGGCCAAGGAGTGCACCAACCGGCTGGGCCCGGCCGGTTACGGATACGTCCAGGTCTCCCCGCCCGCGGAGCACATACAGGGCTCGCAGTGGTGGACCTCGTACCAGCCCGTCAGCTACAAGATCGCCGGGCGCCTCGGTGACCGTGCCGCCTTCCAGAACATGGTCAGCACGTGTCACTCGGCGGGCGTGAAGGTCGTCGCCGACACGGTGATCAACCACATGTCGGCGGGCAGCGGCACCGGTACGGGCGGCTCGTCCTACACGAAGTACGACTACCCGGGCCTGTACTCCTCCTACGACTTCGACAACTGCACCTCGCAGATCAGCAACTACCAGGACCGCGCGAACGTCCAGAACTGCGAACTCGTCGGACTCGCCGACCTGGACACCGGCGAGGAGTACGTCCGCTCCGCCATCGCCAAGTACATGAACGACCTGCTGTCGCTCGGCGTCGACGGGTTCCGCATCGACGCGGCCAAGCACATCCCGGCCGCCGACCTCGCGAACATCAAGGGCCGGCTGAGCAACACGTCCGCGTACTGGAAGCAGGAGGCCATCTACGGGGCCGGGGAGGCGGTCCAGCCGACCGAGTACACCGGCACGGGGGATGTGCAGGAGTTCCGGTACGCGTTCGACCTCAAGCGCGTCTTCAACAACGAGAACCTCGCCTACCTGAAGAACTACGGGGAGGGCTGGGGGTACATGAGCAGCGGTGTCTCGGGGGTCTTCGTCGACAACCACGACACCGAGCGCAACGGGTCGACGCTCAGCTACAAGGACAATGCGAACTACACCCTCGCGAACGTGTTCATGCTGGCGTATCCGTACGGGGCGCCCGACATCAACTCGGGGTACGAGTTCTCGTCCACGGACGCGGGGCCGCCCAACGGGGGCTCGGTGAACGCCTGCTGGCAGGACGGGTGGAAGTGCCAGCACGCCTGGCCGGAGATCCAGTCGATGGTGGGCTTCCGCAACGCCGTCCGGGGGGAGTCGGTCTCCAACTGGTGGGACAACGGGGGTGACGCGATCGCCTTCGGCCGTGGCGGGAAGGGGTTCGTGGCGATCAACCACGAGTCGTCGTCGCTTTCGCGCACGTATCAGACGTCGCTCGCGGCGGGCACGTACTGCAATGTGCAGGCGGGGTCCACGGTGACGGTGAACGGGTCCGGTCAGCTGACGGCGACGCTGGCCGCGAATACCGCGCTGGCGGTGTACACGGGCAAATCCACCTGCTGATTCGCCTGCGGGCGGGCGGGGGCGGGCCCTAAGGATCGCGCAGTTCCCCGCCCCCACCGGCCCGCAGCCGAATGTCGTCTTCAGGGGCGCGGGGAACTGCGCAGTCGCTTAGGCGGTTGCTGAAAACTCTTTCTGCTCTTTGCAAGGGTCTTGCTGAAAGCGTTTCGGCGGGGATAGCGTCGCGCCGATCCCACCGCAAGGAGTCAGGCCTGTGATACCGAGACGGACCGCGGCCCTCACCGCCGCAGCCCTCGCCGCCGCGCTCGTCCAACCCCTCGCCGCCCAGGCGGCAACCCCACCCGCGCCCCCCTCGGACGCGGCCCTGGCGAAGACGTCCGCCCGTAACGACCTCACCCGCGAGCAGTTCTACTTCGTCCTGCCGGACCGGTTCGCCAACGGCGACACCGGCAACGACAGGGGCGGCCTCACCGGCTCCCGGCTCGCCACCGGTTACGACCCCACCGACAAGGGTTTCTACCAGGGCGGCGACCTCAAGGGCCTGACGAAGAAGCTCGACTACATCAAGGGCCTCGGCACGACGGCCATCTGGCTGGCGCCGATCTTCAAGAACCAGCCCGTGCAGGGCACCGGTGAGAACGCCTCGGCCGGCTACCACGGTTACTGGATCACCGACTTCACCCAGGTCGACCCGCACTTCGGCACGAACGCCGACCTGGAGCGGCTGATCGACAAGGCCCACGGCAAGGGCATGAAGGTCTTCTTCGACGTCATCACCAACCACACGGCCGACGTCGTCGACTACGAGGAGAAGTCCTACTCCTACCTCTCCAAGGGCGCCTTCCCGTATCTGACGAAGGACGGCGAGCCCTTCGACGACACCGACTACGCGGACGGCGAGCGGAGGTTCCCGGCCGTCGGCGGCGGTTCCTTCCCGCGCACGCCCGTCGTGGCCGCCGCGAAGAAGAACGCCAAGGTGCCGTCCTGGCTCAACGACCCGTCGATGTACCACAACCGCGGTGACTCGACCTTCGCCGGTGAGAGCTCCGAGCAGGGCGACTTCTCCGGGCTCGACGACCTGTGGACCGAGCGTCCCGAGGTCGTCACCGGTATGGAGAAGATCTACCAGCGGTGGGTGCGGGACTTCGACATCGACGGCTTCCGGATCGACACCGTGAAGCACGTGAACATGGAGTTCTGGACGCAGTGGGCGACCGCGCTCGACGCGTACGCGGCCAAGCAGGGCCGCGACGACTTCTTCATGTTCGGTGAGGTGTACTCGGCGGACACGTCGATCACCTCCCCGTACGTCACCGAGGGCCGCCTCGACTCCACGCTGGACTTCCCCTTCCAGGACGCGGCACGGGCGTACGCCTCCCAGGGCGGCAGCGCGCAGCGGCTGGCCTCGGTCTTCGGCGACGACTACAAGTACACGACGGACAAGGCCAACGCGTACGAGCAGGTCACCTTCCTCGGCAACCACGACATGGGCCGCATCGGAACGTTCCTCAAGCAGGACGACCCCGACGCGTCCGACGCCGAACTGGTGAAGAAGGCCGGGCTGGCCAACGAGCTGATGTTCCTAAGCCGCGGCAACCCCGTCGTCTACTACGGCGACGAGCAGGGCTTCACCGGCGCGGGCGGCGACAAGGACGCCCGCCAGAGCATGTTCGCGTCGAGGACCGCCGACTACCTGGACGACGACCAGCTCGGCACCGACCGCACGCACGCCGAGGACGCGTACGACACGAGCGCGCCCCTGTACCGGCAGATCGCCGCGCTGGCGAAGCTCCGCAAGGCCAATCCGGCCCTCGCGGACGGCGTGCAGACCGAGCGGTACGCGGCCGACGGCGCCGGCGTCTACGCCTTCTCCCGCACCGACGCGAAGACCGGAGTCGAGTACGTCGTCGCCGTGAACAACGCGGACGAGGCGAAGAGCGCCACCTTCGCGACCGGGTCGGCGGGCATGACCTTCCGTGGGATCCACGGGACGGAGGAGTCGCTGAAGAGCGGGTCCGACCGGCGGGTCGCCGTGACCGTTCCGGCCGGGTCCGCCGTCGTCTACAAGGCGGCGGGGCGGCTCGCCCCGCCCGCCACCAAGCCGACCGTCACGCTGAACGCCCCCGCCGCCGGCGCCACCGGCACCGTCGAGATCGCCGCCGACGTCGACGGGGGACAGCTCAACCGGGTCGTCTTCGCCGCGCAGGTGGGCGGCGGGAAGTGGCACACGCTCGGCTCCGCCGACCACGCCCCCTACAAGGTCACCCAGGCCGTCGGGAAGGACGTGCCGGCCGGAACCGCCCTGCGCTACAAGGCCGTTGTCGTCGACTCGGCCGGGCGCACCGCGAGTGCGACGGCCGCCTCCACCACCGGCACCCCGCCCGCCGAGGAGGTGCCCACCGCGTCCTCGCGCGAGGACGCGATCGTCCACTACAAGCGTGCCGACGGCGACTACACCGACTGGCGGCTCTACGCCTGGGGCGACATCGCCGAAGGGGAGGAGACCACCTGGCCGGCGGGCCACGACTTCGTGGGCCGGGACGCCTACGGGGCCTTCGCGTACGTCAAGCTCAAGCCGGGCGCCTCGGCCGTGAACTTCCTCGTCATCGACAAGGACGGCAACAAGGACGTCTCCGCCGACCGCACGATCGATGTCACGAAGACGGGCGAGGTCTGGGTCGAGCAGGGCAAGGAGGCCGTACGGACCGAGAAGCCCGCCGCCGACTACCCGGCGCCGGACAAGAGCAAGGCGGTCCTGCACTACCACCGGGCCGACGGGAAGTACGACGGCTGGGGTCTGCACACCTGGACCGGCGCCGCGAACCCCACGGACTGGTCGAAGCCCCTGGAGCCGGTACGGACCGACGCGTACGGCGCCGTCTACGAGGTGCCGCTCGCCGAGGGCGCCACGAGCCTCAGCTACATCCTCCACAAGGGCGACGAGAAGGACCTCCCCACCGACCAGTCGCTCGATCTCACGGCGAACGGCCACGAGGTGTGGATGCTGGGCGGCCGGGAGAAGTACCTCCTGCCGCAGCCCGCGGGCAGCGCCGCCGCACTCGACCTGACCACCTCCAAGGCCATCTGGATCGACCGGAACACCGTCGCCTGGAAGGGCAACGAGAGCGCCGCGTCGACCCAGTTGCTGTACTCCCGCAAGGGCAGCATCAAGGCGGAGAACGGCACGCTCACCAGCACCGACGAGCGCTGGCTGCGGCTGGGGAAGACCTCCCTGACCGACGCCCAGAAGGCCGCGTTCCCGCACCTCAAGGACTACAGCGCCTGGACCGTCGACCCGCGTGACCGCGACCGGGTGCGCGAGGCACTGAGCGGCCAGCTCGTCGCCTCGCAGCGGGCTGCCAACGGGGCCGTGCTCGCGGCGACGGGCGTACAGATCGCGGGCGTGCTCGACGACGTGTACGGGACGGCCGCGACGAAGGCGGACCTCGGTCCGACGTTCCGCGGCGGCCGGCCCACACTGGCCGTCTGGGCGCCGACCGCCCAGGAGGTGGCGCTGGAGATCGGCGGCACGACCGTTCCCATGAAGCGGGACGCCGCCTCCGGGGTCTGGTCCGTCACCGGGCCGGCGTCCTGGAAGAACAAGCCCTACCGGTACGTCGTCAAGGTGTGGGCGCCCAGCGTCCGCCGACTCGTCACCAACAAGGTCACCGACCCCTACTCGGTCGCCCTCACCGCGAACTCCGAGCGCAGCCTCGTCGTCGACCTGGACGACAAGTCCCTCGCCCCCGGCGGCTGGTCGAGCCTGAAGAAGCCGAAGGCCGTACCGCTGAAGGACGCGCAGATCCAGGAACTGCACATCCGTGACTTCTCCGTCGAGGACACCACCGTCCCGGCGAAGGACAAGGGCACCTACCGCGCCTTCAGCGACAAGGACAGCGCGGGCTCCCGGCACCTCAAGAAGCTCGCCGAGGCCGGGACGTCGTACGTCCATCTGCTGCCCGCCTTCGACATCGCCACGATCCCCGAGAAGAAGGCGGACCAGACGGTCCCCGACTGCGACCTCGCCTCCTACGCGGCCGACTCCGACAAGCAGCAGGAGTGCGTGGCGAAGAGCGCCGCGAAGGACGCGTACAACTGGGGGTACGACCCCTACCACTACACGGTGCCGGAGGGCTCGTACGCCAGTGATCCCGACGGGACGCGCCGCACGGTCGAGTACCGGCAGATGGTGAAGTCGCTCAACGAGGACGGTCTGCGGGTCGTCATGGACGTGGTCTACAACCACACCCCGGCGAGCGGTCAGGCCGACACGAGCGTGCTCGACAAGGTGGTCCCCGGCTACTACCAGCGGCTCCTCGCCGACGGCTCGGTCGCCACCTCCACCTGCTGCGCC
Source organism: Streptomyces liliiviolaceus (assembly GCF_018070025.1). Classification (NCBI taxonomy): domain Bacteria; kingdom Bacillati; phylum Actinomycetota; class Actinomycetes; order Kitasatosporales; family Streptomycetaceae; genus Streptomyces; species Streptomyces liliiviolaceus. The sequence goes on from NZ_JAGPYQ010000001.1 coordinate 3,509,896, forward strand.
AACACGGCACCCGAGAACGCCATGATGGGCAAGCTGGTCGTCGACTCGATCGTCACCTGGGCCAGGGAGTACAAGGTCGACGGATTCCGCTTCGACCTGATGGGCCACCACCCGAAGGCCAACATCCTGGCGGTCAGGAAGGCCCTCGACGCGCTGACCGTCGCCAAGGACGGCGTCGACGGCAAGAAGATCGTCCTCTACGGCGAGGGCTGGAACTTCGGCGAGGTCGCCGACGACGCCCGGTTCGTCCAGGCCACCCAGAAGAACATGGCCGGGACCGGCATCGCCACCTTCTCCGACCGGGCCCGCGACGCCGTACGCGGCGGCGGACCCTTCGACGAGGACCCCGGCGTCCAGGGCTTCGCGTCCGGCCTCTACACCGACCCCAACGACAGCGAGAACAACGGGAGTCCGGCCGAGCAGAGGGCCCGGCTGCTGCACTACCAGGACCTGATCAAGGTCGGCCTGTCCGGCAACCTCGCCGACTACACCTTCACCGACACGGCGGGCAAGCAGGTCAAGGGCTCCCAGGTCGACTACAACGGGGCGCCCGCCGGCTACGCGGACGCGCCCGGCGACGCCCTCGCGTACGCGGACGCCCACGACAACGAATCGCTGTTCGACGCGCTCGCCTTCAAACTGCCCAAGGGCACCTCGGCGGCCGAACGCGCACGGATGCAGGTCCTCGCGATGGCCACCGCCACCCTGTCGCAGGGACCCGCGCTTTCCCAGGCGGGCACCGACCTGCTGCGCTCCAAGTCCCTGGACCGCAACTCCTACGACAGCGGCGACTGGTTCAACGCCATCCACTGGCAGTGCCGCGAGAGCAGCGGCGGTGGCAGCGGCAACGGATTCGGGCGCGGGCTGCCGCCGGCCGCCGACAACGAGGCCAAATGGTCGTACGCCAAGCCCCTGTTGACGTCCGTCGAGGTGGGCTGCCCGCAGATCGAGGGCGCCTCCGCCGCGTACCGCGATCTGCTGCGCATCCGTACGAGTGAAGCCGACTTCGGGCTCGGCACCGCCGGACAGGTGCAGTCGAAGCTGTCCTTCCCGCTGTCCGGCAAGGACGAGACACCCGGAGTGATCACGATGGAACTCGGCGACCTCGTCGTCGTCCTCAACGCGGCCCCCGGGGCGCAGGAGCAGAAGGTGACGGACGTGAAGGGCACGGCGTACGCGCTGCACCCCGTCCAGGCCGAGGGCGGGGACACCGTCGTCAAGTCCGCCTCCTACGCGGCGGACTCGGGCACGTTCAGCGTTCCCGGACGGACCGTGGCGGTGTTCTCCCGAACCTCCTGACTGGGCATTAACGTTGGTGGGGCGGTCCCGGGACCCCGGACCGTCCCACCGGCATGTCCGAGGGCTGGCAGATGGACGGCAACGGCAAACGAACAGACGCGACCGTGCTGCTCGTGGACGACACGGCGGCAGGCCGGTACGCCATGGGCGCCCTGCTGCGCCGGGCCGGACACCAGGTCGTCGCGGCCGCCACCGGCAACGAGGCCCTCGTCGAACTCGACGCACGGCTGCGCAGGGGAACCCTCCCCGACGTGGCCCTCGTCGACGTGGAACTCTCCGACATGAACGGCTTCGACCTCTGCCGCAGGATCAAGGCCCGCCCGCACATGGCCGGCCTGCCCGTCGTGCACTTCTCGGTCTCCGCCGTGAGCCCCGCCGACCGGTGCCGGGGTCTTGAGGCGGGCGGGGAGGCGTATCTGGCGGTGCCGGCCGAGCCCGAGGAGATCGACGCGGTGGTCCGGGCCGCGGTGCGCTCCGCGCGGCTACGGGCCGACGACCAGGCACTGGCCCGGCGGCTGACCCTGCTGTCGGAGACGATCGTCACCATCCAGGCGGCCCGCAACCTCCAGGAACTCGCCGACGCCGCCGCCAACGGCACCGCGCGGCTCACCGGCGGCCCCGCCGCCGTCTTCTTCCTCGGCCCGGACGACGAGCTGTACCGCGCCCTCTCCCGGGACCGCACCTCGCTCGCGCTGCCCGACGAGGGCGCCCACCGGGCCGTGGCCGGGCTGCTCCGGCGGCTCACCCGAGGGCAGTCCGGGGTACGGATCACCACGGTGCCCGCGCCGCTGTGGCCCGCCGGGTTCTTCCGGCCCGGCATGGAGCACGACGCCCGGCTGGCGCTGATCCTCACGCAGGAGGGCAAGGCCTCGGTGTGCCTGGCCACGCCCACCCGCGGGATGCGCAGGGTCAACCCGGAGGAGGAGACCCTGGTGGCCCGGCTCGCCCAGGCCACGGCGTACGCCGCCGAGCCGCTGCTCATGTACCAGGTCGAACGGCACGTCGCCCTCACCCTCCAGCACAGCTTCCTGCCCCAGCCGCACCGGCTCCCCGAACTCCCGGGCATCGACGTCGCGGTCCGTTACGTGCCCGCCTCGCAGCAGACCGAGATCGGCGGCGACTTCTACGCGGCACTGCGCACCGACGACGGCGTGCTCGTCGCGGTGGGAGACGTCGTCGGACACTCGCTGGACGCGGCCACCGTCATGGTCGAGATCCGGCACGCGCTGCGCGCCTACTGCGTCGACGAGAGCGACCCGGCCGTACTGGCCGAGCGCCTCGACAAGATGCTGCGCTACTACCACCCCGGGGTCACCACCACGGTCTGCCTGGCCCTCATCGACCCCGCCACCGGGCGCACCCGCATCGCGAACGCCGGCCACATCCCGCCGCTGATCATCCGCGACACCGGTACGGCCGACTACGCGAAGGCCGCCGGGCCGCTGCTCGGGATCGGGCTGCCCCATCCGGCGCCGACCGAGCTGTTCCTCGAAGCGGGCGACCGGCTCCTGATGGTGACCGACGGGCTGATCGAGACCCGGGGCACGGACCTGTCCGCCTCGATGGAACACCTCCGGGCCGCCGCCGTCGGTGCGCTGCCCGGTCTGGACGCCCTGTGCGACACGCTCCTGGACTGCTTCGGCCATGAGCGGGAGGACGACATCGCGCTGCTCGCCCTGAGGCTAGGGTGAGGGTTGTTTCCCCCCCCGAACAGGAGTGCCCATGCCGCAGATCACCGTCGACTACTCCGCGTCGCTCGGCGACGCCTTCGACCGGCAGGGGTTCGCTGCCGCGCTGCACGCCGTGGTGGTGGAGACGGCCGCCGCGAAGATCGAGGCCTGCAAGTGCCGGTTCCGGGCCGTGGACGACATCGTCGTCGGCGCCGATGTCACGGGGCATGCGCTGGTGCATGTCGGTCTGGCACTGCTGCCGGGGCGCTCCGCTGCGGTGAAGTCGGCGTTGACGTCGGGGGCGTTGGAGCTGGTACGCGCGCATGTGAAGCCGGTGGATGGACTCGCGCTGCACGCGTCCGCGGAGGTCCGCGACCTGGAGCCGTCGTACCAGAAGTTCGTGGACTGACGTCCGGGTCCTGCGGGCCGGCTTCACCGTGCGGCCCGGTGGGGGTCACCCGCGCAGTTCCCCGCGCCCCTGATGGGGCGCAGCCCCTCTTGAGGGGCGCGGGGAACTGCGCAGTCTTTTAGGCCCGCCCCCACCGGCCCGCACTGTGGGGTCAGCCGGCCAGGGCCACCAGTCGGGTCACCAGGTCCGCGAACGGGCTCTCGGTCGGCTCCTGGGACAGGGCCGAACGAAGGACCGCCGCCATCTCCGCATCCGACGCCGCACTGACCGCCGCCAACGCGGCGAAATCATGCACCAGCTGAACTTCGAGCTCCGCCCGAGGAATCCGGCGGCCGTCCAGCCAGATCAGCGCGGTCGCCTCCGCCAGCGAGATCCAGGAGCGGACGACGAGTTCGAGCCGGGCGGACGGCCGCTCCACCCCCAGGTGGGACAGGATCTGCAGATACGCCGCCTGCCGCACCCCGTCGACCAGGGCGTTCGTCGTGGTGGACCCGACCGAGGGCCCGCCCCGCATCAACGCCGAGAAACCGGGCCCGTGCTCGTCGACGAAGTCGAAGAACCGCCGCATCACACGCAGCAGCCGCGCCCCCAGCGGACCTTCGCGCGGCTCAACGAAACGTTCCGCCAGATCGTCCGAGGCACGCTTCAACGCGGCCTCGTACAGGCTGAGTTTGCCCGGGAAGTAGTGGTAGACCAGCGGTCGTGAGATGCCCGCGGCGGAGGCTATCTCGTCGATGGACACGTCGTCCGGCGAGCGCCGGCTGAACAGGTCGAGGGCGACGCCGATCAACTGCTGTCGTCGCTCCTCGACGCCCATTCTGCGCCGCACCCCGGTAGTCATATGAACACCTTACCGATCGAACCGATCGGAACCGGCCTTCAACGGGCCGCTCAGTGGAGCCCGCCGATCTCCCGCCCGCCGCTCAGCGTGCCCTTCAACTCGGCCTGCGCGCCCTGTTCGGCCCGCACGGCGAGGAGATTGCTGCGCGCCGCCCCGCTGACGCCGCCCGTCGCACGGATCGACGCCGTGTCCTCGCCGCCGGCGGCCAGGAGGTACCAGTCGCCCTCGACGGACTTCCACAGCACACCCGCCAGGACATGGGGATCCTTCGAGCCGCACGCGGACGCGTTCTCCGCCTTCGCCGCGACCGCGCCGAACCGCTGCCCCGGCGCGTGGAACTGGGCGAGCACCCGCGGGCCGCCGCCGCGCCAGGTCTCCGCGCGGGTGCACAGCCACTCAGCGGTGCCGCTCCCGTCGGGGAGGGGCTGGCGGGCGTAGCTCCAGGAGTTGACCGAGCGCACGCCCTGGCCGCGGGCGTCCACGAGGGAGCAGGCCAGCGGGGACCAGTCCGCCGCCGAGGCGTCGCCGGGCCGCCCCGGACGGCCCGAGGTGAGCCGGGCGGGCGTCAGCTCCCCGAGGTCGGTCGACAGACGGGTCCCGCTCTTGTCCGTCAGCTCCAGCACGTTCCAGGAGCGGCACGCGCCGGTCTGCAGGGCCGGGCTCGCGAACGGCTCGCTCACCCCGTCCGCCGAGCGCGCCAGCGGTGTCGTACCGGCGGTGGGTTTCAGCAGGTCGCGCACGACGGCGGTACGCACCCAGGGGGCCGTCAGATAGCGGACGTTGCCGTCGGAGCGGCCCAGGACCAGCGCGTCGGCGTCGGCCCCCGAGGCGCCGTCGACCCGCGCGAAGTCGAGGGCCGCGCCCTGGGTGCCGCCGTCCTTCGCCTCCGCGTACCGCGCGATCCGCAGTCCGTCGTACAGCAGCACCACCCGGCTCTGGTCGACCTCGCCCGCGTACAGCAGCTGTGGCGGTCCCGGCGGGGCGCCCGAGGGGGTGCCGGGGGTCGCCGAGACCTGTACGGTCCCGCCGGGCCGCGCCCATACGGCGAGCGCGCGGCGCAGCAGGGCCTTGTCGCCGGTGAGCGCGCCGCGCGCGGGCCAGACGGAGAAGTCGGTGCGCGCGGACGACTCCCACGCCCCCGCCGGGACCAGCGTGAGCTTCGCGGGGTCCAGGGCGGCCTGAGCGGCCGGGTTCTGCGCGTACGGGGGCGCGGCGGCGCCCTCGGGGCCCCAGCCGTCCCCGGGCATGCCGAGGAGCGCCCCGCACACGGCGACCGCGGCCGCCGCGGCGATCGCCGCCTTCATGTGCTGGCGGCGGCGCACCAGGTCCGTGGGCCGGGCGTGCAGCGAGCACGGGTCGAACTCGGGGGAGGACAGCAGCGCGTCGGCGCCCTCGGCCGTGTCCACCGCGTCCGCCGCGGCGAGGGCGGCGGCCGGGTCCGGCTCACCGGCCGCGGCCAGCACCCTGCGTACGTCCGCGTCGGCCATCCGCTCCAGGCCGCGCAGGACGAAAGCGGCGCGGGCCGGGGCGGACAGGGCCGACAGCCGCTGGTCCAGGGCCAGTTCGTCCGCTCCGCCCGAGCGCGGGAACAGCCGCAGGCCCCACACCTGCGGGAGCAGCGGCGGCAGTTGGGCCCGGGTGGGCCAGGCCCGGAAGGTCAGCGGCCTGGCCGCCTCCAGCGCCGTCCGCAGGACCCGCAGCCGCACGTACGCGTACCCGGGGTCGCCGTCACGGCCCTCGGTGGCGGTCTTCTGGGCCGGGAGCACGGGGGCGTCGCCGGGAGTCCGGCCGCGGGGCAGGGTGCGCTGGGTGAGCGCGTGCGCGGTGAGCACCCGGCGGTTGCGGCCGAGGCTCGGCGGCAGCACCAGATAGGCGAGCCGCACGAGCCGGGGGTAGTGCTCGACGAGCGCGGCCTCGGCCTGCTCGATGTCGACCCCCGGCCCGGGGGCGGCGGCTGATGCGGGGCGGGGGCGCGGGGCGACATCCTGTGACTGCACGTTCAGCAGAACGAGCGAATCGGTGGATGGTCACCTGGACCGCCGCGACACCAGCGGGACTTGGCGGCTCGTGCTATGCCTCCGGCTCCACGAGCAGGCGCGCGTAGTTCGCCATGGACCGCTGGTAGCGCGGCAGATGAGGGGCGAGGGCGCCCAGGACCAGCGAGAGGCCTTCGCGCTCACGGCCGAGGCTCGCCAGGCACAGGGCGAGGGTCGCCCGCACGGCGTCGTCCAACTCGTCCGACACGCCGACGAGTTCGGGCGACAGGAGCTTGACGCCCTCCTCCGGCTGCCCGGTGTTCCGCAGTGAGCTGGACAGCTGGATCTTCGCGCGCCGGCCCCGGTAGCCGTCGAGGCCGAGGTCCAGGGCCTCGCGGTACAGCGGAACGGCGTTGTCCGAGTGGCCCGTCGAGTCCCACGCGCACGCCCGCTCGAAGGGGGCGACCGGGCTGCCGGCGGGCAACTCGGCGGCGAGCGCGTCGATCAGCGCCCGGAACCGTGCCGCGTCCGTCTGCGGATCGGCCTCGAAACCGGCCCAGGCGGCGGCCACCCGCTCGTCCGAGTCCGCCGCGCCGCCGGCTGTGCCTCCGGCCGTACGGTCCGCTGCCCTGTTGGTCGCGCTGTCCTCTGTCGTCACGCGCTCACCTTCGCACACGTGCGCCAATCAAAAGCAATGCTTCTGTGGCGCAGGTCACTGTCACGTGTCCCGTGGTGCCTGTATGACGGAATCGGTCGCCCGTGCCGTCGTCGTTTGAGCGCGGAGCGCGCGGGAGCCGTATCGAAGACCGGGGCCCCTGTGCGGGCTCTCGCAGGCGTGGGCGCACGGCCCCGGCGAGGCATGTCGCCGGAATGGACCCGGAGGTACGGACGTAATGAGTTTTACGGGCAAGAGGCTCGCGGTCGGCACGGCCGGGGCGGTCGTGGCACTCCTCGCGGTGACCGGCTGCGGCTCCGACGGCGGCGACGAGAAGAAGGTTCCCGAGACCGCGACCGGGAGCCTGGAGCACATCGCGAGCGAGGCGGGCTGCAAGCCGAACATGCAGACCGACGCGGACACGATCCGGCAGGCCATCTGCAAGAGCTCCGGCGAGAAGTACGTCCTCGCGACGTTCGCCACCGACCGCGGTCAGGCCGAGTGGCTGACCGGGGCGAAGGACTACGGCGGCTACTACCTCGTGGGCCGCAAGTGGGTCGCCGTCGGGGAGAAGAAGACGGTCACGGCACTGCGCGGCCGGCTCGGCGGGACCATGGAGGAAGGCTCCGAGCACATGAACCCGGGCGGCAGCCACAACAGCGGCACGCACAGCGGCGGCAGCCACGAGGGCTGACCCCGCACGGACGAACAGAAGCAGACGAACGGAAGCGGACGAACAGAAGCCGGCGGTGGGAATTCCCACCGCCGGCTTCCTCATGCTCGACGTTCAGCTGCCGCGTAAGGACTACGTGCAGTTCTGACCGCTGTTGATGCAGTCCACGACCTCGTTCATCTCGTTCTCGTCGAAGAAGTTGATGAAGTCGTTGTGGTCCGTGATCGGCTTGTGCAGCTGGTCCGGGAAGGAGTCCACCGCGAACGCGTTGGTGATCTGGTCACCCTGGATCTGCGGGGCCGCCACGTCGTAGACGAGACGGACCTGCAGCTGCGGGATGGCCTGGAAACCGTTGCCGCAGGTGCCGTCCGCCTGGACGAAGGACACGTGCGTGCGGTGGTTGGCGCTGTCGATGTTCTGGCCGTCCCAGCAGCTCTGGAAGTTGGACGTGCGCACCACGGAGCTGCCCTCGGGGCAGATCGGGAACTTGTCCGTCAGCTGGCGGTCCTCGAAGCCGGTGCAGCTCCAGTTCGTGTTGGCGTTGTTGAGGCCGTTGACGAAGGCCTTGGCGTCACCGGTGATGATGCGCAGCGCCTTCGGCATCGCGACGACATCACCCTGCTTGTTGCCCACGAACTTCAGCTGCGCCTCGCTGGCCTGCTGGATCGTGCCGACGTTGCCGTCCTGACCGCCACCGGCGGCGTCCGCGTCGATGTCGTCCTTGCCGTCCTGCACACGCAGCACCGGCCAGAAGTACGAGGACTTGTCGCCCTGGTTCTGGCAGGTGGTGTCGGCGTTCGCCAGGTCCTCGTCGCTCGCGAAGGCGTCGTTGGACTGGTTGCCGACGTAGTCGTGCTGGTGCTGGGCGCCGTTGCTGACACCCGGGGCGACGATCACGTTGTCCGAGTTGCGGAGCTCGTTCTCGTTGGTGCCGCAGCTCGTGGTGAAGGTGCCGGTGGAACCGCTGTCCCCGTTCGCGGGGAGCCCGTTGGCGCCCACACCCTTGGGGCCGCCGTTCGGCTGGACCTGGGTGATGTCCTGGAAGTCGGCTGCCACGGGCCCGTTGTCGGCCTGACCGCCGTTACCGCCGTCGCCACCCTGGCCGCCGCCGTTGCCGGCCTGACCACCGTTGTTGCCCTGGCCGCCATTGTTGCCCTGGCCGCCATTGTTGCCCTGGCCACCGTTGTTCCCCTGGCCGCCGTTGTTACCGGCCTGGCCACCGTTGTTGCCCTGGCCCCCGCCGGTGGGATTCTCGGCAGGCACACCCTGGCATCCGGCGAGCTTGCCGCCTCCTCTCGGACCCTTGCCGCCCGCGCGCTTGATGTTGTTGCTGATCCTGTCGATCGTGGCAACACGCTTGGACTTCAGTGGACCGAGGATGGCGTTGTTGACGTAGCCGGGGTCCCCCGCCTGGGCCTGGCGAGTGTCCGCAAGACGCTTATAGGCCTCCGTGACCTGCTGGTCGAGCTGAGCCAGCTCCTTGTCGACACCGGCGCGGGCGCCCTTGGGCACGGAGGTCAGCTTCTGGCCGACGTCCGGGCATTTGATCGTGGCCACCGAAGCGGCGGTCGTCTGCGCGTTCCGCGTCGAGTTCTTGCTCTCGCCCGCGGAAGCGTAGATGTTGGCCGCAAGCAGACCGCCGCCACCCAGCGCGAGAGCCGCCGATGCGGCTATCGCCCGGTTGGCGAGCGTGGAGCGGCGTTTTCGGTTCGTGCGTCCCATGGAACTCCCTCTGGCTTCCTTGCGGGGGCATCGAGGCGCCCGGCAGGAGGTGAAGCGGCTCCGTTCAATACGGAGGAGGTTCCTGGGGCGTTCAGAGGCCTCAGAAATTGATGAGAGTTCCGTGGAGCAATCCTGCCGCAAGGGGCCCAGAAGCCCCTCAAACAACGGCAGTTGAGCGGGAATTACTGAATATCATTCAGCGGTTCCGATACTCGGGAACGGTTTCGCGCCCGGCCTTGTCCCCCTTGCTTATGAACCCTTTCAGCGGCCCTGGTCCAAATAGGCGAGAACGGCCAGGACGCGACGGTTGTCGTCGTCCGACACATCCAGGCCGAGCTTCTGGAAGATGTTCGACGTGTGCTTCGCGATCGCCCGCTCCGTGACCACGAGTTGGCCCGCGATCGCCGCATTCGACCTGCCCTGCGCCATCAGTTCCAAAACCTCCAGCTCGCGAGGTGTCAGCCGCCCCAGCGGCCGGCCGTCGCCCTGCCGCCGCGCCAGCAACTGCTGGATGACCTGCGGATCCATCGCCGTGCCGCCCGCGGCCACCCGCCGTACCGCGTCGATGAACTGCTCGGCGTCGAACACCCGGTCCTTCAGCAGATAGCCGACCCCGCCGTTCCCGTCGGCGAGCAGTTCACGCGCGTACAGCTGCTCGACGTGCTGGGACAGGACGAGGACCGGCAGCCCGGGTCTGGCCCGGCGCGCCGCGAGCGCGCACTGCAGCCCCTCGTCCGTGTGCGAGGGCGGCAGGCGTACGTCGACCACGGCGATGTCCGGCTCCAGGTCGGCCAGCGCCCGCGTCAGTTCGGGCCCGCTCTCGACCGCGGCGGCGATCTCGAAGTCGAACGCCTCCAGCATCCGCACCAGACCGTCGCGCAGCAGGAACAGGTCTTCGGCTAGGACAACTCGCAAGGGATCTCCATGGTCACCATGGTGGGACCGCCCGCGGGGCTGCTGACGGCCAGGACGCCGTCGAATGTACCGAGTCGCCGTTCGACTCCGGACAGTCCCGACCCCGAGCCGATCGCGGCGCCGCCCCCGCCGTCGTCGGTGACGGCGATCCGCAGCATGCCGCCGTGCTCGGGGGTGTGGTGCACGTCGACCCAGATCCGCTCGGCGCCCGAGTGCTTGACCGCGTTGGTGAGGACCTCGCTGACGGCGAAGTACGCCGCCGCCTCCACCGGTTCCCCGAGCCGGCCGGGCAGGTCCACGTCGACCTCGGTGGCGATCGGCAGCCGCAGCGCCAACGCCCGTACGGCGTCCCCGAGTCCGCGCTCGGCGAGCACCGGGGGATGGATGCCGCGTACGAGGTCCCGGAGTTCGGTGAGGGCCTCCGCGGAGGACCGGCGGGCCTGCGCGACGAGCTGCCTGGCCTTCGCCGGGTCCTTCTCGATCAGGGCCTCGATCGTGCCGAGGTCCATGCCCATCGCGACCAGCCGGGCCTGGGCCCCGTCGTGCAGGTCCCGCTCGATCCGGCGCAGTTCGGCCGCGGAGGTGTCCACGGCGTCCCGCCGGGTCTCGGTCAGTACGCGGACCCGCTGGGCGAGTTCGCCCTGCCCGGACGCCAGGACGGACCGGGTCAGCAGGAAGTGGACGCGCAGCAGGAAGGGAGCCGTGTACACGCCGACGACGAGCAGGGCGGCGCCCAGGGCTCCCGCGGCGAGGGCGCTCGGCTGCCCGCCGATCGGCACGAACCCGTACCACCAGCCGACGTACGTGCCGTCGGTGAAGACCCGCCACAGCCCGGCGGCCAGCGCGAACCCCTCGAAGGGGTAGAGGATCAGCAGGGCGGGCAGCAGCGCGGTGACGAACCCCGCGGTCATGTCCACCGGGAGCCACAGGAGGTCCCGCCGGACGGCCGGGTCGCCGAGCAGACGGAAGCACCGCTCCCACGGATTGGCGTCCGGCGGGACGGGCCGGTACTCGGGCGGGATCCGCACCCCGCTCCACCGGACCGCCAGCAGCCGCCGCCAGTTCGCGAAGCCGCGTACGGCGGCCAGCACCCACGGCGTCGTGACGATGCCGATGCCCAGCGGCACGAGCACGATCGACACGACGGAGAACAGGAACAGGACGATCGACCCGGTGAGAGCCACGACGGCCAGCAGCAGGGCCCGCACTCCGGCGAGCGCGGCGGCGAGCGCCCGGCCGCCCGCCTCGCCGTCCCCGTGATCCCGGCGCTCCCCGCGTTCCCCGTTGATGTCCATGCCCTCAGTCTCGCCCACCCCGCGGCCGTGGTCAGGGGGTCGAACCACCGGAAGGGGGGTGGTGCCAGCACCACCCCCTTGTCCGCTCCGCCGGTCTCAGCCGCCCAGGAGTTTCTCCTCCACGGCGGGATCGAGTCCGACCGCGGGACGATCGGGGCGCTGGGGCGGGACACCGCCGATGCCCTGGAGCCAGCTCCAGGTGTCGGCCACCGTCTCGGAGACGGGACGGCAGCGCAGCCCGGCCCCTACCGCCTTCGACACGTCGACGCGGTGCAGCATGGCGTGCAGCTCGGAGTCCGGCGGCACCCACACGGGCAGCTGCGTCCAGGGCTCGACACCGGCCGCCAGGATCTCCTCGGGCCCGGTCCACCGGAGCTCGGCCCGCCCGCCGGTGACCCGCGCACAGGCGTCGAGCAGCGTCCGCGTGGTCGCGTGCCCCGAAGGACTGATGAGGTTGTACGCCCCGCCGGCGGCCCCGCCCTCCACGGCCCCCAGCGTCCACTCGGCGAGGTCGCGCACGTCGATGTACTGGAGGGGGAGTTCACGGGGGCCGGGCGCGAGCACGGGGCCGCCCCGGGCCGCACGGGTGAGCCACCACGGCAGCCTGCCGATGTTCTCGTACGGGCCGAGAATCAGACCGGCCCGTACCAGGAGCGACCGCTCCTCGCCGAAGGCGTCGAGCACGGCCAGCTCGCCCCCGCGCTTGTCGCGCGCGTAGTCGGTCCGTCCGGCGTCGGGGGAGGCCCCTTCGACCGGCGGAGCGCTCTCGTCGTAACCGGCCGGCTGCGGCCACGCGTACACGGAGCAGGTCGACACGTACACGTACTGCCGGACGCGGTCCTTCAACAGCCGCGCGGAGTCCCGCACCACCCGTGGAGCGCCGGACCAGGTGTCGACCACGAGGTCCCATGAGCCGCCGCCGGGGCCCTGTCCGTCCTCGGCGAGGGCCGCGAGCCCGTCGGGCGCGGTGCGGTCGCCGTGCAGGGAACGTACGCCCGCGGGCGGTTCGTGCCGGCCGCGGTGGAAGACGGTCACGTCCCAGCCGCGCTCCAGCGCCGCCTCCACGACGGCCCGCCCCACGAACTCCGTACCGCCGAGCATCAGAAGTCTCATGGAGGGGACTCTGCCCTGCTCGGCCGTGCGGCGGAACGGAATTCTGCCCACAGGCGATCTGCCCGCAGGCGGTCTGCCCAGAGGCGAACCCGTCCCGCCGCCGGATGGATCAACCGCCGTTGACGGGCGCGTACTTGTAGCCGACCCGCCGCACGGTCCTGATGGTGTCGCGGTGCTCCACGCCGAGCTTGCGGCGCAGCCGGGCGATGTGGACGTCGACGGTCCGGCCGTCGCCCACGTGTCCGTAACCCCACACCGTGGTGACCAGCTGGTCGCGGGTGTGCACCCGGTGCGGATGCGCCACCAGGTGCGCGAGCAGCTCGAACTCCAGGTACGTGAGGTCGAGCGGGCGCCCGTCGACCTCGGCGGTGCGCTGGACGGTGTCGACCCGCACGGGCAGATCGTCACCGGCCACCGCCTCCGTCTCCGCCCCGGTCTCCGCCTCCGGCACGGCGACCGGCAGGAGGGAGGGCTGATCGGCGGGTACGAGGACCAGGTACCCGATCATCGGCGGATGGCCCGGCAGCGCGGGCAGGGTGTGCGGGGGAGCGGGCAGCCAGGTGGCGCCCGGCGGCAGGAAGTCGGTGACGTCGACCACCTCGTCCCGGTCGACGGCCCGCAGCCGATGACGTGCGGAGCCGGTGGACGGGGCCGGGGAGGTGGCGGTGGCCACGGAGGAGAAGGAGCGGGTGTTCGCCATGAGAGGTCAGCTCTTTTCGCGCGAGAGGTCGTCGAGGACGTACGTCGTGCGCGCTGGCCGAAGACCGGTGTACGGCTTTAGAGGGCCCGCGCGTTCGTCGCGCGACAACACACCCGGTCGAAGTCGTGGTGCTGACGGGAAGGCCAGAAGGGCTCAAGGTCGTGACGACCCGTAGCGATGCACTCCTGGAAGCTGGCCATGCCCCCATTGAAGCAGACACAGCCCCGCAACATCAGCCTCCTCTCACTGTCCGGACACCCAGCACGGCCCGGAGCCCGCACAGGGGCGCCCCGTCAGGGGCGCGGGGAACTGCGCGACCAGCCCCCACCGGCCCGCACGCGCCCACAACCCCCGCCCACACCCCGCCGCCCCCACCCCTCCCCCGAGCGGACGCGAAAGGGCGCCCACCAACGCAGGTGAGCGCCCCTTACAAGTTCAAACAGAACAGCCGATTCAGACCTGCCCGGCCTTCTCCAACGCGGAGCAGCACGTGTCGACGATCAGCCGGGTCACCACATACGGGTCGACGTTCGCGTTCGGACGCCGGTCCTCGATGTACCCCTTGCCGTCCTTCTCGACCTGCCAGGGGATACGCACCGAGGCCCCACGGTTGGACACCCCGTACGAGTACTCGTTCCACGGCGCCGTCTCGTGCAGCCCCGTCAGCCGGTCGTCGATCCCCGCGCCGTAGTTCTTGACGTGGTCGAGCGGCTTCGAGCCCTCGCCCAGCGACTCGCACGCGGTGATGATCGCGTCGTACCCCTCGCGCATCGCCTTCGTGGAGAAGTTGGTGTGCGCACCGGCGCCGTTCCAGTCGCCCTTCACCGGCTTCGGGTCCAGCGTCGCGGAGACGTTGAAGTCCTCGGCGGTGCGGTAGAGCAGCCAGCGGGCCACCCACAGGTGGTCGGAGACCTCCAGCGGCGAGACCGGTCCGACCTGGAACTCCCACTGCCCGGGCATGACCTCGGCGTTGATGCCGGAGATGGCCAGACCCGCCTTGAGGCAGTTGTCCAGGTGCGCCTCGACGATCTTGCGGCCGAAGATCTCGTCCGCGCCGACGCCGCAGTAGTAGCCGCCCTGCGGGGCCGGGAAGCCGCCCACGGGGAAGCCGAGCGGACGCTCGCCGTCGAAGAAGGTGTACTCCTGCTCGATGCCGAAGATCGACTCCTGGGCGGCGAACTTCTCGGAGACCTCGCTGAGCGCGGCACGCGTGTTGGACTCGTGCGGCGTCATGTCGATGTTGAGGACCTCGCACATGACGAGGATGTCGTCACCGCCGCGGATCGGGTCCGGGAAGGACGCGACCGGCTTGAGCACACGGTCCGAGGCGTGACCCTCGGCCTGGTTCGTGGACGAGCCGTCGAAGCCCCAGATCGGCAGCTCCGCACCCTTCGCGTCGTCGCCCAGTATCTTCGTCTTCGAACGGAGCTTGGCCGTCGGCTCGGTGCCGTCGATCCAGATGTACTCAGCCTTGAAGGTCACGGGCCACATCCTTCGGGGTGGGTCTCTAAGCGCAGTGCGGTAGCTGCGGCGCTGCGGCACTGGGGCGCCGCGGAGGATGCCCGAAGCCTGTCAACAGGCAGTTTCCCGATCATTGCCCGGATGTGAACCCCGTGTTACCTGGTGCCCATGTGGTGGGGGTCACCTATGGAGAGTGTCCCTTACTCGTATGCGATGGGTTTCGGACAGGTGGCGGCGGCCCGGGCCGCCACCCGACACGAAACAGCCCGGCACGAAACAGCCCGGCACGGAACACCCGGGCGGGACGCAGCGGTCCGACGGGGGACCCTCAGCCCACCTTCTCGATGACGGCCCTGCGGATCAGGAACTTCCCGGGCTCGCGGACCTGCTCGAACGCCTCGTTGTTCAGGAGCGCGCAGCTGCCGGAGACCGAGGTGACCTCCACGGTCGTGGACTTGTTGTTGTCCAGGTTCGTGACCTTGAGCTTCGTACCGGCGGGGAACTGGTTGCTGGACGCGGCGGGCGCGCCCGCCTCACCCGAGAGGGTGACCGTGGACCCGTTGCAGACCTGCTCGCCGGCCGCGGCGCCGCCACCGCCACCGGCGGCCGGGGCGGACGGAGCCTGCGACGGCTGCTCGGCGGGAGCGGACGCGGCGGGCGGTGCCTCGGTCCCCGCCCCGGTACCGTTCCCGGTGCCGGCGTCGCCGCCCCCTTCGCCCACGTTCGCGTCGGACTCGCCGACCGTGCAGCCCGAGGCCTCCTGCTGCACCTTGATCTGCGCGATGACCGCTTCACGGTTGGCGATCCGCGCCTCGGACTGGGCGTCCGGTGCCGTGCGCTGTCCCTCGATGAACTTCTCGTTGTTGCCGAGGGCGGTGGCCAGTCCGCTGCACACCACGGAGGACTGCGCGGTGGACTTGGCGGAGTTCGTGGCCGGCGTCGCGTTCGACGTGGCGGCCAGGGCGAAGGCCCCGCCACCGGCCACCGCGGCGGCGCTCACCAGCAGGGCGATCTTCTTCTTCGTCCCGAGAGTTCTTCTGCGCGACATCAACGGCTCCTGTCCCCGGCCGCCCCTGGCGGCGACCGTTCGCCGTTATGTACGAGATACCGAACGAAGTTACTCAGTGGTTGACCGGAGTCGTTCAAGTAACGTGGATCACATGGGTGTTGTCACGGCCGCTGCCGCCTGCCCAGCGCGTCCCGCACCGCCTCGTCCGTCCGCGCGACGACGGCGCTCCCGTCCTCCGCGGTGATGATGGGCCGCTGGATGAGCCGGGGGTGCTCGGCCAGTGCCGTGACCCACCGCTCCCGCGAACCGGCGTCACGCGCCCACTCCTTCAGCCCCAGCTCCTTCGCCTCGGCCTCCTGGGTCCGGGTGATGTCCCAGGGCTCAAGACCGAGCCGCTCCAGGACCTCCCGGATCTCGGCCTCGCTCGGCACGTCCTCCAGATACCGCCTGACCGTGTACTCGGCCCCCTCGGCGTCCAGCAGACCGATGGCGCCGCGGCACTTCGAACAGGCCGGATTGATCCAGATCTCCATGCCGCCCAAGGTACGCGAGAACACCGTGCCACTCACTTGTCACGGCACCCCCAAAAGGCCTGTGGCCAGGGGCGATTGTCAGTGGGCGGCAGTAGAATAGAAGCAGTGTTCGAGGGTGCCGCCGGAGACGCCGACCGGTGCCCTGACCGCGACAGGAGGATGCCTGTGCCCGCTGCCGCA
Organism: Streptomyces liliiviolaceus; assembly: GCF_018070025.1. Taxonomy (NCBI): domain Bacteria; kingdom Bacillati; phylum Actinomycetota; class Actinomycetes; order Kitasatosporales; family Streptomycetaceae; genus Streptomyces; species Streptomyces liliiviolaceus. The sequence continues at coordinate 3,526,347 of NZ_JAGPYQ010000001.1, forward strand.
CTGAGTCCGCTGCCCACCCAGTCCACCGCCAAGAGGGCGGTCCAGCTGGACCTGCCCTACCAGCCCGTCGAGAAGCGCGCGCTGCCACCGGGGCGCCCGCGCGAGTGGTACATCACGCACAACCGCCGCCTCAAGGCGATGCGGCTGGCCATCGCCCTCCTCGACTCCGGCGTCTACGTACCCAGGCAAGCCCACAACGACACGATCCGCAGCACGGCCGCACTCATAGGCGTACACCCCCCGTCGGACACGACCTGCCACATGGTCCGGGCCCTGATGAGGTACGCGCGCTGAGCCCGCGTCCGTAGCGCCACCCGTGTCCGTAGCGCCGCCCGCGTCCCGGGCGGCGCTACGGCACGGCTTCCCGGTCTCAGCCGGACGCCAACTCCCGTTCCAGCGGCGTCCGGAAGCGAGGGGTGACCCGGGTCGGCCCCATCCACGACCGCAGCCGCTCGGCCTCGGCCCCGATCGCGTCCAGGGCCTCGGCGCCGACGCCCTCGGTGTCCGCGCCCTCGTTGTCCAGCAGCCGCCAGGCGATCTCGCCGTCGGGGCGCTGCGCCCAGCCGCCCACGATCCGCCCGTCCCACCAGACGGTCGGCCCGATGTTCCCGCTGCGGTCGAAGAGCGCGGGCCGCAGCCCGGGCGGGCAGTACCAGTCCCGTTCCCGCCATCCCATGGCCGTCGGGTCCAGGCCGGGCAGCAGCGCGGCCCACGGCTCGACGGCGCGTACCGGCTCCACCGCGTCGGCGAGCACGTACGCCACGCCCTCGTCCACCGAGACGGTCACCGCCCCCACCGCCCCCAGCGCCCGCCGTACGTTCCCGGCCTTCCACCCCGTCCACCACTTCAGGTCGGCCTCCGTGGCCGGCCCGCACGCGGCGAGCCAGCGCCGGATCAGCTCCGCCTGGGCCTCGGCGACGGGCAATTCGGCGCACGGGGGAGCCGCGGCCCACCGGAACTGCGTGGACGTCCACGACCCCAGCGGCCGGCCCCGTACGACCCGGCCCTCGATCCCCAGGACACGCAGCAGCCGCGACGACACGGTGTGCACCCCTTCGTAGCTCGTGCCCGGCGCGTACGCGAACCGCTCCCTCAACCGGGGCTCCTCGCGCGCCAGTTCGGCGGCCGTCGCCTCGCCGCGCCGGGTCAGCACGGCCAGCGTGGACGTCTCCACCTCCGCGAGCCACTTCGCGTCGGGGGCACCGACTCGGGCCATGTCCTTGACCAGCGAGGCCCGCGCCCGGGCGGCCACGGCGAGGCCGGTGGACGCGTGCACGACCGGGACCAGCCCGGTGGGGAACACGAACACGGTCTGCCGCATGCCGTGCATCCGGATTAGCGTCCGGTCCTCGTACAGGGCCCGTTCCATCTCCGGCACGAGCCCCGCCGCGTCCGTGAGCCGCGCCCCCACGGCGAGGTGGACGCTGACGGGATCCGTCCCGTGCAGGGCCACCAGCGAGGCCGCGACCTCCTCGGGGGTGTCCGCCCGGGCGGCCCCGGCCAGCCGCTGCCCGACGGCCAGCCGGGCCCGCCGCTCGGCCGCCCCGATGTGCCGCCGCTGCCCGCTCATACCGTTCCCCCGCCCGTGTTCCCGCCGGCCCCGTCCTCTGATTCTCCCGGATCGTCCCCGGATCCGCCCTTGCGGCAGCCGGGACGGATCCGGGGAGGGCAGTGGCCCCGGACGCAGATTTACTCACTCCGAAGCACCCTCATTGCTCCCCTCTGTGACGATTTCGCTTGACTCCGGGCTGTTTTGTGACTGCTCGTAAGCGGACCCGACCGTTATTCGTTTCCGTCGGACGGGGATCGCGCGGCATCCTGAGGGCTACTCTCGACGTCATCGACGGCCCGGCACACAGTCCGGCACGGCGTCGGTCAGCTCAAGGTCCCACCACCCACGTACAAGGAGACCCGCCATGGGTACCTTGATCATTTTGGCGATCCTCGTCCTGGTAGTCCTGGGATTCAACAGTCCCGTCTGGTGGCTCACCGCGGCCGCCCTGATCTATCTCTACGTCCGCTACTTCCGGGCGGGCCAGGGAGCCTCCGGCTCGTCGGGCGGTGGAGGCGGCGGTGGAGGCGGCGGTTCGAGCTCCACGACCCGGATGGACAGCGACTACCACGCGTACCGCCAGCGCCGCGACCGGATGGCCAAGTGGGAACGCCGCTACCGCCGCGAACGCCCCTGGAACGTCAAGAAATGACAGAACCCCGCCACTGCCCGAGGGGCGATGGCGGGGCTCCGGTCACACCGTACGACCGGTCACCGGGCGGACACCGGATCGATCACACGTCGTAGTACAGCTCGAACTCGTGCGGGTGCGGACGCAGCTGCAGCGGGGCGATCTCGTTCGTGCGCTTGTAGTCGATCCACGTCTCGATGAGGTCGGACGTGAAGACGTCGCCCGCGAGCAGGAACTCGTGGTCGGCCTCAAGGCGGTCGAGGACGGCCGGGAGCGAGGTCGGGACCTGCGCGACGCCCGCGTGCTCCTCGGGCGCCAGCTCGTAGAGGTCCTTGTCGATCGGCTCGGCCGGCTCGATCTTGTTCTTGATGCCGTCGAGGCCCGCGAGGAGCAGCGCCGAGAAGGCGAGGTACGGGTTGCCGGAGGAGTCGGGCGCGCGGAACTCGACGCGCTTGGCCTTCGGGTTCGAGCCGGTGATCGGGATACGCATGGCCGCGGAGCGGTTGCGCTGCGAGTACACCAGGTTGACCGGGGCCTCGAAGCCGGGGACCAGGCGGTGGTACGAGTTCACCGTCGGGTTGGTGAAGGCCAGCAGCGACGGGGCGTGCTTGAGGATGCCGCCGATGTAGAAGCGGGCGGTGTCCGACAGGCCCGCGTAACCGGCCTCGTCGTAGAACAGCGGGTCGCCGTTGGCCCACAGCGACGAGTGGATGTGCATGCCCGAGCCGTTGTCACCGAAGATCGGCTTCGGCATGAAGGTCGCGGTCTTGCCGTTGCGCCACGACACGTTCTTCACGATGTACTTGAAGAGCTGGAGGTCGTCGGCCGCGGCGAGCAGCGTGTTGAACTTGTAGTTGATCTCGGCCTGGCCGGCCGTGCCCACCTCGTGGTGCTGGCGCTCGACCTGGAGGCCGGACTTGGCCAGCTCCAGGGAGATCTCCGCACGCAGGTCGGCGAAGTGGTCGACCGGCGGGGTCGGGAAGTAGCCGCCCTTGTAGCGGACCTTGTAACCGCGGTTGTCCTCGATGGCACCGGTGTTCCAGGCGCCGGCCTCGGAGTCGATGTGGTAGAACGCCTCGTTCGCCTTGGTGTCGAAGCGGACGCTGTCGAACACGTAGAACTCGGCCTCGGGGCCGAAGAACGCGGTGTCGGCGATACCGGTCGACGCGAGGTACGCCTCGGCCTTCTTCGCCACGTTGCGCGGGTCACGGGAGTACTGCTCGCCCGTGATCGGGTCGTGGATGAAGAAGTTGATGTTGACCGTCTTGTCGCGGCGGAAGGAGTCGACGCGCGCGGTGGACAGGTCGGCGCGGAGCGCCATGTCGGACTCGTGGATGGCCTGGAAGCCGCGGATGGAGGAGCCGTCGAAGGCCAGTTCCTCGGTCGGGTCGAAGGCCTCTGCCGGAATCGTGAAGTGCTGCATCACACCCGGCAGGTCGCAGAAGCGGACGTCGACGAACTTGACGTCCTCGTCCTTGATGAACTTCTTGGCCTCGTCGGCGTTCTGGAACATCCAGCTCCTCCTACTCCCGCTCACTTCGGACCGGGGTGGTAGTTCGTTCGTGCGGCCAGTGCGGTGGCACACGCTGAGCCCGACCTTAAGGACGGGTGATTTCTCCAGCGTGACCCATTTGTTTCGCCCAAGTTAACCGGACGAGGTCCGGTGTACCCCACCCGTCCGCATGGCAAAACGGTCGCAGTACCGTGGACGGGTGGACAACAGGCAAGCAATCGGATCGTGGCTGTCCGGACCCCGCGCGGCCGCGGAGGACGCCGGTGCCGACTTCGGATACCGCGGAGAGCAGCTGGGCCTGCCCGAGTCGGGCCCCGGCTCCATCGCGAGCCCCGGCAGGCGTCTGGGCGCCCTCGCCGTCGACTGGGGCCTGTGCACCTTGATCGCATACGGCCTGATCACCGACGGCTACGGCCAGGCGACCGGCAACTGGGCACTGCTCGTCTTCTTCGTCGTGAGCGTGCTGACCGTGGGCACCCTCGGCTTCACACCCGGCAAGCGGCTGTTCGGCCTACGGGTCCTCGACCTGCGGACCGGCACGGTCAACCCGCTGCGCGCCCTGCTGCGCACGGCCTTGCTGTGCCTCGCGCTCCCGGCCCTGATCTGGGACCGCGACGGACGCGGGCTGCACGACCGCCTGGCCCGCACGGTCGAGGTCAGGATCTGACCCGGCCGCTCCCTTCGCGCGACGGGCCCGGCTTCCGTGCGGAAGCCGGGCCCGGGCATGAGGAAGGGGCGCCCCGGAACCGTCGGTGATTCCGGAACGCCCCTTCCCAGTGCAGCTCAGGTGCGGCGCTAGCGCATCTTCCCGCCGCGCGGCATCCGCATTCCCTTGGGCATCGGGCCCTTGGGGAGCGGCATGTTGCTCATCAGGTCGCCGAGGGCGCGCAGCCGGTCGTTGGTCGCGGTCACCTGCGGGCCGGTCAGGACGCGCGGCAGCTTCACCATCGTCGTACGGAGCTTCTTCAGCTCGACCTGGCCCTCGCCCGTGCCGACGAGGATGTCGTGCACCGGCACGTCCGCGACGATGCGGGCCATCTTCTTCTTCTCGGCGGCCAGCAGGCTCTTCACCCGGTTCGGGTTGCCCTCGGCCACCAGCACGATGCCGGCCTTGCCCACGGCCCGGTGGACCACGTCCTGGCTGCGGTTCATCGCCACGGCCGGGGTGGTCGTCCAGCCGCGCCCGACGTTGTCGAGCACCGCGGCCGCCGCGCCCGGCTGGCCCTCCATCTGGCCGAAGGCCGCCCGCTCGGCCCGGCGCCCGAACACGATCGCCGACGCGAGGAAGGCGAGCAGGAGGCCGAGAATGCCGAGATAGATCGGGTGACCGATCCAGAAGCCGATCGCGAGGAAGACACCAAGGGTGACGATTCCGACAGCCGCGAGTACAAGGCCGATCTTTTTGTCGGCCTTGCGGGTCATCTTGTAAGTCAGAGCGATCTGCTTGAGTCGCCCGGGGTTCGCAGCGTCCGCTGCGGGTTCCTTCCTCGCCATGCCGTGAAGTCTACGTGTCGGGGGAAGCGACGACGACGGCGGTGCCCGGTCGGCCTTCGGTACGGCCCTCGCTCGGAGGCGGGGGACGGCTCGCGGACGGGTGGCGACTCAGAGGTGGGTGACGAAGGACTGCTCCACGACACGCTGTGCCTCGACGCGGTCCTTGGCGCGGCGGCGGTCCTCCAGGACGGACGTCCAGGCGTTGCGGCGGGCGGTGCGCTGGCCACTGCTCAGGAGCAGGGACTCGACGGCACGGAGTGCATCGGTGAACGACGGAATCGCTGTGGCGCGGACGGGCGCGGCCTGCATGATGGGGGTCCCCCCTCGGGACGGCGGCTCTGGCTAAGGCTCTACGGGGTGTAAAACCAGGGTCACTGAATGGTGTTACCAGGGCGTGACCGACCGGTCAAACGCCGGTGAAGCCTTGATATGCAGGCCTCAAACCCTGACGCGGCCCTGATGGGGCCCCCATCTGCGGGGACGCTCAGGACCGCGTCGTACAGGCCATTACTGGCGAGTAGCCACTTGTGCGCAGATTCACACGTGCGGCTGGCACTGCGTGCCATTCGGCGGGGTGGCCGATGGCGGCCGATACGGCTCAGACGGCCTGCGAGGCGACGTACGAACCGCGCTTCTCGATGGCCATCTGGTAGAGGCGGCCGGCCCGGTACGAGGAGCGGACCAGCGGGCCCGACATGACTCCGGAGAAGCCGATCTGGTCGGCCTCCTCCTTCAGCTCCACGAACTCGTGCGGCTTCACCCAGCGCTCGACGGGGTGGTGGCGCACGGAGGGCCGCAGGTACTGCGTGATGGTGACCAGCTCGCAGCCCGCCTCGTGGAGCTGGCGCAGCGCCTCGCTGACCTCTTCGCGGGTCTCGCCCATGCCGAGGATCAGGTTCGACTTCGTGACCAGACCGTAGTCGCGGGCCTCGGTGATGACCTTCAGCGAGCGCTCGTACCGGAAGCCCGGGCGGATGCGCTTGAAGATGCGGGGGACCGTCTCCACGTTGTGCGCGAAGACCTCCGGGCGGGAGGAGAAGACCTCGGCGAGCTGGGCCGGCTCGGCGTTGAAGTCCGGGGCCAGCAGCTCGACCTTGGTCCGGCCCTCGGCGCGGTCCGCGGTCTGCTGGTGGATCTGGCGGACCGTCTCCGCGTACAGCCAGGCGCCGCCGTCCTCCAGGTCGTCACGGGCCACGCCGGTGATGGTGGCGTAGTTGAGGTCCATCGTGACCACGGACTCGCCCACGCGGCGGGGCTCGTCGCGGTCCAGTGCCTCGGGCTTGCCCGTGTCGATCTGGCAGAAGTCGCAACGCCTCGTGCACTGGTCGCCGCCGATGAGGAACGTGGCCTCGCGGTCCTCCCAGCACTCGTAGATGTTGGGGCAGCCCGCCTCCTGGCAGACCGTGTGCAGGCCCTCGCTCTTCACGAGGTTCTGCATCTTCGTGTATTCGGGACCCATTTTCGCCCGGGTCTTGATCCACTCGGGCTTGCGCTCGATGGGGGTCTGGGCGTTCCGGACCTCCAGGCGCAGCATCTTGCGTCCGTCGGGTGCGACTGCGGACACATCGGCTCCCTGTAGCTTCGATTCTTCGGCGTACACCAGGGTACGCCCGTTCGGTGCGTGGCCTCCGAGGAGGGGAACCTTCGGGAACGGGGGTGCATTCCCGAAGCTCGGGGGCGCCGGCTGAAGCCTTCGGCTGCGGGCCGGTGGGGGCGGGCCCAAAAGATTGCGCAGTTCCCCGCGCCCCTTGGTATCTCGACCCGTCCGCTGCCTTTCAGCCCGTCCGGCGTTTGAGGACACGGGGGGCAAGGGGGCGCAGCCCCCATGCGTGGACGGGAACGGGTAGGGGCGGCGGGGGCGAGGGAAAGCCCCCTACACCCCCGCCCCCTCGACCGCCCGCGGCAGCAGCTCCGCGTTGCCCAGGACGTCCGCCAGGTGCCGCTCGGCCACGGGCAGCACGTCCGAGATGGCCAGGTCACGACCCAGCTCGTGCGCCAGCGACGTAACCCCCGCATCCCGGATCCCACAAGGAATGATCTTGTCGAAGCTGGACACGTCGGGGTTCACGTTCAGCGCGAAGCCGTGCATGGTGACCCCCTTGGCCACCCGGATCCCCATCGCGCAGATCTTCCGGTCCTCCCGCCGCTGCCCGGCATTGGAGGGCGCGTACTCGGGCCCGTTCAGCCGCGGATCGAACTCCTCGTCCGCCAGCCGGGGATCGAAGTCGAGCGAGAGCCCGCCGAGCGCCGGCCGCCGCTCCACCGGGTCGCCGAGGACCCAGACACCGGCCCGCCCCTCCACCCGGCTGGTCTCGACGCCGAACTCCGCGCAGACCCGGATCATCGCGTCCTCAAGCCGCCGGAGGTGGGCGACGACGTCCACCGGACGCGGCAGCTTCTGGATCGGGTAGCCGACCAGCTGCCCCGGACCGTGCCAGGTGATCTTCCCGCCCCGGTCCACGTCGACGACGGGCGTGCCGTCGAGGGGCCGCTCGTTGTCCGCCGTGCGCCGGCCGGCGGTGTAGACCGGCGGATGCTCAAGGAGCAGACATGTGTCGGGGATCTCGTCCTGGAAACGGGCCGTGTGGACACGGCGCTGTTCGTCCCAGGCTTCCTGGTACTCGACGGCGTCCGCACCGAAACCCATGCGGACGAACCGCAGCTCACTCACGGCAAGCGCCTCCCTTGCAAGAGTTCATGGGGCCGGTGGACGGTCCCGTAAGGCTCGTAACGCCCCACGCCACTGTACGTCCGGTCGGCGCGCGTCAGCCCTGAGGGCAATCCTCACACGATCGGATGAATGAACGTCGAAATGTGCGATCGGTTGCTTACAGACCGCTACATTCGCGCCGTTCACGAGGCAAATAAGGGCTGCTCAAGGCATGGCGGCCGACCTCGCCCCGGGCCTGCCCGCGCAGGCCCCCAGCCCGGAAGGCAGGAGTTCGCACCGCAGATGACGGAACGACCCGCGCAGCGCACCCCCAACCGTCAGCTCGCCGCACTTATCGCAGAAGCGGGGTTCTCCAACGCGGGGCTCGCCCGTCGAGTGGACCAGCTCGGCCTCGAACACGGTCTCGATCTGAGATACGACAAGACATCAGTGACCCGCTGGCTGCGAGGGCAGCAGCCACGGGGCACCACACCGGCCCTCATCGCCGAGGTGTTCACCCGCCGCCTCGGCCGCCGGCTCAGCGCACAGGACCTCGGACTCGACGCCTGCGCACCCGTCTACGCGGGTCTTGAGTTCGCCGCCACACCGGAGGAGGCCGTCGACATCGTCGGCGGGCTCTGGCGCAAGGACTCGGGAAGCCATGCCGAGCTGCGCAAGATCGCGTTCACTCCGGCGGGGCTCGTCGTGCCCAGCCGGGACTGGCTGATCGGCCGGGCCGACGACCGGGTGAGCCGCGGCGACCCCGGTGCCGCGCGCATCCCCGTACAGGGCGGCCGACCGGTCTCCGCCAAGCCCCTGGCCGTGCCGGAACAGGTCAGGCCGCCGTTCCGGCAGCGCGCGGGGACCGAGCGCGGACCCGGGCAGCGGGTGACCGCGGGGGACATCGCGGCCCTGCGCTCGGTCGGCGAACTCTTCCGCTCGCTCGACAACGCGTACGGCGGAGGGCACGCCCGGCAGGCCCTCGTGCGGTACCTGGAACACGAACTGGAGCCGATGCTCCGCGGCACGTACGGCGAGCAGACGGGGCGTCGGCTCTTCGCCGCGGCCGCCGATCTGACCCGGCTGGCGGGCTGGACCTCGTACGACATCGCCGCGCACGGGCTCGCGCAGCGGTACTTCGTGCAGGCGCTGCGGCTGTCGCAGGCGGCGGCGGACCGGGCGTACGGGTCCTACGTGCTCGTCACGATGAGCCGGCAGGCCGTCTACCTCGGGCACGGGCGCGAGGCGGTGCAACTGGCACGGGTCGCGCAGCAGGGCGTGGGGTCCTCCGCGCCGCCCGTCGTCCAGGCGCTGCTGTACGCCGTCGAGGCGCGCGGGCACGGGGTGCTCGGTGAGGTGCGGGCGGCCACGGCGTCGCTCGTCCGGGCCGAGCGGGCGCTGGAGATCGCCCGGCCGGGGGACGAAGTCCCTTACTGGGCGCGGTTCTTCGATGACGCGCAGCTCGCGGACGAGTTCGGGCACTGCCACCGGGATCTGCAGCAGTACCGGGCCGCGGCCCAGCATGCCGAGCGGTCGCTGCAATTGCGTTCGCCCGGGTATGCGCGCAGTCGGCTCTTCTGCCGGGTGGTGCTGGCTTCGGCGCGGCTCGGTCTGGGGGAGCTCGACCAGGCGTGCCAGCTGGGCGCGGAGGCTGCTGCGCAGGCGTCCGAGATGCGGTCGGTTCGGGCGCTGGAGTATGTACGGGACTTCGAGCGCCGGTTGGAACCGTATCGGGACGCGGCACCGGTGAGGGGCTACCGGGACAAGGTCGCTGCGCTCGGCTGAGCGCGGTTGATCGGTCGCGGTTCGGCCGCGGACCGGTGGGGGCGGGGGCGGGGCGCGGCGGGTCGTGACTCGGCCGCGGACCGGTGGGGGCCGTTCGCGCCGTTCCCCGCGCCCCTTTAGGGCGCCGGTGGGGCGGGTCGTGACTCGGCTGCGGACCGGTGGGGGCCGTTCGCGCCGTTCCCCGCGCCCCTTTGGGGTGCCGGTGGGGCGGGTCGCGTCTCGGGTGCGGGCCGGTGGGGGCCGTTCGCGCAGTTCCCCGCGCCCCTTTGGGGTGCTGGTGGGGTGGGTCGCGGTTCGGCCGCGGGCCGGCTGTGGCTGGCCGCGCCGTTCCCCGCGCCCCTGAAGGGGCCCGGGGGCGGGGAGTGGAGGTCCCGCCCCGCGTCGGGACCTCCACTCCGGCTTGGCGGGGGGGGGTGTTTGTCTTTAGGGGCGCGAGGAACTGCGCGACAAGCCCCCACCGGCCCGCGGCCGACATTCGACCGCCGCCGGAGGGCTGTTTTTCGGGGGCGCGGGGAACTGCGCGAACGGCCCCCACCGGCCCGCGGTCGAAATGCCACCCCCCCCGGGAGGGGCTACGCGGCCGTGGGTGTTCGTAATGGGGCCGCAGCCGCTGCCGTGGAAGCGACGCCCAAGTCCTTCAACAGGGCCCGCGCCACCCGCCGCCCCGAGTGCAGAGCACCCTGCACCGTGCTCGTGTCCCGGTGGTCCCCGCACACGTACAGGCCCGCCAGCAGCCGCACCGGCCGCCGCAGGTCGTGCGGCGGCAGCATCGCCGGCACGGCGTCGGGCGTGTGATGGACCGCCAGCAGTTCCCACCGGTGCGTGGCGGTGCCGTAGAGGGCCGCCAGCTGCGCCCGTACCACCCGGTCCGTGTCCGCGGGCGGCGCGCCCAGCACCGTCGACGAGATCAGCGCACGCCCCACCGGCGCCCGCGACGGGTCGACCTGGCTGACGACCGCCGTATGGGCCACAGGCCCCCGCCGGTCCGCGTCCAGGAGCAGCGCCGCGTCCGCCATGGGCGGCTCGTCCGCCGTGTGGTGCACCACCGTCACGGGATGGCACGGCGGCACCCGCAGACCGGGCAGCAGCTCCGCCGCGGCGCGGGCGCCGGTCGCCACCAGGACGGCCCGGCAACGGAGTTCACCGTGCTCGGCCGTCGCCACGGACGTCGTTGAGACGGCGGTGGCCCGCACTCCGGTCCGGACCGTCCCCGGGGGCAGGGTCGCGGCGAGCAGCTCCGGCAGGGTGTCCGCCCCGCCCTCGGGCACGCACAGCCGCCCGGAGGCGAAGGCCCGGAGCGCGAGGTCGGCGCACCGGCTGGACGTCGTCAGGTCCGGATCGCAGAGCAGCGCCGCCAGGAGGGGGCGCAGAAAACCCTCGACCGTACGCGCGGGCATGCCGCGCGCCGCGAGCGCCCGCCCGGCGGGCCGCTCGGGCCGGACCAGCAGCCGTTCCACGGGGACCGTCGCGATCCGGCCGAGGGCCGCGGCGAGCCGGGCCTGGTCGAGCGCGCCCCCGAGCGGGGGATACGCCCGTGACACGGGGGCGGCGGCCGCCGGCAGCTGCCGGAGCCTGCGAGGGGGGCTCACAAAGGCGCGCGCCGCGTCGAGTGCGCCCCTTGCGCCCCCGGCGCTCGCGGGCTCGCCCGCCCGGTGCACACGCCCCTCGGCGTGGACGAGGACGCCGGCGGCGAACGGGCGCAGGACGAGGGCGTCCAGGCCCGGCGTCAGGCGCAGTTCGGGGTACGACGTGGAGAGGAGCCGTCCGACACGGTCGAGACGGAAACCGTCGATCTTCTCGGTCGCCATCCGGCCGCCCACATGAGGGGCGGCCTCCAGGACGACGGTCGACACACCTGCGCTGTTCAGCCGTTGGGCGGCCGAGAGTCCCGCGACCCCGGCCCCCACGATGACGACGTCCGCCTGGCAAGCGGGCTCAAGCACGTGCCCCTCCTAGAGGTCGCGCGGCTGCTTGGAGGCGTCCCGCCCCCAACGGGTATCCGGAATACCCGACTTCGGGACGAGAGTAGGGCCGCGACCGGCCGGGGGAACTCGCGCATCAGCAGGGCACGGTCGCACGCCGGTCGCATGTGACCGGCGTGCGCGCGCCGGGAGGCGTGCCCGGTGCCTGCGCCGTACTACGCCTGAGCCGCCCGGATGGCCTCCTCGATGCCGGGGAACGCGAAGGTGAAGCCCGACTCCAGCAGCCGGGTGGGCAGGACGCGTTGGCTGCCCAGCACCTCCGAGGCCATCTCGCCGAGCGCTGCCTTCAGGACGGGCGCGGGCACCGAGAACAGCGTGGGTCGGTGCAGGACGCGCCCCATGGCGGCGGTGATCTCGCCGTTGGTGAGCGGCTCGGGCGCCGTCAGGTTGAAGGGCCCGGACAGCGCGTCGGAATCGATCAGGAACCGCAGCGCGGCCACGTGGTCGTGCAGCGCGATATAGCTCCAGTACTGCCGCCCGTCGCCCATCTTCCCGCCGAGCCCCGCCTTGAACAGCGGGAACAGCCGCCCCCAGGCGCCGCCCTTGGGGGCCACCACCAGTCCGGTGCGGGCGAAGACGGTCCGTACGCCCGCCTCCTGCGCGGGCGCCGCCGCCTCCTCCCACTCCACGCACAGCGAGGGCAGGAACCCGTCCCCGGGAGGCGCGCTCTCGTCCACGGCCCGCGTGCCGGTGTCTCCGTAGAAGCCCATGGCGCTGCCGTTCAGGAAGACTCTCGGCGGCCGGTCGAGGGAGGCGGCGGCCTCCGCGAGCGTGGCGGTGCCGAGGAGCCGGCTGTCGCGGATCGTCCGCTTGTACGCGTCGGACCAGCGGCGGTCGGCGATCCCGGCGCCCGCGAGGTTCACCACGGCGTCGCAGCCGGTCAGGCCCACGGCGTCCACGTGACCGCGCTCGGGGTCCCACTCGACCTCGTCGTCCGTCCGGGGCCTGCGGCGTACCAGCCGCACCACCTCGTGCCCGTCGGCGGTCAGTGAGCGCACCAGGGCCGTACCGATGAGGCCGGACGCGCCGGCCACGGCGATTCGCGAAGCTTCCATGACCCCATCCTGCGCCAGTCCGCCCGCGAGCACCGCGCCGAGGGGGCCCGCGGCCGGGGTGGCGCCCCGTGCGTGCGTTCTACAGTGACGTCCATGCCCGAGCCGTACATACGCACCGCGGTGCCCGAGGACGAAGACGCGCTGGGCCGTCTCGACCGCGCGGTCTGGTCCTACCAGCACGCGGTCAGACCCCGGGAGCAGCCGCCGTACGAGCCGTTCTTCAACGACCGCTTCGGGCCCCGTGACCACCTGGTCGCCGAACTGGGCGGGCGGCTCGTCGGCTACGTACGGGTCGGATTCCCCACCCCGCTCGCGTCCAACGCGCACGTACGCCAGATCCAGGGCCTCGCCGTCGCCGACGAGGTCCGCGGCAACGGGGTGGGCCGGGCGCTGATCCGCGCCGCCGTCGCCGAGGCCCGCCGCCAGGGCGCACGCCGGATCACCCTGCGCGTCCTCGGCCACAACACGCCCGCGCGCAGGCTGTACGAGTCGGAGGGCTTCGTGGTCGAGGGCGTTCAGCCGGGAGAATTCCGTCTGGCCGGCGAGTACGTGGACGACGTACTCATGGGCCGCAGGCTCTGACCACCCCGCCGGCCGGGACGGCGGTCACGACGTCACGCGGTCACGCGGTCATGACGTCAAGCGGTCATGACGTCACGAGGTCTCCCGTGTCCACCGGCGACGTCGCCTTCGCCGCCCGTGCCGCGTCCTCCGCGACCTCGTCGGCCGTCAGTACGTACCCCGTCTCGGCGTCGCTCGTGGAGCGGGCGAAGACGACTCCGTAGACCTTGCCGTCGGTGGTCAGCAGGGGGCCGCCGGAGTTGCCGGGGCGGACCGTGGAGCGGATCGAGTAGATCTCGCGGTTCACCACGGCGGAGCCGTAGATGTTCTTGCCCTGAGCGTTGATCTTGTTCGCGACCGTCGCGGCCTGGAGGTCGAGCCCGCCGTCCTGCGGGTAGCCCGCGACCACGGCCGCGTCACCGCGCTTGGCGGTCGTGTCGAAGGACAGCACGGGTGCCTTGAGCCCCGGCACGTCGAGCACGGCCACGTCCTTCTGCGGGTCGAAGAGGACGACCTTCGCCTCGTACGCCCGGCCCGTGCCGCCCACCCGCACGGTCGGGTCGTCGATGCCCGCCACCACGTGCGCGTTGGTCATCACGTGCTCCGAGGCGAACACGAAGCCGCTGCCCTCCCGGCCCTGGGTGCCGACGGCGCCCTCGACCTTCACCGTGGAGCGCTGGGAGGCCCGCGTGGCAGCCGCGGTGACGCTGTCCCCGGAGGGCTTGGCCACCGACGCCGTCGGCTCGTTCTCGAAGGGATTGAAGACCTGCGGGAAACCGGCCTCCGTGAGCGCCGAGGTGGCCCGCGAGAACCAGGCCGGGGTCGTCTCCGGCATCGTGTCCTGCACCGCGCCGAGCAGCGCGGAGTCCCGGATCGAGGAGGTGACGACCGGCGAGGCCGACGCGCCGAGGACACTCGCGGCCACCCAGGCCACGAGGAGCACGGAGACCGTGTTCGCCGCGGCGCCGCCCACTCCGTCGACCACGCGCAGGGGACCCTGGTCCAGCTCGCGGCGCAGCTTCAGCCCCAGCCGCCCCGCCAGCTCGTGGCCCACCGCGGCGGGCAGCAGCACGGTGAGCACCGCCGTGACCGTCGCGGTCGTGGTCCCCGTCTCCACCAGGTCCATCACCCAGGGCAGCACCCATACGCCGATGACGGCACCGCCCACGAAGCCGGCCAGCGAGACACAGCCCGCGACCAGTCCGCGCCGGTAGCCGGACGCCGCGTAGCCGAGGATGACCAGCAACAGCAGGATGTCGAGCAGGTCCACGGAGCTCCCTTTCTCTTGGGCCCCTTAGTACGTGCCGGGCGAGCCCAGTGATCAGGTACGCGCGTGGGGGACCGGCCGGCCGGCACACGTGCGTGGACCTGTAGAAACGTCCCGGACCGGGGCGTTGGTTCCACCGGGTGGCACACCACACATCGCGGACCCTTCCGGTGTCCCGGAGAGTGGGTGGCATGTGTGCCCACCGGAGCCCGCTCACGGCCCGCATACCTCGCCTCCCCCGCCTCCCGCGCCTCGGGCCGGACCGGCTGCCCCGGCCCGCGCGCGCCGCGCTGGCCTGCGTACCCGGCCTCGCGGCCGTCGCCGCGCTGGTGCTCTGTGCCGTGGGCGTCGACCGGACGCAGGGTGACGCCGAGCGGGCGGTCGCGGCCCGCGCCTCCGTCGGGCACCGGGCCCCGAAGCCGCCCATCGTGCCGAGGGAACGCTGGCTGGGCGACGCCGCGTCCACCCAGCCGCCGGCCAGGTACGCCGACCGGGTGTCCGCCGTCTTCGTGCATCACACCGACTCGCCCAACGGCTACGACTGCGCCGACGCGCCCCGCATCATCCAGTACCTGTACACCGGGCAGGCCGGGGTCCGGCACTGGGACGACATCGGCTACAACTTCCTCGTCGACCGCTGCGGCACCGTGTACGAGGGGCGGGCGGGCGGCACCGGGCGGGCCGTCGTCGGCGCCCACACCCAGGGCTTCAACGTGGGCACGGCGGGCATCGCCGCGCTCGGTACGTTCACCGCGGGGGTGCCCGTGCCCAAGGCGATGACCGATGCCATCGCTGCCGTCGCCGCGTGGAAGCTGGGGCTCACGGGTATCGACCCGCGGGCGTCCGTGCGGCTCGTGTCGACCAACAGTCTGAGCAAGTACCGGGCGGGGACGCGGGGTACGTTCACGGCGGTCTCCGGACACACCGACGGGTACTGGACGGCGTGTCCGGGGGCGGCGCTGATGGCCCGGCTGCCCTCGATCCGGCAGGAGGCTGCGCGGTTGCAGGGGCGTCGCTGAGCGCTGGGCTGGGCTGGGCTCGAAAGGTTGTGCTTCGGCTGCGGCCCGGTGGGGGCTGGTCGCGCAGTTCCCCGCGCCCCTTCGGGGCGCCGGTGTTCCTCACAGGTTGGCCACAGCGGGGGCATGGATCACCCCGAGCTGCGCCTTCTAGCGTCAGGGCACGCACTGACCGGAGGTGGGGATCATGAACAGTCGTACGAGTACGAGCGGTCGCGAGCAGGAGCCCGGGCGTACGTCCCTGTGGGCGCGGGTCGCACGCAGCCCCTGGACCGTCGCCTGCGTGGTGGCCGCGGTCGTGGTCGGCCCCTCCGCCGCCACCGCGTCCGCGCTGGACCGGGCCAACGCGGCGCCCCCGCACAGCGCCCCGCGGACGTCAGCCGGCGAAGCGGTCCCACAGGCGCGGCAGGCGTTCCTCAAGGAGTGAGTGGTTCTCCAGGTCGAGCGGGGTGCCCAGCGGCTCGGGAGGGGCCGCGGGGATACCCAGGTCGGGGGCGACGGCGCCGGTGAGCTGCTCGTACGCCTCGTCCGCCGCGTACCCCAGCTCCTCGGCGTCCCCGTCGACCTCGTCGTCGAAGTCCCCGAGCAGCTCGGCCAGCTTGTCCGGGTCGTGCACGGCGCCCTCGTACGTCTCCCGGCCCTGGCCGATCAGCCAGCAGCGGAAGAAGTCGAAGGCGTCGTCGCTGGCCCCGTCGAGCAGGATCCAGGCCGCGCCCCACAGGTCCCAGGTGTACGCGCGGTTGTAGCGGGCCTCGAAGTGACGGGCGAAGTCGAGGACCATCTCGGGGTCCAGCCGGAGCAGCCGTTCGACGAGCAGGTCGGCCTGCTCCTCGGGGTCGCCCTCGGCGGCCTCGCGGGTCGCGTCCACCAGCTCCCAGAACTCCGTCTCGTCCATCACGGGACAAGCATCGGGCCTGTACCCGGCCCGCGCACCCGGGGACAGGCGGATCGTTATGCGCGCACATGCCGCCGGAAAATCCGACAGCAGGTGTCGCCATTCGGCGCGATGCTCGGCACATGGAGAGAGCAGAGCAGGCTTCACAGCAGAACGCGGGACCGCTCGACGGCAGGATCGCGCTGGTCGCGGGTGCCACGCGCGGCGCCGGCCGGGCCATGGCGGTCGAGCTGGGGCGCGCGGGGGCCACGGTGTACGTGACGGGACGCACGACCCGCGATCGGGTCAGCGAGGTCGGCCGGACCACCGAGACGATCGAGGGGACGGCCGAACTCGTCGACGAGGCCGCCCGCGCCGCGGGTGTCGCGGGCCGGGGGATCGCCGTCCCCACCGACCACCTGGAACCGGAGCAGGTACGCGCCCTGGTCGAGCGCATCGACCGGGAGCAGGGCCGCCTCGACATCCTCGTCAACGACATCTGGGGCGGGGACGTCCACCTCGACTTCACGACCGACAAACAGCCCGACATGTGGGACATGGATCTCGCCAAGGGGCTGCGGATCATGCGCCTGGGCATCGAGTCGCACCTCGTGACCAGCCACATCGCGGCGCCCCTGCTCGTCCGCAACCCCGGCGGACTGCTCGTCGAGGTCACGGACGGCACCGAGGAGTACAACCGGCGCTACCGCAAGCCCCTGTTCTACGACCTCGCCAAGACGGCTCCCATCCGGATGGCGTACGACCTGGGGGAGGAACTGAAGGAGTACGGCTGTACGGCGGTCTGCGTCACCCCGGGCTGGCTGCGCTCCGAGGCGATGCTCGACACGGCGTTCAAGGTCACCGAGGAGGACTGGCGGGACGCCTGCGAGCAGGCACCGCACTTCGCGATCTCCGAGTCGCCCACGTACATCGGGCGGGCTCTGGTCGCCCTGGCCGCCGACCCGGACGTGGCCCGGTGGAACGGGCAGTCGCTGTCCAGCGGTGGGCTCGCCCGGGAGTACGGCTTCACCGACGTCGACGGCTCGGCGCCCGACGCGTGGCGCTATCTGCTGGAGGTGGAGTCGCAGGGCAAGCCGGCGGACGTGACGGGCTACCGCTAGTCCTTGTCGGCCCGGGTCGCCGCGTCGATGTAATACGCGGCGATCCGGGCCGCGGCGTCGCAGAAACGTTTCCTTAGCTCGGCCGGCTCCAGTACCTCCGCCTCCGGACCGAGGGAGAGGAACTGCGTGTACGCGACGTCGTACGACTCGACCGGCAGCGTGAGCGTCACCCGGCCCTCGCCGTCGGGCGGGCCCGCCGCGTCCAGGGCCTCCTGGGCCGAGAGCGGGTCCACGGTGTGTTTGAGCCGCCGCGCGCCGGCCTCGGTGAGGCGCACCACGATCGTCGCCCGCAGGAGCGAGCGGGCGAACTGCTCGGCCTGGTCGGCCCAGAAGCCGGGCAGGTCGAAGGTCTCGTCGCGCTCGAAGCGGTCGCCCGCCGGTTCGGCGGAGGTGAACCGTTCGATGCGGTAGACCCGGAAGGGGCCGGGGCGCTGCTCCGGTGCTTGCTCCGGCCCGACGACCCTGGCGCACACGTACCAGACACCGGCCTTGAGGACGAGCCCGTACGGCTCCAGCTCGCGCTCCAGGTCCGTCTCCTCGCGGCGGTAGCGCGCGGTGATCCGGCGGTCGTCCCAGACCGCCTCCGCGATCGCGGGCAGCAGTTCGGGGGTCTTCGGCTCGGCGAACCACCCGGGGGCGTCCAGATGGAAGCGCTGGGCCGCGGTGCGGGAGGCGTCCTTGAGGGAGGGCAGCAGGGCGGCGGACACCTTCAGGAGGGCGGCGGAGGAGGCGTCCTCCAGGCCCATCTCGCGCAGGGCGCCGGGTACGCCGGACAGGAACAGGGCCTCGGCCTCGCTGCGGGCGAGGCCTGTCAGGCGGGTCCGGTAGCCGCCGACCAGGCGGTATCCGCCGGTGCGGCCGCGGTCGGCGTACACGGGTACGCCCGCTTCCGACAGCGCCTGCGCGTCCCGCGTGATCGTCCGCTCGGACACCTCCAGCTCGCGCGCCAGCTCGGCGGCGGTCATGGAGGGCCGGGACTGCAGAAGCAGCACCATCTTGATGAGCCGGGCAGCGCGCATGCCCCCCATGATGCCGGTGGCTCCGCCGGTTGAGCGGGCGGGGTCGCCTGCGGCGGGCCGGGGGGTGGGGGTGCACGGTCGGGTGCGACCCCGTCGTGGCTGGCCGCGCAGTTCCCCGCGCCCCTAAAGACGGACCGGTGGGTGACCAGTTTCCCGCGCCTCTGGATCTGCCGGGGCCGGTGGGTGGGTGCGGCGCCGTCGTGGTTGCTCGCGCAGTTCCCCGCGCCCCTGAAAAGCGGGGCTGCGCCCCTGCCTTTCGTCTTTGGGGGCGCGGGGAACTGCGCGACCGGCCACACGCGACCCGCACCCGACGACCGGCCTGCTTTTAGGGGCGCGGGGAACTGCGCGGGTCACCCCCACCCTCCCGCAGGCGGCGAACCGGCCGCGGGAGGGTGGAGTGGAACTACAGCCCGTACCTCGCGCGGGCTTCCTTCACCGCGGACGCGGGCACCTCGCCCCGCCGCGCGAGCTGCGCCAGAGCAGCCACCACGATCGACTGCGCGTCGACGCCGAAGTGCCGCCGAGCAGCGACCCGCGTGTCGGAGAGCCCGAACCCGTCCGCGCCCAGCGACGAGTAGTCCTGCTCGACCCACTGCGCGATCTGGTCGGGAACCTGCCGCATGTAGTCGGAGACGGCCAGCACCGGCCCCTCCGCCCCCTGCAGCGCCTGCCGCAGGAACGGCACCCGCTCCTCGCCGCGCAGCAGCGCCGCGTCGGCCTCCAGCGCGTCCCGCCGCAGCTCGGTCCAGGACGTGGCGGACCAGACGTCCGCGGCCACACCCCACTCCTCGGCGAGCAGCTTCTGCGCCTCCAGGACCCAGTGGATCGCCGTGCCGGAGCCCAGCAGCTGGATCCGCGCGGCGTTGGCGGCGTTGACCTGGACGCCCGCGGACTCCGCCGTGTTGAAGCGGTAGAGCCCCTTGACGATGCCTTCGTCGATGCCGGTGGCGGCGGGCTTCGCGGGCTGCGGGATCGGCTCGTTGTAGACGGTGAGGTAGTAGAAGACGTTCTGGTCCTCACCGGGGGCGGCCTCGCCGTACATCCGGCGCAGCCCGTCCTTGACGATCGTCGCGACCTCGTAGGCGAACGCCGGGTCGTACGACAGCGCCGCCGGGTTCGTCGCCGCGATCACCGGCGAGTGCCCGTCCGCGTGCTGCAGGCCCTCGCCCGTCAGCGTCGTACGGCCGGCCGTGGCGCCGACGAGGAAGCCGCGGCCCAGCTGGTCGCCGAGCTGCCACATCTGGTCGGCCGTGCGCTGCCAGCCGAACATCGAGTAGAAGATGTAGAACGGGATCATCGCTTCGCCGTGCGTGCTGTACGCGGTCGACGCGGCGATGAAGTCCGCCATGGAACCGGCCTCGGTGATCCCCTCGTTGAGGATCTGGCCGTCCTTGGCCTCCTTGTAGTACATCAGCTGGTCGCGGTCGACCGGCTCGTACGTCTGGCCCTTGGGGGAGTAGATCCCGAGCGACGGGAAGAGGCTCTCCATGCCGAAGGTGCGCGCCTCGTCGGGGACGATCGGCACCCAGCGCTTACCGGACGTCTTGTCGCGGACCAGGTCCTTGACCAGGCGTACGAAGGCCATGGTCGTCGCGACGTTCTGCGAGCCGGAGCCCTTGTCGAAGGCCGCGAACGCCTTGTCGGCGGGCGCGGGAAGGGGCGCCAGCGGCTGCGTACGACGGGCCGGGGCCGGGCCGCCGAGGGCCGCGCGGCGCTCCTGGAGGTAGCGGACCTCGGGGGAGTCGGCGCCGGGGTGGCCGTAGGGGACCACGCCGTCGACGAAGTCGCTGTCCTTGATCGGCAGCTCCAGCAGGTCGCGCATCTGCTTGAACTCGTCCGTCGACAGCTTCTTCATCTGGTGGTTGGCGTTCTTCGACGCGAAGCCCGTACCCAGGGTGTGACCCTTGACCGTCTGGGCCAGGATGACCGTCGGAGCGCCCTTGTGCTCGACGGCGGCCTTGTACGCCGCGTACACCTTGCGCGCCTCGTGACCACCGCGGGAGAGGTGGAAACACTCCAGGATCTTGTCGTCGCTCAGCAGCTTCGCCAGCTCGACGAGCGCCGGGTCCGAGCCGAAGAAGTCCTGGCGGATGTAGGCGGCGTCGCGGGTCTGGTACGTCTGCACCTGCGCGTCCGGGACCTGCCGCAGACGGCGGACGAGGGCGCCGGTGGTGTCGAGCCGGAACAGCTCGTCCCAGGCGTTGCCCCACAGCGACTTGATGACGTTCCAGCCGGCGCCGCGGAACTGGGCCTCCAGCTCCTGCACGATCTTGAAGTTCGCGCGGACCGGACCGTCGAGGCGCTGCAGGTTGCAGTTGATGACGAAGGTCAGGTTGTCGAGGCCCTCGCGGCTCGCGAGGGCGAGTGCCGCGGTCGACTCGGGCTCGTCCATCTCGCCGTCACCGAGGAACGCCCACACGTGGGACGCCGAGACGTCCTTGATGTCGCGGTTGGTGAGATAGCGGTTGAAGCGCGCCTGGTAGATCGCGGAGAGCGGGCCGAGGCCCATCGACACCGTCGGGAACTCCCACAGCCAGGGCAGGCGCCGCGGGTGCGGGTACGACGGGAGGCCGTTGCCGCCCGCCTCCTGGCGGAAGTTGTCGAGGTGCGTCTCGTTGAGACGGCCGTCGAGGAAGGCGCGGGCGTAGATGCCGGGGGAGGCATGGCCCTGGATGTAGAGCTGGTCGCCGGACCCGTCGGCCTCCTTGCCCTTGAAGAAGTGGTTGAAGCCGGTCTCGTAGAGCCAGGCCGCGGAGGCGAAGGTGGCGATGTGGCCGCCGACGCCGTGTTTCGCGCCGCGGGTCACCATCGCGGCCGCGTTCCAGCGGTTCCACGCGGTGATCCGGCGCTCCATCTCCTCGTCGCCGTCCACGGTGGGCTCGGCGGCGGTCGGGATGGTGTTGACGTAGTCGGTCTCAAGCAGCTTGGGCAGCGCGAGTCCGTTGCCCTCGGCGCGCTCCAGCGTGCGGCGCATCAGGTACGCGGCACGGTGCGGCCCGGCCGCCTCGGTGACGGCGTCGAGGGAGGCCTGCCATTCGGCGGTCTCCTCGGGGTCGCGGTCCGGGAGCTGGTCGAGCTCGCTCGGCTGGATAGCGGTGGGGTCGGTCATTGCGCCGCCTTCCGGATGCGGAGGGGGTTCCCTCGTCGGCAAGGGGTGTGTCGGGGGATGCCCTTGGTCTTTGGCAGGACAGGGCGGCGGGCTCTGGTGGGAGCCCGCCGATGACTGTAACTCGCTGATCGATGATCGATCAAAGGGTTGAAGGGCAAAACCTCTTGATCACGAGAAAGTAGGCACGCGGTGCCTTCGCTGTGGGCACGGGGTGCCTTGTTTTCGCAGGTGAGGTGGGCTGTGGGCGTTCTGCGGGGGTACGTATGAGCGGGCCCGCGCTCCACTGGTCGCGATCACGGTCGCGATCACGGTCGCGATCGGTTTCGCGGTCACGAGGCGGGTTCGTCGCCCGTCCTCGGGGCGCAGCCCAGCACATGCGCCTTCACCAGCTCCGCGATCAGCGGATCCCGGCGCCGGAACGCCTCCACCAGGGCCTCGTGCTCCTCCGCGTACGACTGCTGGACCGTGCCCAGCCAGCGGATCGACAGGGCCGTGAAGACCTCGATGCCGAGGCCTTCCCAGGTGTGCAGCAGCACGCTGTTGCCCGCGGCGCGCACCAGCTCGCGGTGGAAGGCCACCGTGTGGCGGACCTGGCCCGTGCCGTCCGCCCTGCGGTCGGCCTCGTACAGGGCGGCGACGTGCGGCTCCAGCGTCGAGCAGTCCGCCGCGAGGCGCTCCGCGGCCAGCTCGGCGGCGATGGCCTCCAGGCCGGCCCGGACGGGGTAGCTCTCCTCCAGGTCGGCCGCGGTCAGATTGCGTACGCGTACGCCCTTGTTCGGGGCCGACTCGATCAGCCGCAGGGACTCCAGCTCGCGCAGGGCCTCCCGTACGGGGGTCTGGCTGACCTCCAGCTCCGTGGCGATCCGGCGCTCCACGATCCGCTCGCCCGGCTTCCAGCGGCCGCTGACGATCCCCTCCACGATGTGCTCGCGGATCTGCTCGCGGAGCGAGTGGACGACGGGCGCGGTCATGGGGGCTCCTTCGTTTTGACCTTTAGACAATAAGGCCACGGCGCTTCGCGGGGATTGGGCGGGCGCGTATGGGGTGGGGCTGCGGGTTGTTCTTCGGCCGCGGACCGGTGGGGGCTGGCCGCGCAGTTCCCCGCGCCCCTTCAGGACGGGGCTGCGCCCCGGCGGGTTGCGCGTCGGCTGCGGGCCGGTGGGGGCCGTTCGCGCAGTTCCCCGCGCCCCTAAAGACGGGCCGGTTCTACACCTGCAGGCCGGTGGGGGTTGCTCGCGCAGTTCCCCGCGCCCCTGAAAGCGGGCGGTTCTGCATCTGCGGGTCGGTGGGGGCTGGTCGCGCCGTTCCCCGCGCCCCTTCAGGGCGCCCCTGGCGGGGCAAAGGCTGGGGCGCAGCCCCGTCTTTGAGGGGCGCGGGGAACTGCGCGAGCAACCCCCACCGGCCTGCAGGTGTAGAACCGGCCCGTCTTTAGGGGCGCGGGGAACTGCGCGAACGGCCCCCACCGGGCCGCAGGTGAAGGACCGGCCCGTTTTCAGGCCCGCGGGCAACGCGAAAGTGCCCCTGTCCGGTGGACCGGACAGGGGCACCTCGTCGTGCCTTGCGGGGGCGGCGGAGCCTACAGGCCGAGCTCGACCTCGAACTCGCCCGCCTCAAGGATCGCCTTGACCGCGGTCAGGTAGCGCGCCGCATCGGCACCGTCCACCAGCCGGTGGTCGTAGGAGAGGGTCAGGTACGTCATGTCGCGGACGCCGATGACCGTACCCTCCTCCGTCTCGATGACGGCCGGCCGCTTGACCGTCGCACCGATGCCCAGGATCGCGACCTGGTTCGGCGGCACGATGATCGTGTCGAACAGCGCGCCACGCGACCCGGTGTTGCTGATCGTGAAGGTCGCCCCGGACAGCTCGTCCGGCGTGATCTTGTTCGCCCGGACCTTGCCCGCCAGCTCGGCGGTGGCCTTGGCGATACCGGCGATGTTGAGATCACCCGCGTGCTTGATGACCGGAGTCATCAGGCCCTTCTCGGAGTCCACCGCGATACCGATGTTCTCGGTGTCGAAGTAGGTGATCGTGCCCTCGTCGACGTTGATCCGGGCGTTGACGGCCGGGTGGGCCTTCAGCGCCTGGGCCGCCGCCTTCACGAAGAACGGCATCGGGGAGAGCTTGACGCCCTCACGCGCCGCGAAGGAGTCCTTCGCCTGCGCGCGGAGCTTCATCAGCCGGGTGATGTCGACCTCGACGACCGAGGACAGCTGGGCCTGCTCGTGCAGGGCCTTCACCATGTTGTCGCCGATGACCTTGCGGATGCGGGGCATCTTCACGGTCTGGCCGCGCAGCGGAGAGGCCTCCAGCGTCGGCGCCTTCTTGCCGGCGCCCGGCGCGGCCGGGGCGGCGGCCGGAGCCGGCGCGGCGGCAGCGGCCTTCGCGGCCTCGGCGGCGGCGATGACGTCCTGCTTGCGGATCCGCCCGCCGACGCCGGTGCCCTTGACGCTGGACAGGTCGACGCCGTGCTCGGCGGCGAGCTTGCGCACCAGCGGGGTCACGTACGCGCCGTCGTCGCCGGAGGTCGCGGCGGGCGCCGCGGCCGGGGTGACAGGGGCGGGAGCCGGAACCGGCGCGGCCGGAGCCGGGTCGGGCGCCGGGGCGGTCTGCTGCTGCGGCGCGGGAGCCGAGGGCGCCTGCGGAGCCGGAGCGGCCGGGGCCGCCGGAGCAGGAGCCGGAGCGGCGGGAGCGGCCGGAGCCGGTGCCGGGGCAGCGGCGGCGGGCGCCGGAGCCGGGGCGGCCGGAGCGGGCGCCGCGGCCGGAGCCGCGCCGGGAGCGCCGATGACGGCCAGCTTCGCGCCGACCTCGGCGGTCTCGTCCTCGCCGACCACGATTTCGAGCAGCACACCGGAGGTGGGCGCCGGAATCTCGGTGTCGACCTTGTCCGTGGAGACCTCAAGCAGCGGCTCGTCGGCCTCGACCGACTCCCCGACCTCCTTGAGCCAGCGGGTGACGGTGCCCTCGGTGACCGACTCGCCCAGTGCCGGAAGCACCACGTCGGTGCCCTCGGCGCTGCCACCGCCGGAGGCGGCCTCGGCGGTCGGGGCCGGCGCCGGAGCGGCGGCCTCGGCGGACGGAGTGGCCTGCGGGGCCGGCTCCGGAGCCGCGGCGGGCTCGGGAGCGGGGGCAGCCGCGGGCTCGGCGGCCGGGGCGGACTCGGCGGCGGGGGCGCCCGAGCCGTCGTCGATGACGGCCAGCTCGGCGCCGACCTCGACCGTCTCGTCCTCGGCGACCTTGATGGAGGCGAGCACACCGGCGGCAGGGGAGGGGATCTCGGTGTCGACCTTGTCGGTGGACACTTCGAGCAGCGGCTCGTCGGCCTCGACGCGCTCGCCCTCGGCCTTCAGCCAGCGGGTGACAGTGCCCTCGGTGACGCTCTCGCCGAGCGCCGGAAGGGTTACGGAAACCGCCATGGTTTCGGTTGCTCCTTACGAATTGCGGAAGTCTGTGTCGTCGCGTCGTGTGTGACCGAGGGTCGGTCAGTCGTGCGAGTGCAGCGGCTTGCCCGCCAGGGCGAGGTGAGCCTCACCCATGGCCTCGTTCTGCGTCGGGTGCGCGTGGATGAGCTGCGCCACCTCGGCGGGCAGCGCCTCCCAGTTGTAGATCAGCTGGGCTTCGCCCACCTGCTCGCCCATGCGGTCGCCGACCATGTGGACGCCGACCACGGCACCGTCCTTGACCTGGACGAGCTTGATCTCGCCCGCGGTCTTGAGGATCTTGCTCTTGCCGTTGCCCGCGAGGTTGTACTTCAGAGCGACGACCTTGTCCGCACCGTAGATCTCCTTGGCCTTGGCCTCGGTGATGCCCACGGAGGCGACCTCCGGGTGGCAGTACGTCACCCGGGGCACGCCGTCGTAGTCGATCGGGACGGTCTTGAGACCGGCCAGACGCTCCGCCACCAGGATGCCCTCGGCGAAGCCGACGTGCGCGAGCTGGAGCGTCGGGACGAGGTCACCCACGGCCGAGATGGTCGGCACGTTGGTGCGCATGTACTCGTCGACCAGGACGTAACCGCGGTCCGTCGCGACGCCCTGCTCCTCGTAGCCGAGACCGGCGGAGACCGGGCCGCGGCCGATGGCGACCAGGAGGATCTCCGCCTCGAAGGTCTTGCCGTCGGCGAGGGTCACGCGGACGCCGTCCTGCGTGTACTCGGCCTTGTCGAAGAACGTGCCGAGGTTGAACTTGATGCCGCGCTTGCGGAACGCGCGCTCAAGAAGCTTGGAGCTGTTCTCGTCCTCGACCGGGACGAGGTGCTTGAGGCCCTCGATCACGGTGACGTCGGTGCCGAAGGACTTCCACGCCGAGGCGAACTCGACGCCGATGACACCGCCGCCCAGCACGATCGCGGACTGCGGTACGCGGTCCAGCGTCAGCGCGTGGTCGGAGGAGATGATGCGGTTGCCGTCGATGTCCAGGCCCGGCAGCGACTTCGGCACGGAGCCGGTCGCCAGGAGCACGTGACGGCCCTCCACGCGGCGCCCGCCGACGTCCACGGAGGTGGCGGACGACAGACGTCCCTCACCCTCGATGTACGTCACCTTGCGGGAGGCCACGAGGCCCTGCAGGCCCTTGTACAGGCCGCTGATCACGTCGTCCTTGTACTTGTGGACGGCGGCGATGTCGATGCCCTCGAAGGTGGCCTTGACACCGAACTGCTCGCTCTCGCGTGCCTGGTCGGCGATCTCGCCGGCATGCAGCAGGGCCTTGGTGGGAATGCAGCCGTTGTGAAGGCAGGTGCCGCCGAGCTTGTTCTTCTCGATCAGGGCGACGTCCAGGCCCAACTGCGCTCCGCGCAGGGCCGCGGCGTAGCCGCCGCTACCACCGCCGAGGATCACTAGGTCGAAAACGGTGCTGGCGTCGTTCGCCACGTCACGTCCTCCATGCATGTGCGCCGGCGCCGGTCTTCACTGACCGGGCGGCGGCTGGTGTGGCCGCTCTTTCTTCGGCCCTGAGGTGGGCCCTGTCCTGCCGAGAACCCATCTTCGCACTTGTCGCCGCCGCCCGGGACGCCGGGCCGGGCTGTGGGACGTCTGATCGATCACACGAGCCCTTGAAGGGGCGCGGGGCCGTGCCGGTGTGCGGCTCCGCCGCGTGGGCGCGACCGGCCCCCACCGGCCCGCACTCGCCGTACGACGGGTGCGGGCTCGATCGGTGGGCGGGCGTCAGCCCAGATCGCCTACAGCCGTCAGCCCAGATCGCCGACAGCCGTCAGCTCGGCCAGTCGAACCAACGTACGAACGGCCGACCCGGTACCACCCTTGGGCGTGTACCCGAACGGCGCCTGCTCGTTGAAGGCGGGCCCGGCGATGTCGAGGTGCGCCCACGTGATGCCCTCGCCCACGAACTCCTTCAGGAAGAGCCCGGCAACCAGACCGCCGCCGTAGCGCTCGCCCATGTTGGCGATGTCGGCGGTCGGGGAGTCCATGCCCTTCTTCAGGTGGTCCGGCAGCGGCATGGGCCACGCGGCCTCGCCGACCTCCTCGGCGGCCTCGTGCACCGCGGAGCGGAACGCGTCGTCGTTCGCCATGATCCCGAACGTACGGTTGCCGAGCGCCAGCATCATCGCGCCGGTCAGCGTCGCCACGTCGACGATCGCGTCGGGCTTCTCCTCGGACGCCTTGGCGAGCGCGTCGGCGAGCACGAGCCGGCCCTCGGCGTCGGTGTTGAGCACCTCGACGGTCTTGCCGCTGTACATGCGCAGCACGTCGCCCGGACGGGTGGCGGAGCCGGAGGGCATGTTCTCGGCCAGCGCGAGCCAGCCGGTCACGTTGACCTCAAGGCCCAGCCGCGCGGCGGCGACCACGGCGGCGAAGACCGCCGCCGCACCGCTCATGTCGCACTTCATCGTCTCGTTGTGCCCGGCGGGCTTGAGCGAGATGCCGCCCGAGTCGTAGGTGATGCCCTTGCCGATGAAGGCGAGGTGCTTCTTCGCCTTGGACGAGGTGTACGAGAGCTTCACCAGCCGGGGCGCGGACGCGGAACCGGCGCCGACGCCGAGGATGCCGCCGTACCCGCCCTTGGCGAGCGCCTTCTCGTCGAGCACCTGCACCTTGATGCCGTGCTCCTTGGCCGCGGCCTGCGCGACGGCGGCGAAGGCCTCCGGGTTCAGGTCGTTCGGCGGGGTGTTGATGAGGTCGCGGGCGCGGTTCAGCTCCTCGGACACGGCCGTGGCGCGCTCGATCGCCGCCTTGAACGCCTTGTCGCGGGCCTTGCCGCCGAGCAGCGTGGCCTCGGCGAGCGGGGCCTTGCCGTTCTTGGCGCCCTTCCCGTCCTTGGCGGCCTCCTTGTACGCGTCGAAGGCGTACGAGCCCAGCAGCACGCCCTCGCCGATGGCGCCCGCGTCGGCGGCGTCCGAGACCGGCAGGGCGAACGCGGCCTTCTTGGTGCCGGCCAGGGCGCGGGCGGCGACGCCGGCGGCGCGGCGCAGCGTCTCCGCGGAGAAGGAGTCGTCCTTGTCCGGGAGGGCACCGAGGCCGACCGCCACGACGAGCGGTGCCTTGAAGCCGGAAGGCGCCGGCAGCTTCGTCACCTCGCCCTCGCCGCCCGAGGCGCCGAGGGTCTCCAGAACGCCGGCGAGCCTGCCGTCGTACGCCTTGTCCACGGCTTCGGCGCCCGGTGCGACCACCAGGTCCCCGGACTTGGACCCGGTGACCTTGGCGACACCGACGACGATCGCGTCGGTGCGCAGACCGGGCGCCGCGGCGGTGCTGAGAGTGAGAGCAGTCACGGTGGTGAAATCTCGCTTCCGTTGAGTTGCTGTGGCCGGCGGGGTGTGGTCGGCCCGGGGGTTGGAGTCCCGACCCCGAGCCTACGCGCGGTGTCGACGTTCGCTCCTACCAGAGTCCGTCCCCGGGGGCTGCGCCCCCGGACCCCCCTGTCGCGCTGCGCGCTCGTCCTCAAACGCCGGACGGGCTGAAGAGTCGCGGACGGTCCGCGACTCTTTCAGCCGTCCGGCGTTTGAGGACCGGGGGTTCGGGGGCTGGCCCCCGAGTCGGTGACGGGACGGGTAGGGGCGGCGGGGGCGAGGAATCCGCCGCCACGGCCTGTCCTAGGCGAAGAGACAGAACGCGACCAGCGCGACGGTCACGGCGGTCTCTTCGAGCGCGCCGAAGACGTCCCCCGTCACGCCGCCGAACCGCCGCGTGCAGTGCCGCAGCAGTGACTCGGCGGCGGCGCAGGCCAGAAGGACGGCCAGCACGGCGCCGAGGACGCCGTACGCGCCGAGGAGCGCGCCCGCGGCGGCTGCCACGGCCGTGACGACGGCCGCCGCGAGCAGACCGGCCCGCACGGGAACCACCCCCGCCACCACCGCCCCCAGCCCCTCGGGCCGAGCCCCCGGCACCCCCGCCCGCGCGGCCAGCGTCAGCGCCAGCCGCCCGACGGTCGCCGACACGACGGCCGCGAGAACACCCCGCCCCCACGAGTCCCCGTACGCCTGGGCCAGCGCGGCCACCTGCGCGAGCAGGACGAACAGCAGGGTCACGACCCCGAACGGCCCGATGTCCGACCGCTTCATGATGCGCAGCGCGTCCTCGGCGGGCTTGCCGCTGCCGAGCCCGTCGGCGGTGTCGGCGAGGCCGTCGAGGTGGAGGCCGCGGGTGAGGACGGCGGGCACGGCGGCGCTCGCCACGGCCGCGAGGAGGGGGCCCGCGCCGAGCACCAGCAGGAGCAGCCCGGTCGCGGCGGCCGGCACACCCACCGCGAGACCGGCGACGGACGCGAGCGTCATCCCGGTGCGCGCGGCCCCGCGGTCCCAGCGCCGCACGGTCACGGGGAACACGGTCAGCGTGCCGAAGGCGAAGCGGAGTCCGTCGCTCCAGGAGGCCGCCGGCGTCACTGGCGTCGTCGGCGTCTCCGGCCTCTCGGGCGGGGGACCGGGCGACGGGTTCGGCGGGGGCGTGGACACCGGCGCAGAGTACCGGTCGCCGCCCACGGAACGACCGCCGGACGGCCGCCGGGTGACCGCCGGACGACCAGGAGACGCCCACGGCAGCCGCGCATAAAGTACGCATATGGGGCATTGGTGGACGCGGAACATCATCGAGCCGGGAAAGCTCCCGCTGCTGCTGGCGCTGGCCTCCTTCGTCCTCACCTTCGTGATCACCCGGATCGTGGTCCGGCTCATCCGGGCGGGCAAGGGCCCGTTCGGCAACGTGAAGGCGGGCGGCCTGCACATCCACCACGTCGTCCCCGGGGTCGTCCTGACGGTGATCGGCGGCTTCGGCGCGGTGGGCAGCGACCGGCACGGCTTCGGCTCGGCCGTGTCCGCCGTGGTGTTCGGCATGGGCGCGGGTCTGGTGCTCGACGAGTTCGCGCTGATCCTGCACCTCGACGACGTCTACTGGAGCGAGGAGGGCCGCAAGAGCGTCGAGGTCGTGGTGGTCACGGCGGCGCTGGTCGGCCTGATGCTCAGCGGCTTCCTGCCCTTCGGCGTCAACGACCTCACCGAGGACGAACTGCAGGACCGTGCCGGTGTCGTCCTGAGCATCGCGCTCAACTTCGGCGTCGCGCTGCTGGCGCTGAGCAAGGGCAAGACCCGTATGGCGATCTTCGGGGTGATCGTGCCGCTCGTCGCCCTGATCGGCGCGATCCGGCTGGCCCGCCCCACGTCACCCTGGGCCAGGCGCTTCTACCGGCGACGGCCGCGCGCCCGGGCCAGAGCGCGTCTGCGCGCCTACCACCACGACCGCCGCTGGGCGGGACCGCGCCGCAGGTTCCAGGACCTGATCGGCGGCAAACCCGACCCGGAACCCGTACGTTCCCTGCCCGGACGCTCCTGACAGGGCCACCTACCCGTGCGCGTCCAGCCGCTTGCGGTGCAGCCACTTCGGCAGGCCCGGGGCCTCCAGGAAGCCCTCCGCGCGGGCGGCGGCGAGGCCGATGCGCGGCAGGTCGGCGCTCTTCTCGAAGAGCAGGAACCGCGGTTCCCAGATGGGCCGGTACTTGGCGTTGGCGCGGTACAGCGACTCGATCTGCCACCAGCGCGAGAAGAAGCTGAGCAGTGAGCGCCACAGCCGCAGCACCGGCCCCGCACCGAGGCGCGCGCCGCGTTCGAAGACGGAACGGAACATGGCGAAGTTGAGCGAGACCTGCGTGATCCCGATCTCGGGGGCCCGCTGGAGGAGCTGGATCACCATGAACTCCATGAGCCCGTTCTCGGAGTCCCGGTCCCGCCGCATCAGATCGAGGGAGAGCCCGCGGGGCCCCCAGGGCACGAAGGACAGCACGGCCCGCAGCTCGCCTTCACCGTCCCCCTCCTCCCCGCCGCCGTCCCGGCATTCGAGCATCACGCACCGGCCGTCGCCCGGGTCCCCGAGCCGCCCCAGCGCCATGCTGAAGCCGCGCTCGGTCGCCCCGTCCCGCCAGTCGTCCGCGCGGGCGAGGAGGTACGCCATCTCGTCGGCCGGGATGTCCTCGTGCCGCCGGATGCGTACCCGGTAGCCCGCGCGCCGCACGCGGTTGTAGGCCTGGCGGACGGTGCGCATGGCCCGCCCGTCGAGGGTGAACTCGGCGGTCTCGACGATCGCCTCGTCCCCGAGCTCCAGCGCGTCGAGACCGTGCCGGGCGTAGACGGTCCCGGCCTCCTCGCCCGCGCCCATCACGGCGGGGATCCAGCCGTGGGCGCGCGCCTCGGAGAGCCAGGGTTCGATGGCGCCGGGCCAAGCTTCGGGGTCGCCGATGGGGTCGCCGGAGGCCAGTGAGACGCCGCCGACGACGCGGTAGGCGACGGCGGCCTTGCCGGTCGGCGACCACACCACGCTCTTCTCGCGGCGCAGCGCGAAGTAGCCGAGGGAGTCCCGGTCGCCGTGCCGGTCGAGCAGGGCCCGCAGCCGTTCCTCGTCGTCGGCGGTGAGCGGGTCGACGACGCGGCGGGAGCGGAAGGCCGCGTACAGGACGGCGAGTACGAGCAGGGTGCTCAATACGTTGATGGCGACGTTCACCCAGTTGGGAGTGGTGATCCCGGGGAAGCGGGAGTCGTCGGCGGCGACCGAGACGAGCCGCAGGGTGCCGTAGCGCCAGCGGTCGGTGAAGGTCGACAGGTGCGCGTCGTGGGCGTGGTTGGTGACGGTCACCAGGAGCGCGGCCAGCAGGGAGCAGAGCAGGAGGCCGCCGACGCCGACGGCTGCCGCGAGCCTGGGGTTCGAGCGGTCGCCCTTCGCGTAGAACGCGCGGCGGCCGACGATCAGGGACGCCACGAAGACCGCCGTCAGGGCGAGGGAGATCCAGTTCTGCGGGTACCGGCGGACCTCCGGGAAGGCCATGGCGAAGGCGAACAGCAGCAGGAACGCTCCGCTCAGGGCCAGGTTGAGGATCCAGGCGGCTCGCTTGCGCCGTCGCATCGTGATCGCCAGGAACATGGTGAACACGCCTGACGCGAAGCCGGCGGTCAGGAGGTACGGGGTGAAGTAGTCCTCCGTGTTGTGGCGCCGCACGTCCTGGCCGAGGGAGAGCCAGACGGCGCTCAGGAAGTTGAGGAACGCGACGGTGCGGAGGTACCAGACGGCGGTGGCCGCGGCGGCGGTCTCCGGCTTGTGCGCGACGGTGAATCGGGCGCTTCGCATGAAAGTGGATCATATGGGCCACCCACGCGGTTGGGCTGCCGCCCGGGCGGGGCGACCCAACCATGAACTTCACCTGCGGCCCGGTGGGGCTTGCTCGCGCCGTTCCCCGCGCCCCTCAAGGACCTCGGGTGCGGGCCCGGTGGGGGTCACCCGCGCAGTTCCCCGCGCCCCTTGTCGGCGGGGCTGCGCCCCGACCGACCCAGGGGCGCGGGGAACGGCGCAGTCTTTTGCCTTTCAGGGGCGCGGGGAACTGCGCAGTCTTTTGGCTTTTAAGGGGCGCGGGGAACTGCGCGAACGGCCCCCACCGGACCCGCACCCGACCCCCGGGCCGGAGCCCGCCCACCCCCTGGTCGGCTAGTCGGCCTTCTGGCTCTCGGGCTCGTCAGAGGCCGAAGGAGCCGACGGCGCCGAAGGAGTCAAAGGCAACTCCGCCGCCAGCGCCGCAGCCGCCTGCACCAACGGCAGCGCCAGCAACGCCCCCGCCCCTTCCCCCACGGTCACCCCGTGCGAAAGCAGCGGTTCGAGCGCCATCCGGTCGAACGCCTTCGCCTGCGCCGGCTCCCCACTGCTCTGCCCCGCCAGCCACCAGTCCGGCGCCCGGAAGGCGACCCGCTGCCCGACCAGCGCGCAGGCCGCGGACACGACCCCGTCGAGCACGACGGGCGTCTTCCGTACGGCGCTCTGCAGCAGAAACCCGGTGATCGCGGCGAGATCGGCCCCACCCACCGTCGCGAGCAACTGCAACTGGTCCCCGAGAACGGGCCGCGCCCGCCGCAACGCGTCGCGCACCGCCGCGCACTTGCGCATCCACGCGAGGTCGTCGATCGCCCGCCCCCCGCGCCCGGTCACCACCGACGCGTCGGTCCCGCACAGTGCGGCGACGAGCACGGCCGCCGCGGTCGTCCCGCCGACACTCACGTCCCCGAGCACGACGAGATCGGTCCCGGAGTCGGCCTCCTCGTCCGCGACGGCGACCCCCGCCCGGAACGCGGCCTCCGCCTCCTCCAGGGTCAGCGCGTCCTCGACGTCGATCCGCCCGGACCCGCGCCGCACCCGGTGCCGTACGACCTCGTCGGGCAGGCTGTCGGGCTCACAGTCGAGCGCCATGTCCACCACCCGCACGGGCACCCCGAGCCGCCGGGCCAGTACCGACACGGGACTCGCGCCGTCCAGTACGGAGCGCACCAGGTCGTCCGCGCTCCCGGCGGGCCGCGCCGAGACCCCCAGTCCGGCGACCCCGTGGTCGCCCGCGAACAGCACCACGCGCGGACGCTCGATCGCCCGCACCGGCACGGCCGCCTGCGCGGCGGCCAGCCACTCACCGAGTTCGTCCAGGCGTCCCAGTGACCCGGGCGGCACGACCTGGCGTTCCCGGCGGGCCTCCGCGTCACGGCGTACGCCACCGTCGGGGCGCTCGATCAGGTCGGTGAAGTCGTCGAGATTAAGCGAGCTCATTCGCCGAACAGTACCGGCAGTGATCCGGCCGGGATCCGGTCGGGATCCTGACGGGCGGTCAGTGGCCCGCGCGGGGTGGGCGCGTCCAGGGCGTCGATCCCATGTGTGCCGGTTTGCAGTGGATTGTCATACCGGTTTGTATCAACTGGTAGCGGCTCATATCAGCCTCTACAGGGTCTTACCCCGTCGGACCGGCAGGAGCAGACAGACCATGCCCCCCACACCCGTCACACCCCCGACCCCGGCCACACCCCCCACGCCGCCTCCCGCAGCCGTCACGACCGCCGCCCAGCAGCCCACCGCCCAGCAGTCCGTCGCCCAGCAGTCCGTCGCCCAGCGCCGTGCCGTCTATCTGGGGGAGCTGGCCCGGGGCACCGACCGCTTCCACGAACCGCGCAGACCCGACTGCCCCTGGTGCGGCTCGGCGCGGCTGCGCACCCGGCTGCGTACCCCCGACCTGCTCCAGCACAAGCCCGGCACCTTCGTCGTCGACGAGTGCGAGGACTGCGCCCACGCCTTCCAGAACCCCCGCCTGACCGCCGAGGGCCTCGCCTTCTACTACCGCGACTTCTACGAGAACCAGGACGGCGGCGAAGAACGCCAGGAGCACGGCGGCGAGCGTCACGAGCACGAGAGCTTCGCCGAGCGGACCCTGCGCTCCCGGGCCGGCCGCCGCCGTCACGAGGCCGCGGCCCGCGCGATGCTCCCGTTCCCGGAGCCCGAGAGCTGGCTGGACGTCGGCACGGGACACGGCCACTTCCCGGCGGCGGCCAAGGAGTTGTTCACGTACACGTCCTTCGACGGGCTCGACCCCACCTCGCGCGTCGACAAGGCCCTGGCGGCGGGCCGGGTCGAGGAGGCGCACCGCGGCCGGCTGCCCGACCTGGTCGGCCGGCTGCGGGCCCGCTACGACGTGGTCAGCATGTTCCACCACCTGGAGCACAGCCCCGACCCGCGCGAGGAACTGCGTGCCGCGCTCGCCGTACTGCGCCCCGGCGGGCATCTGCTCGTCGAGGTCCCGGACCCGGACTGCGCGTTCGGCGCGCTGCTCGGCAAGTGGTGGGTGTCCTACTGCCAGCCGCAGCACCTCCACCTCATGCCGCTGCGCAACCTGCTCGACGAACTCGACGAACTGGGCTGCTCGGTCGTCTCCACCGACCGCCGCGAGCCCCACGTCCCGTACGACCTGACCGGTGCCCTGGCCCTGGCGATCGGCAACCGGCTGCCCGGCGGGGACGAGCCCTGGCGCCCCGCCCCGCCGACCGACCTCCAGCGCACCCTGCGCACGGCCCTCACCCGGGCCACCGCCCCGCTGCTCGCCTCCGCGTTCGTCCTGGACCACGCCCTGGCCCCGCTCCTGCGCCGCACCCGCTTCTCGAACGCGTACCGGATCATCGCCCGCAAGAACCCGCGCGCGAACCTCCTCTGACCGGGCCTCAGCCCTTCAAGGTCACCGCCTGGCCCGCCACCACCAGCAGCACGTGCTCGCACTCGGTCGCGAACGCCGCGTTGAGGCGGCCCAGTTCGTCGCGATAGCGGCGGCCCGAGGGGGTGGCGGGGACGATCCCGGAGCCGACCTCGTTGGAGACGGCGACCACCGTGCGGCGCGACTCGCGGACGGCGGCCGTCAGCTCCTCGACGCGCGCCCGCAGCACCCGCTCGCCGCCGCCGGCCCACTCGGCGTCGTCCCAGGCGTTCGCGGCGTCCATCGCGTCCGTCAGCCACAGCGACAGACAGTCGATGAGCAGCGCGGGCCCGTCGTCCTTGAGCAGGGGTACGAGGTCGCAGGTCTCGGCGGTACGCCAGGAGCCGGGGCGCCGCTCGCGATGCGCGTGCACCCGGGCCGCCCACTCCCCGTCCCCGTTGCGCGTGCCGCCCGTGGCCACGTACAGCACGTCCGGGAAGGCCTCAAGCCGGCGCTCGGCCTCCACCGACTTGCCCGACCGGGCCCCGCCGAGGACCAGCGTCCGGCGCGGTACGTCGGGCACGTCCTCGTACACCCCGACGGTCAGCGTCCTGCCGTCCGGGACCGTCCGTGCCCCCGCCGCCGCGAGGCGCCGCCGCAGTTCCCGGCCCGGCGGCACGTCGTGGCCGAGGTGCACCGCGATCACATCGGTGGCGGGACCCACCGCGCCCACCAGCCGCAGCCGGGCCAGCGCGTCCGGCCGCCCGACGACGTCGCCGACCACCATGTCGTACGTCTCGGTCGTCTCGTCCAGGCCCGCGGGGGCCGCGCCCGGCGGCAGATAGAGCAGCCGCTGCCCGTCCGGGCCCGTGACCGCGTACCCGGTGCCCGGCGCGTCCATCGCCAGCGCCCGCACCCGATGGCCCGTCAGCAGTGTCAGCTCCCGGCCGTCCGGCACACGCCCCGGCTGCGGCAGCCCCGCCGGTACCTCCACCGCGGGTCCGTCGTGCGGGTGCGACAGCAGGACCTGGCGCACCCCGCTGAGCGAGTGCCCGGCCCGGGCCGCCGCGAAGGCGGCGCCGGGTGTCAGGTCCAGCAACAGCGTGCCGTCCACCAGGAGGGCGGTGGCCGCGCGGGCGTCCGCACCGAGGGCCACCGCGCAGACGGCGCACGAACAATCGGGCCTGGGCAGCCCCATGGGCCCGCCGGTACCAAGCAGAGTCACTTCCACGGGCCCGATTTTCCCGTGCCGGCGCGGCTCCTGCCCGTCAGGGGGGTGCACAAGGGCGCACCTCGTGCGGGGCGCGGGGCGAGCGCGCGTGCGGAGCGCGTACACCCGGCACCGGCACCCCATGGTTCTCGACCTGCACTTTTGAACACCGGACCGGCGGCGGAGCGCCTAGGCTGACGGCGAGAGCCCGATCTTGCTCGGTACTTTGGGAACTTTTGGGAGGCTGACATGGCGGCATGGACGTGGCGGTTCGAGAAGGCCGATGGGACGGAAGTCCAGCCCGCGGTCCAGCCCGAGGAGTTCACCACCCAGGGCGACGCGGAGTCCTGGCTCGGCGAGAACTGGAAGGAGCTGGCCGAGGGGGGAGCGGACCAGGTCCGGATCTTCGAGGACGCCGCGGAGATCTACGGCCCGATGAGCCTGCACGCCGAGGCGTCCTGACCTCGTAGATCCGGACTGCGAGTCCTCGCGGACCCGTACGACCTCGTGGATCCGTACGAGCGCTCGTAGTCCGTACGAGCCCTCGTAGTCCGTACGAGTGAGAGGCCGCGACCGTACGAACCGGTCGCGGCCTTCTGCTGTCCTGCCCCGACGTGCGTCCGGCCTGCTTCAGCCCCGTACGCCGCACAGGTGCAGCAGCGCCGCCACCCGGCGGTAGGGGTCGGTCCGGCCGGCCCGCTCCTCGGCGGCCAGCAGGGCGTCCACGTCGTCCGGCACCGCCGCGTCGTCGGCGGCCGTGTCCGTGAAGACCCGCACCCCGTACCAGGCGTGCAGCGGGGCGCCGATCCCGGCGAGGGTGCCGGTGAGGGTGTCGAGCCCGTCGGCGCGGACGTCGAGCCCGAGCCGGTTCGTGTACGTGCTGGTGTCGAACGCGGTCAGCGTCCCCGCCCAGTCGCCGGCCAGCCCCGGCCGCATGGCCAGCGCGTCGGCGTTGCGCACCAGCAGGGACAGCAGCCCGCCGGGTGCCAGCATCCGGGCGAGCCCCGCGAGCAGCGCGTCGGGCTCCTCGACGTACATCAGTACGCCGTGGCACAGCACCACGTCGAAGCTGCCGGGCAGGAAGTGCACCCCGGTGTCGCGCCCGTCGCTCTCGACGATCCGGACCCGGCCGCGGATGCCCTCCGGCTCGGCGGCGAGGGACTCGCGCGCCACGGCGATCATGGTGCAGTCCTGCTCGACGCCGGTCACCTGATGTCCGGCCCGGGCCAGCCGCAGGGCCTGCGTGCCCTGGCCCATGCCCACGTCGAGCACACGCAGGCGCTGCCCGACGGGGAACCGCCCGGCTATCTGCTCGTCGAGCTGCCGGGCCACCAGCTCCTGCCGTACGACATCACGCAGAGAGCCCAGCTTGTTCAGCCAGGCCTGCGCCGCGCCTCCCGAGAAGGGTGCCGCGCTCAGGGCCGCTCTCCGCGCTTGACCTGCGGCTTCGGCAGCCGGAGGCGACGCATCTGGAGGCTGCGCATCAGCGCGTACGCGACGGCCCCGCGGCGGGGCTCGTCCGGGAAGCGCGCCGCCAGCTGCTTCTTCAGGCGGATCGCGATACCGATCGAGTCGAGCACGATCAGCACGATCACGAAGAGCCACATCAGCAGCGCGACGTTCTGCAGCTGCGCGATGCGGACCATGCTCAGGACGAGGATGACCACGGCGAGCGGCAGGAAGAACTCGGCGATGCAGAACCGCGAGTCGATGAAGTCACGCGCGAGCTTGCGCACCGGGCCCTTGTCACGGGCGGGCAGATAACGCTCGTCACCGCTGGCCAGCGCCTGGCGCTGCTTCTCCATGTGGGCGCGGCGCTCGTCGCGCTGCC
This sequence comes from Streptomyces liliiviolaceus, assembly GCF_018070025.1. Taxonomy (NCBI): domain Bacteria; kingdom Bacillati; phylum Actinomycetota; class Actinomycetes; order Kitasatosporales; family Streptomycetaceae; genus Streptomyces; species Streptomyces liliiviolaceus. The sequence continues at coordinate 3,564,441 of NZ_JAGPYQ010000001.1, forward strand.
GCTTGGAGGCCTCCTTGCGCGACGTCGGCGTATTGGCGACGCTGCGGCGCTGGGACTGGGCCTCACTGCGCTTGGGAGTGGGCCTGCCCTTGGGGGCCTGCGGGTCACGGATCTGAGGGGAGTCGGTCACCGACGCCTTGTCGGCGTGGGCCTTCTCGTCTTTGGCGCGGCTACGGAACACAAAACCCAAGGGTAAGGGGTGCGGAGGCATGGACGTCGGCCGAGTGGGGAACGATCCGGCAACACCGGTCGTCTGTAGGGGGACAGGAGGCCTGAAAAGGGGTGGTGGCGTGCGGGTTGCGCCTGCCGGCCGCGGGACGGCTCCGGAGTCGATCCGGACCGGATCCGGACCGAATCCGGAGCGACCCCTGGGGGGACACGTACTCCCTACGCCGGAGCAAGATCGTCGTCAGTCGTCCTTGGGGATGAGCGCATCCGTCCCCGAACAGTGCGGTAATGGATGCAGGGCCCGTACTGTGGGTTCTGTTGCAGTCGCTGGAGCCGGAGTCCGTCAGAAGGGGGCGCGCGAAGCCCATGAGCGGTGTCATGAAGCGTATGGGGATGATCTTCCGCGCGAAGGCGAACAAGGCCCTTGACCGGGCCGAGGACCCGCGCGAAACCCTCGACTACTCGTACCAGAAACAGCTGGAGCTGCTGCAGAAGGTGCGCCGCGGCGTCGCCGACGTGGCGACCTCCCGCAAGCGCCTTGAGCTGCAGCTGAACCAGCTCCAGGGCCAGTCCTCCAAGCTGGAGGACCAGGGGCGCAAGGCGCTCGCCCTGGGCCGCGAGGACCTCGCCCGTGAGGCGCTGTCCCGCCGGGCCGCTCTCCAGCAGCAGGTCACCGACCTGGAGACGCAGCACCAGACTCTGCAGGGCGAGGAGGAGAAGCTCACCCTCGCCGCGCAGCGGCTCCAGGCCAAGGTCGACGCCTTCCGCACCAAGAAGGAGACGATCAAGGCCACGTACACGGCCGCCCAGGCGCAGACCCGGATCGGGGAGGCCTTCTCCGGCATCTCCGAGGAGATGGGCGACGTCGGGATGGCCATCCAGCGGGCCGAGGACAAGACCGCGCAGCTCCAGGCGCGGGCCGGGGCCATCGACGAGCTGCTCGCCTCCGGCGCCCTCGACGACCACTCCGGGCTCGCCAAGGACGACATCCAGAGCGAGCTGGACCGGCTGTCCGGGGGTACGGACGTCGAGCTCGAACTGCAGCGGATGAAGGCCGAGCTGGCCGGGGGGTCCTCGTCCCAGCAGGCGATCGAGGGCGGTCAGGGGCAGACTCAGTCCCAGCAGCAGTCGAAGTCGGACACCCCGCGCTTCGACAAGCAGTAGTCGCTGGTCGCGCAACCGTCCCACGCCGAGGAGGGCGTCATGATCGTGCGGATCATGGGGGAGGGGCAGGTGAGGCTGGACGACGGCCACCTCGCCGAGCTGAACGAGCTGGACGACGAGCTCCTCGCGGAGACCCGGGCCGGGGACGAGGAGGGCTTCCGGCGGACGCTGGGGGCTCTGCTCGACGCGGTGCGGCGTCTGGGGGCGCCGCTCCCGGACGACTCGCTGGAGCCCTCGGAGCTGATCCTCCCGTCCCCGGACGCGAGCCTGTCGGAAGTCCGCGAGCTCCTGACGGACGACGGCCTGCTCCCCGGCTGACGTCTTTTCTCGCCCCCGCCGCCCCTACCCGTCCCGTCACGTACCTGGGGGCTGCGCCCCCAGACCCCCCTGTCGCGCTACCGCGCTCGTCCTCAAACGCCGGACGGGCTGAGGCACCCAGGGGCGCGGGGAACGGCGCGGCCAACCCCCACGGTCCCGCAGCCGACTCTCCCCGCGAGGCCCCACCCCCTGAGGGGCGCGGGGAACTGCGCAACAACCCCCACCGGCCCGCAGGTGAATGCCACGGCCCCGCCCCGCCCCCGCCAGGGCCCCGTACCGTAAAGAACCGTGAGCACACTGACGCGCGCAAGGGACTGGCTGAGGTCCCACCCCCTCGTCGCCGACGGCACCCTCGCCGCCGCGGTCCTCGCGTGCATGCTGGCCGGCTCCTTCGCGGAGCCGAACGGCCGGCACGGCGGCACGATGTGGGGCACCCGCGCCCCCGACGCCCTCGGCCTCACCCTCATGCTGCTCGCCGCGGCCACCCTGATCCTGCGCCGCAGGTACCCCCTGTGGGTCCTCGCCGCGACCGGCGCCCTGTCCGTCGTGGAGTTCGTGACCGGCGACCCCCGCGCCCCCGTCGCGATGTCCGCCGTCGTCGCCCTCTACACCGTCGCCGCCGCGACCGACCGCCCCACCACCTGGCGCGTCGGCCTGCTCACGATGACGGTCCTGACCGGATTCGCGATGCTCGCGGGCCCCCTGCCCTGGTACGCCCAGGAGAACCTGGGAATCTTCGCCTGGACGGGCATGGCCGCCGCCGCGGGCGACGCGGTCCGCAGCCGCCGCGCCTTCGTGCACGCCATCAGGGAGCGCGCCGAGCGGGCCGAACGCACCCGCGAGGAGGAGGCCCGCCGCCGCGTCGCGGAGGAACGCCTGCGCATCGCCCGCGATCTGCACGACGTCGTCGCCCACCACATCGCCCTGGTCAACGTGCAGGCCGGAGTCGCCGCGCACGTCATGGACAAGCGCCCCGACCAGGCGAAGGAGGCCCTCGCCCACGTCCGCGAGGCCAGCCGCTCCGCGCTCAACGAACTACGCGCCACGGTCGGCCTGCTGAGGCAGTCGGGCGACCCGGAGGCCCCTACCGAACCGGCCCCGGGCCTGCACCGCCTAGAAGAGCTGGTCGGCACCTTCCGCAGCGCGGGCCTGCCCGTCGAAGTGGCCCGCACCGACCAGGGCACGGCCCTGCCCGCCGCCGTCGACCTGGCCGCGTACCGCGTCATCCAGGAGGCCCTCACCAATGTGCGCAAGCACGCGGGCCAGGAGGCGAAGGCCGAGGTCAGCGTCGTACGGGTGGGCCCGAACGTGGAGATCACCGTCCTGGACGACGGCCCCGGCGACGACGCGCCGGCCCGCCTGGAGGAGAACGGCGGCCACGGACTCCTCGGCATGCGCGAGCGGGTCACCGCCCTCGGCGGCACCTGCACCGCGGGACCCCGATACGGAGGCGGCTTCCGCGTGCATGCGATCCTGCCGGTCAAAAGCCGCGCCGGAGCCACCGCGTCCACGACGACCACCGCGTCCACGACGGCCACCGCGTCCACGACCGAGGCAGCCAAGGGGAACCCCGTATGACGATCCGTGTCCTGCTCGCCGACGACCAGGCACTGCTGCGCAGCGCCTTTCGCGTCCTGGTCGACTCCGAGCCCGACATGGAGGTCGTCGGAGAGGCCTCGGACGGCGCGGAGGCGGTCCGCCTCGCCCGCGAGGAACGGGCCGACGTCGTGCTGATGGACATCCGGATGCCCGGCACCGACGGACTGGCCGCGACCCGCCTCATCAGCGCCGACCCCGGCCTCGCCCAGGTGCGTGTGGTCATGCTGACGACCTTCGAGGTCGACGAGTACGTGGTGCAGTCGCTGCGCGCCGGCGCCTCCGGCTTCCTCGGCAAGGGCTCCGAGCCCGACGAACTGCTCAACGCCATCCGCGTCGCGGCGGCCGGCGACGCCCTGCTGTCGCCCGTGGCCACCAAGGGACTGATCGCGAAGTTCCTCGCGCAGGGCGGCGACGACGACCGCGACCCCGCCCGCGCGGAACGCCTCGAAGCGCTCACCGTCCGCGAGCGCGAGGTCCTCGTCCAGGTCGCCGGCGGCCACTCCAACGACGAGATCGCCGAGCGTCTGGAAGTCAGCCCGCTCACCGTGAAGACGCACGTCAACCGGGCCATGGCCAAGCTGGGAGCCCGCGACAGGGCCCAACTCGTGGTGATCGCCTACGAGTCCGGACTGGTACGCCCAAGGGTGGAGTGAGCTCCACCCGTACGTACTGCGGGCGCGGTATGCGCCGTATAAGGAAACGGGACCTGGGGGCGAGGGGAGTGGCCCCACCGATGGCTCAGAGTGATAGGCGGATGCTCACATGAGCCCATCGCGCCGCTCCTTGAAACCAAGCCACAGAAGAGAGACCCGTCACCCATGTCCTGGCTGTCCCGCTTCAGCCTCGCCCAGCGCGCCCTCATCGGGCTGATGTCGATCATCGCGCTCCTCTTCGGGGCGATAGCGATACCGCAACTCAAGCAGCAGCTGCTGCCCACCATCGAACTGCCCATGGTGTCGGTCCTGGCGCCGTACCAGGGCGCGTCCCCCGACGTGGTCGAGAAGCAGGTCGTCGAGCCCATCGAGGACAACCTCGAAGCGGTCGACGGGATCTCCGGCGTCACCTCCACGGCCAGCGAGGGCAACGCCCTGATCATGGCCTCCTTCGACTACGGCAACGACTCCGCCCGGATCGTCGCCGACGTCCAGCAGGCCGTGAACCGCGCCCGCGTCCAGCTCCCGGACGACGTGGACCCGCAGGTGGTCGCCGGTTCCACCGACGACATCCCGACCGTGGTCCTCGCCGTCACCTCCGGCAAGGACCAGCAGGCCCTCTCGGACCAGCTGGACCGTACGGTCGTCCCCGCGCTGAAGGACATCGACGGCGTCGCCCAGGTCACGGTCGACGGCGTACGGGACCTTGAGGTCGCGGTCACGCCCGACGACGCGAAGCTGGCGAAGGCGGGGCTGACCACGGCCGCGCTCGGCCAGGCCCTCCAGGCGGGCGGCGCGACCGTACCGGCCGGGTCCTTCGACGAGGACGGCAACAACCGCACCGTCCAGGTCGGCGGCGGTTTCACCTCGCTCCGGCAGATCGAGGACCTGATGGTCACCGGCGAGGGCGGCAAGAAGCCCGTACGCCTCGGAGCCGTCGCGACCGTCGAGGAGAAGCCCGCCAGGACGGAGTCCATCACCCGCACCGACGGCAAGCCCAGCCTCGCCGTCTCCGTCACCATGGACCACGACGGCAGCGCGGTCGCGGTCTCCGACGCGGTCCAGGACAAGCTGCCCGGCCTGCGCGAGGACCTCGGCTCCGGCGCCACCCTGACGGTCGTCAGCGACCAGGGACCGGCCGTCTCCAAGTCCATCAAGGGCCTGACCACCGAGGGCGCGCTCGGACTGCTCTTCGCGGTCCTGGTCATCCTCGTCTTCCTGGCGTCGGTCCGCTCGACGCTGGTCACCGCGGTCTCCATCCCGATGTCGGTCGTCCTCGCGCTGATCGTGCTCTGGGTCCGCGACGAATCGCTCAACATCCTCACCCTGGGCGCCCTGACCATCGCCATCGGCCGGGTCGTCGACGACTCGATCGTGGTCCTGGAGAACATCAAGCGGCACCTCGGCTACGGCGAGGAGCGCCAGGAGGCGATCCTCAAGGCGGTACGCGAGGTCGCGGGCGCGGTCACCTCCTCGACGCTCACCACGGTCGCGGTCTTCCTGCCCATCGGCCTGACCGGCGGCATGGTCGGCGAACTGTTCGGCTCGTTCTCCCTGACGGTCACCGCGGCCCTGCTTGCCTCGCTGCTCGTCTCGCTGACGGTCGTCCCGGTCCTCTCGTACTGGTTCCTGCGCGCCCCCAAGGACGTGCGCGGGGCCGACCCGGAGGAGGCCCGCCGCAAGGCCGAGGAGAAGGAGGCGCGCAGCCGCCTCCAGCGCTTCTACGTGCCCGTCCTGCGCTTCGCCACCCGCCGCCGCCTCACCAGTGTGGCCATCGCGGTGGTCGTGCTCGTCGGTACGTTCGGGATGACGCCCCTGCTGAAGACGAACTTCTTCGACCAGGGCGACCAGGAGGTCCTCACCGTCAAGCAGGAGCTGAAGCCCGGCACCAGCCTGGCCGCGACCGACGCGCAGGCGAAGAAGGTCGAGCAGCTGCTCGCCGACGTCAAGGGCGTCGAGGACTACCAGGTCACGATCGGCTCCTCCGGCTTCCTGGCCGCGTTCGGCGGGGGCACGGACACCAACCAGGCCTCGTACACCGTCAAGGTCGCCGACTCGGCCTCCTTCGACGACGTCCAGGACGACATCGAGGAGGGGCTCGGCAAGCTCTCCGGGATCGGTACGACGACGGTCGCCGCCGGTGACGGGTTCGGCAGCCAGGACCTGAGCGTCGTGGTGAAGTCCGCCGACGGCGAGGTGCTGCGCGAGGCGGCGGAGAAGGTCCGCGACGAGGTCGCGAAGCTGGACGACGTCACCGACGTCACCAGCGACCTCGCCCAGTCGGTGCCGCGCATCTCGGTCAAGGCCAACGACAAGGCGGCCGCCGCCGGGTTCAACGACGCCACGCTCGGCGCGGCCGTCGGCCAGGCCGTCCGCGGCACCACCAGCGGCAAGGCGATCCTCGACGACACCGAGCGGGACGTCGTCATCAAGTCGGCGAAGCCCGCCGAGACGCTGGCCGAGCTGAAGAACCTCAAGCTCGGCCCGGTGAAGCTCGGCGACATCGCGACGGTGCAGCTGGTCGACGGCCCCGTGTCGATGACCCGTATCGACGGTCAGCGCGCGGCCACCATCACGGCCAAGCCGACCGGTGACAACACCGGAGCGGTCAGCAACGAGCTGACGACGAAGCTCGACAAGCTGAAGCTGCCGGCCGGGGCCACGGCCTCCATCGGCGGTGTCTCCGAGGACCAGGACGACGCGTTCGCGTCCCTCGGCCTCGCGATGCTCGCGGCGATCGCGATCGTGTTCATGCTGCTGGTGGCGACCTTCCGGTCGCTGATCCAGCCGCTGATCCTGCTCGTCTCGATCCCGTTCGCGGCGACGGGCGCGATCGGCCTGCTGGTCGTCACCGGCACCCCGATGGGCGTGCCTTCGATGATCGGCATGCTGATGCTGATCGGCATCGTGGTGACGAACGCGATCGTGCTGATCGACCTGATCAACCAGTACCGCAAGCAGGGGTACGGGGTCGTGGAGGCCGTGATCGAGGGCGGCAGGCACCGCCTCCGCCCGATCCTGATGACGGCCCTGGCGACCATCTTCGCCCTGCTCCCGATGGCCCTGGGCATCACCGGCGAGGGCGGCTTCATCGCCCAGCCGCTCGCGGTGGTCGTGATCGGCGGCCTGATCACGTCGACCCTGCTCACGCTGCTGCTCGTACCGACGCTGTACGCGATGGTCGAACTGCGCAAGGAACGCCGCGCGAAGAAGAAGTCCGCGAAGCGGGCGGCTGCCGCCGAGCGGGAGACCGTGGGGGTTTAGGTCACCGATTGTGCAGTTCCCCGCGCCCCTACCGAGTAGGGGCGCGGGGAACTGCACAGTCTTTTTCGGCTTTCTACGGCAGCGCCAGCATCCGTTCAAGCGCCAGCTTCGCGAACTGTTCCGTCTCGCGGTCGACCTCGATGCGGTTCACCAGGTTGCCCTCCGCCAGGGACTCCAGGGTCCAGACCAGGTGGGGCAGGTCGATGCGGTTCATCGTCGAGCAGAAGCAGACCGTCTTGTCGAGGAAGACGATCTCCTTGTCCTCGGCCGCGAAGCGGTTCGCCAGACGGCGCACCAGGTTCAGCTCCGTGCCGATGGCCCACTTGGAGCCGGCCGGAGCCGCCTCCAGCGCCTTGATGATGTACTCCGTGGAGCCCACGTAGTCCGCGGCGCTGACGACCTCGTGCTTGCACTCGGGGTGCACCAGCACGTTCACGCCGGGTATCCGGGCGCGGACGTCCTCCACCGACTCCAGCGAGAAGCGGCCGTGCACCGAGCAGTGCCCGCGCCACAGGATCATCTTCGCGTCGCGCAGCTGCTCGGCGGTCAGGCCGCCGTTCGGCTTGTGCGGGTTGTAGAGGACGCAGTCGTCGAGCGACATCCCCATGTCCCGCACGGCCGTGTTGCGGCCCAGGTGCTGGTCGGGAAGGAACAGCACCTTCTCACCCTGCTCGAACGCCCACTCCAGCGCCCTCTCGGCATTGGACGACGTGCAGATCGTGCCGCCGTGCTTGCCCGTGAACGCCTTGATGTCCGCGGAGGAGTTCATGTACGAGACGGGCACGACCTGCTCGGCCACCCCCGCCTCGGTCAGCACGTCCCAGCACTCGGCGACCTGCTCGGCGGTGGCCATGTCGGCCATCGAGCACCCGGCGGCCAGGTCGGGCAGGACCACCTTCTGGTCGTCGGAGGTCAGGATGTCCGCCGACTCGGCCATGAAGTGCACACCGCAGAACACGATGTACTCGGCCTCGGGGCGCGCGGCGGCGTCCTTGGCCAGCTTGAAGGAGTCGCCCGTGACATCCGCGAACTGGATGACCTCGTCGCGCTGGTAGTGGTGACCGAGCACGAACACCTTGCTGCCGAGCTTCTCCTTGGCGGCGCGGGCGCGCTCCACCAGGTTCGGGTCGGACGGCGAGGGCAGGTCACCGGGACACTCGACGCCGCGCTCGCTCCGCGGGTCGGCCTCGCGGCCGAGCAGCAGCAGGGCGAGGGGCGTCGGCTGTACGTCGAGTTCCTGGGTCTGGGCGGTGGTCACGACACGCACCCTTTCTGTTCTGCGGCTCGCTTGGACCGTCCGACTGGAGCGATCAAGCAGGACACGCCTTTTCGTCGAAATGACGCTATCTATCATAACCGCTTCACGTCACGTTGACGATGCCCATAGCGTCCATGTGACGTGAATCCCGTGGAGGCCGACGTGGGACCACCGGCGACTGTCCACCGGGGTTGTCCACAGGCCGTTTTCCGCTTCAGGGCGGGTGTGCGAGCATGAAGAGAGAAGACAAAGACTCGACGCCCGGCCCGGAATGAATCCGCGGCCCCGCCGGTTGAAACCGTCGGCAAGCAGTCTCCGTACAACCCGGGAGAGAAGCAGATGTCCGTATCGGACGAGACCACCACCGTGAGCGACGGCATCCTCCTGTCGGACGCCGCCGCGGCCAAGGTCAAGGGCCTGCTGGAGCAGGAGGGCCGCGACGACCTGGCACTGCGCGTCGCCGTCCAGCCCGGCGGCTGCTCCGGCCTGCGGTACCAGCTCTTCTTCGACGAGCGCTCCCTCGACGGCGACGTCGTCAAGGACTTCGGCGGTGTGAAGGTCGTCACCGACCGCATGAGCGCTCCGTACCTGGGCGGTGCCTCCATCGACTTCGTGGACACCATCGAGAAGCAGGGCTTCACGATCGACAACCCGAACGCGACGGGCTCCTGCGCCTGCGGCGACTCGTTCAGCTAGTTGGTCGGCCGTGGCCCCGTAAGCCATGGCGACAGCGAAAGGCGGCGCCCCCTCCAACGGGGCGCCGCCTTTGGCGTTCTCGGACCGGCCGTGGCTGTCAGACCATCAAGCCGTCAGCCTGTCCGGTCGGGCAGGTCCTTCTCCTGGGGCACCGCCTTGCCGTCCGAGCCGACCACCTTGCGGTCCCCGAGCGGCTTGCCGAGGTCGATCTTCTCGTGGAAGACCTTGGCGATCATGATGCAGACCTTGTCCTTGTCCGGCTTGTCGGTGACCTTGACCGTCACCTCGCCGCCGCTCTCGCCCGCCGAGGCCGAGTAGTCGCTGCACACACCGCCGGTGAAGCGCACGGTCAGCTCCTCGCCGTCCGCGCTGTAGCCCTCGACCCGTACGTCCCGGGTCCCGGGGCCGGTGCTCGTACCGCCGCCGGGTTCGCTCGTGCGCGGGCTCGGCGGCCCGGTCGGGCTGCCGCTCGGCTCGGCCTCCGGCGGCTTCGGCGAGGTCAGGTACTTCGGGTCGACCGCGGGATGGGTCACCGTGAAACTGTCGTCGGTCCCCGGGGGCCGTACCTCGAAGAGCCAGGACGGCACCAGCGCCTGCCGGCCGTCCACGAAGTGCGCGGCGAGCCCGAACACCGCGTCCTCCACGACCACCGGATCGGACTTCGGCGCCGTGCCCGACGCCTCGCACGGCTTCTCGTCCCGGTCCTTCAGCGGTACGGGGCTGGCGCAGCCGCCGATGCCCACGCGCCCGTCACCGGTCCCGGACCCGTTCAGCAGACCGAGGGTCTTCTCCGCACTGATGACGGGGTACGTGTCCGTCTTCGCCGGGGCCTTCACCTGGCCGCTGCCGCCCACCACCTGGCCGTCCGGGCCGATCTGCACGCCGGTCGTCCAGCCGTAGGTCGGCAGGCCGCCCACCTCCGGCTCCGCGTTCACCACGCGCACGGCGTCCATCAGCTGGCCGGCGTCGAGCTTCGCGTCGTCCTGGCCGACCGCCTTCAGGACCGGCGCCGCGGCCTTCTTCGCGGCGGCGGCGCTCACCGGGTCCACGTCGGCGCCCTTGGCGCTCTCGCTCCGGCTCCCGCCCGCCGTCCCGCTCCGGCCGGCGCACGTGGTGGTGCCCTTGCAGTTGTCGCTGCCGGGCGCGAAGCGGCTGAACGTCCAGGCGCCGGGCGCCTGCTTGCTCACCCGCAGACCGGCCCCGAAGCCGTCCTTCGTGGCGCCGACCTTCCAGGCGTCGCCCTCCGCCTTCGGGGTGCCCTCCACCCCCAGCGCCTCGGCCAGCTTCGCCACCTCGGCGGCCGTGACCGTGCCCTTGGTCCGGTAGACGGCCGCGGAGGAGGGGCCGTCCGGCAGCTCGCCCTCGGCGCGGTAGGTCACGCCGTTCGGGTCGGGCTCACCGGGCGCGATACCGTCCGTGCCGCCGGAGCCCGCGGTGCCGTTGCCCGTACCGCTCTGCGTGTAGCCGTCGAGGGTGAGCAGCGGCGGGGTCGCTTCGCCACGCGGCGTACCGGATCCCTTTCCTCCGGAGCCGCCGGTCGCGGTGGCGGCGAAGTACGCCCCGCCGCCTCCGACGAGGAGCACGGCGGCCGCCACCGAGGCGACGGCCACTGGCGAACGCCGTCGGCGCGGCCGGTCCTCGTCGGCGGCCTCGGCCGCTTCGTTGTCGGGTCGCTCGGTGTCCACCGCATTGCTCCTTCTGCCACGCCGTCGTCCCACGGGACCCACCCCTGACCGGATCGGGCCGGATCAGGGCAGAGCAGGGTCGTATCCTGCCTCCCCTTTACGGGGGACAGCGATGGGACGCGGCGGGGGAGCGTGCGGTTCCCTTCAGGGGGAGCGGGTTCGAGATCGGCGGGCCGTCGTCGTCCCGCGCGCCGTCGCCGGCCGGTCAGTTGCCGTAGTCGGACATCCCGTCCAGCAGACGGGCGGAGGCCGGCGGCACGGTCACGCCGTGGATGAGTGCCGGGGACACCGGGCGGGCAGTGATTCGGGCGGGGGCCTCCCAGTGCGGGACCATCCGCGCGCAGTCGCCCCGCAGCTCCGCGAGACCGCCTCCGAGGCCTTCGACGGCGGCGGCTTCGAGACCGAGCGGGGTATCGCCATGGATCTTGAGGTTCGTCATAACGGAACCGTATGCACCGGAAGCCGCACGAAAAAGCCCTACTATCGGGTAGTTTTGCCCGCTTCGCAGTTCAGGGCTCCAGTGGACTCCGGTCACAACTCCAGTGGGACCCCACCGTCGGCCGTACGCCGACCCGGTAGCGTGAACTGTCAATCCCCCTCCTCGCAGGAGTGTGTCCTAGCCGTGCGTATCGCTGTCTCGGGCTCCATCGCCACCGACCACCTCATGACCTTCCCCGGCCGCTTCGCCGACCAACTGGTCGCGGATCAGCTGCACACGGTCTCCCTCTCCTTCCTGGTCGACAATCTGGACGTACGCCGGGGCGGCGTGGGCGCGAACATCGCCTTCGGCATGGGCCAGCTCGGCTCGTCGCCCATCCTGGTCGGGGCCGCGGGCTCCGACTTCGACGAGTACCGGGCCTGGCTGGACCGGCACGGCGTCGACACCGAGTCCGTCCGGATCTCCGAGGTGCTGCACACCGCGCGCTTCGTCTGCACCACGGACGCCGACCACAACCAGATCGGCTCCTTCTACACGGGCGCCATGAGCGAGGCCCGCCTCATCGAACTCAAGAAGGTCGCCGACCGGGTGGGCGGGCTCGACCTCGTCCTCATCGGCGCGGACGACCCCGAGGGGATGCTCCGGCACACCGAGGAGTGCCGGACGCGGTCGATCCCGTTCGCCGCGGACTTCTCCCAGCAGATCGCGCGCATGGACGGCGAGGAGATCCGGCTGCTGCTCGACGGGGCGACGTACCTCTTCTCGAACGAGTACGAGAAGGGGCTCATCGAGTCCAAGACCGGCTGGAGCGACGCGGAGATCCTGTCGCGGGTCGGTCACCGGGTGACGACGCTGGGTGCGCGCGGCGTGCGTATCGAGGCCGTCGGGTCCGACCCGATCGAGGTCGGCGTTCCGGAGGAGACGGCGAAGGTCGACCCGACCGGGGTCGGGGACGCCTTCCGGGCGGGGTTCCTGTCGGGGCTCGCGTGGGGGGTCGGGCACGAGCGGGCTGCGCAGGTCGGGTGCATGCTTGCGACGCTGGTCATCGAGACCAAGGGGACGCAGGAGTACCAGCTGCGGCGGTCGCACTTCCTCGACCGCTTCACGAAGGCGTACGGGCATGATGCGGCGGCGCAGGTCCAGGGGCATCTGGCTTAGCCGCTGCGCCGGGGCCGGGCTGGCTCGGGTTGTTTTTCGTCCACGGGCGCGTGGGGGCTGGTCGCGCAGTTCCCCGCGCCCCTGGGGGGTGGGGGTGACTCTGCGTCTTTCCCCGCACGCCGAGGTTCCCAAGGCCAAAGATTGCGCCGTTCCCCGCGCCCCTGACGGGGCGGGGATGGGGCGTAGCCCCTCCCCGAGGGGCGCGGGGAACTGCGCGGCCAGCCACGACGTGGCCGCAGTCGCCGACGTACCGCGCCACCCGAGCTCGGCGGCGCTAGAGGGTCACCCGGCGGATCAGGTACGCCGTACCCTGGGCCGCCGGTTCCGTGCCCGCGTACTCCTGGCCCCGCATCTCGCACCACGCCGGAATGTCCAGCCGTGCCGCCTCGTCGTCCGAGAGGACGCGGACCGTGCCGCCGAGGGGGACCTCGGTGATCACCTTGGCGAGTTCGATCACCGGGATCGGGCAGCGCTTGCCGAGGGCGTCCACGACGAGCGCGTCCGGCGCGCCGGAGGGCGACACCGTGGCCGCGGCCCCCGCGGGAGCGCCCAGCTTCTCGCGGACCGCGGCGACCGCACGGGGCAGGACGGCCAGGAAACGCTCCACCTCCTCCGCCGGAGTGCCCAGCGGCAACGACACCCGCACATTGCCCTCGCTCAGCACCCCCATCGCCGTCAGCACATGGCTGGGCGTCAGCGTGCTGCTCGTGCAGGACGATCCGGACGACACGGAGAACCCCTCGCGGTCCAGCTCGTGCAGCAGTGTCTCTCCATCGACATAGAGACAGGAGAAGGTGAGGAGATGGGGCAGCCGGGTGACCGGATCGCCCACCACCTCCACGTCCGGGACCAGTTCGGGCACCCGCGCGCGGATCCGGTCCGTCAGCTCCCGCAGCCGGACCGACTCGGCGTCGGCCTCGGCCCGTACGGCCCGCAGGGAGGCCGCCGCGGCGACGACGGCCGGGATGTTCTCGAAGCCCGGAGCGCGCCCCGACTCCCGCTCGTCGGCGGGGCCTTGAGGCGCGTACCGCACCCCTTTGCGTACGGCGAGCAGGCCGACGCCCGCGGGCCCGCCCCACTTGTGGGCGCTGCCCGTCAGCAGTGACCAGCCGCCCTCGACCGGCCCCCAGGCCAGCGACTGCGCCGCGTCCACCAGCAGCGGTACGCCCGCCGCGCGGCACGCTTCGGCGACCTCGGCCACCGGCTGGCGCGTACCCACCTCGTGGTTGGCGGACTGGAGGCAGGCGAGCGCGGTGTCGGGGCGCAGGGTTTCCGCGTACGCGCCGGGGGAGACCGCGCCTGTTCGCAGAACGGGCACTTCGGACACCGTTCCGCCGGCTCGGCGGTGCGACTCCGCCGAATGGAGCACCGAAGAGTGTTCGACCGCGGACACGATCAGGTGACGTCCGACGCGGTGCCGTCCGGCGAGCGCGCCGGCGATTCCCGTGTGCACGGCGCGGGTGCCGGACGTCGTGAACGTCAGCTCGTCCGGGCGGCAGCCGATCGCCTCGGCGGCGGCCTCGCGGGCGGCGTCGAGGAGGAGCCTGGCGCGCCTGCCCTCGCGATAGAGGCGGGCGGGGTCCGCCCAGCCTTCGTCCAGCGAGGCGTGCAGGGCCTGGCGGGCCACGGGGTGGAGGGGGGCGGACGACGCGACGTCGAAGTAGGACACGACGTTCACGCTATGCGGTGGCCTCCGGCGGGGGTAGCCGGGGCTGAGGCTGAGGCCGGCACGTCGGCCGCGGGCCGGTGGGGGCCGGTCGCGCAGTTCCCCGCGCCCCTGACGGGGCGGGGTGCGGGCGGCTGCGGTTCGGCTGCCGGCCGGTGGGGGCGGGCCGCGCAGTTCCCCGCGCCCCCAAAAGACCGCCCCGAGGGACGCGGCCAACCACGACGCACCCGCAGTCATCGACGAACCGTCCGTCCCGCCCCGTCAGGGGCGCGGGGAACTGCGCGCCCAACCACGACGCACCCGCACTTATCGACGAACCGTCCGTCCCGCCCCGTCAGGGGCGCGGGGAACTGCGCGACCAGCCCCCACCGGCCCGCGGCCGACGACCGACCGCCCCGCCCCGCCCCGCAGGGACACCGCGAACCCCGGCGTCCCGGAACGCGCACACCCGAACGCCCCGTCACATGCCTCGCAGAGCCACGTATTCCACCCCTTCGGGGTGAGTGGCGGCGCGTTGGGGACCCTCCCCGCGCGACCCCAAAAAGCGTCCAGTAGGGTTTGGTCCGCATAAACATCCAAACCCCTGCCCGACGCAGGGCGGCGACCGACCAGCGAGAAGGCCGCAGCCGACCGCGCGGGCGAGACTCTCGGAAGGCGCTACGTGAGTCCCTACGGCTCCGACCGCTCGCCGCGGCGCCCGATGCGGCGGAAGCTGCTGCAGGCACTGACTGCGGGTCTGGTCCTGGCGACCGCGACCGGTTGCACATACAAGGACTTCCCCCGCCTTGGTATGCCCACCCCGACCACGGAAGAGGCTCCCCGGATCCTCTCCCTGTGGCAGGGCTCGTGGGCCGCAGCACTCGCCACGGGCGTGCTGGTCTGGGGCCTGATCCTGTGGAGCGCGTTCTTCCACCGGCGCAGCCGCACCAAGGTCGAGGTTCCCCCGCAGACCCGGTACAACATGCCCATCGAGGCGCTGTACACGGTGGTCCCCCTCATCATCGTCTCGGTGCTGTTCTACTTCACAGCCCGTGACGAGTCGAAGATCCTCAGCCTCGACAAGAAGCCCGACGTCACGGTCAACGTCGTCGGCTTCCAGTGGAGCTGGGGCTTCAACTACATCGAGAACGTCGACGGCTCGACCGGTGACGCGAAGACCGACAAGAACCTCGACGCGATCCCGGATCGCTTCAAGAAGGACTTCCCGGCGGCCGCCGGCGGGGTCTACGACGTCGGTACGCCCGCCACGAAGAACCCGCAGACGCTCAACCCGGGCCCGACCCTCTGGCTCCCCAAGGGCAAGACGGTCCGCTTCGTCCTCACTTCGCGTGACGTCATCCACTCCTTCTGGGTGGTGCCGTTCCTCATGAAGCAGGACGTCATCCCGGGTCACACCAACTCGTTCCAGGTGACTCCGAACAAGGAGGGCACCTTCCTGGGCAAGTGTGCCGAGCTCTGCGGCGTCGACCACTCCCGGATGCTCTTCAACGTGAAGGTCGTCTCTCCCGAGCGTTACGAGGAACACCTCAAGAAGCTCGCCGAGAAGGGTCAGACCGGTTACGTCCCGGCCGGCATCGAGCAGACGGACCACGAGAAGAACCGGGAGACGAACAACCTGTGAGCATCCTCAATGAACCTCAGGGTGCCGCCGCGGCTGAGGACTCGTACGAGAGCGAGCTGCCCGTACGGCGCAAGCAGCCCGGCAACGTCGTGATCAAGTGGCTGACCACCACTGACCACAAGACGATCGGCACGATGTACCTGGTCACGTCGTTCGCGTTCTTCTGCATCGGTGGCGTCATGGCGCTGCTGATGCGCGCCGAGCTCGCCCGTCCCGGCACGCAGATCATGTCGAACGAGCAGTTCAACCAGGCGTTCACGATGCACGGCACGATCATGCTGCTGATGTTCGCGACGCCGCTGTTCGCCGGCTTCACGAACTGGATCATGCCGCTGCAGATCGGTGCGCCCGACGTGGCGTTCCCGCGGCTGAACATGTTCGCCTACTGGCTGTACCTGTTCGGCTCGCTCATCGCGGTCGGTGGCTTCCTCACCCCGCAGGGCGCGGCCGACTTCGGCTGGTTCGCCTACAGCCCGCTCTCCGACGCGGTCCGCTCGCCGGGCATCGGCGCCGACATGTGGATCATGGGTCTGGCCTTCTCCGGCTTCGGCACCATCCTCGGCGCGGTCAACTTCATCACCACCATCATCTGCATGCGCGCCCCCGGCATGACGATGTTCCGTATGCCGATCTTCGTGTGGAACGTGCTGCTCACCGCGGTCCTGGTGCTGCTCGCCTTCCCCGTGCTCGCCGCCGCGCTGTTCGCGCTGGAGGCGGATCGGAAATTCGGCGCACACATCTTCGACTCGGCCAACGGCGGGGCGCTGCTGTGGCAACACCTCTTCTGGTTCTTCGGCCATCCGGAGGTGTACATCATCGCGCTGCCGTTCTTCGGCATCATCAGTGAGGTCATCCCGGTCTTCTCCCGCAAGCCGATGTTCGGCTACATGGGCCTGATCGGCGCGACCATCGCCATCGCGGGTCTGTCCGTGACGGTGTGGGCGCACCACATGTACGTCACCGGCGGTGTGCTGCTGCCGTTCTTCTCGTTCATGACGTTCCTCATCGCGGTGCCGACCGGTGTGAAGTTCTTCAACTGGATCGGCACGATGTGGAAGGGCTCTTTGTCCTTCGAGACGCCGATGCTGTGGGCTACCGGCTTCCTGATCACCTTCACCTTCGGTGGTCTGACCGGTGTCATCCTGGCCTCGCCGCCGATGGACTTCCACGTCTCGGACTCGTACTTCGTGGTGGCGCACTTCCACTACGTGGTGTTCGGCACGGTCGTGTTCGCGATGTTCTCCGGCTTCCACTTCTGGTGGCCGAAGTTCACCGGCAAGATGCTCGACGAACGCCTCGGCAAAATCACCTTCTGGACGCTGTTCATCGGCTTCCACGGGACCTTCCTCGTCCAGCACTGGCTGGGCGCCGAGGGCATGCCGCGTCGTTACGCGGACTACCTCGCGGCCGACGGCTTCACCGCGCTGAACACGATCTCGACGATCAGCTCGTTCGTCCTCGGACTGTCGATCCTGCCGTTCTTCTACAACGTCTGGAAGACGGCCAAGTACGGCAAGAAGATCGAGGTCGACGACCCGTGGGGTTACGGCCGCTCGCTGGAGTGGGCGACGTCCTGCCCGCCGCCGCGGCACAACTTCCTCACGCTGCCGCGGATCCGTTCCGAATCCCCGGCGTTCGATCTGCACCACCCCGAGATCGCCGCCCTCGACCAGCTTGAGAACGCCGGTCACGGTGAGAAGGCCCTCGCCGGCGGCAAGGAGGCGGGCAAGTGAAGGTCCAGGGCAAGATGTTCATCTGGCTCGCCGTCTTCATCCTCGTCATGGCGATCGTCTATGGCGTGTGGTCGAAGGAGCCGGCCGGCACCACGGCGCTCTTCCTGGGCTTCGGCCTGAGCGTCATGATCGGCTACTACCTGTGGTTCACGGCCCGGCGGGTCGACACGGGCGCACAGGACAACAAGGAGGCCGACGTCGCGGACGACGCCGGTGAGCTCGGCTTCTTCAGCCCGCACAGCTGGCAGCCGCTCTCGCTCGGTATCGGCGGCGCGCTCGCCTTCATGGGCGTCGTCTTCGGCTGGTGGCTGCTCTTCTTCTCGGCCCCGATCATCATGATCGGCCTGTGGGGCTGGGTCTTCGAGTACTACCGCGGAGAGAACCAGAATCAGTAACACGCGCTGAGCGCACGGAAGCCCGGACACCCCGTCAGGAGGTCCGGGCTTCCCCCTTTTGCCACGCGTTCCGTCCCTCGCACGGCTCAATGGGCGAGCCGTGCCGCACCGCGGTTCCTACGCTCGGGACATGAGCCACTCAGCTTCCTCCAGGAGCGCCGAAGCCGGCCCGGCGCGCCCGCGGAACCGTACCGCCGCCGGCTGCACGGCACTGATGGTCGCCATAGGCGTCGGCGTCACCGCCTGCGGCTCCGGCGGCCATCCGCTCTCGGCCGAGCCGTACGACGCGGCGAAGGACCTCTCCTTCAGCGCCGCCGTCAGCGACGGGAAGAAGGCCGACCCGGACAAGCCCCTGGAGATCACCGCCAAGGACTCCGGCGGCCGGATCACCGACGTGACGGCCACGGACGCCTCAGGACGGTACCTGGCGGGCGAACTGACCGCCGACGGAGGCCGCTGGCACAGCACCTCGCCGCTGGCCGCAGGAGCCCACTACACGGTGCGGGTGAGCACCGAGGACGACGACGGCGCGCCCGGCCGCAAGGTCGTCGACTTCGAGACCGGCGTCCCGAAGACCAAGAAGCGGCTCGACGTGACGTTCGGCCCCGACAAGGGCACGTACGGCGTGGGCCAGCCCGTCACCGCCGAACTCAGCGTCCCGGTCAAGGACAGAGCGGCGCGCGCGGTCGTCGAGCGGGCCCTGAAGGTGCAGTCGCAGCCCGCGGTCGAGGGCGCCTGGCACTGGGTGGACGACAAGGAACTGCACTACCGCCCCAAGGAGTACTGGCCCGCCCACGCCACTGTGCGGGCCCACAGCAACCTCGCGGGCATCAAGGTGGCCGAGCGCCTCTGGGGCGGCGCGGCCAAGCCCCTGACGCTCACCACGGGCGATCGTCTGGAGGCCGTGACGGACGCCGCGGCGCACTCGATGACGGTCTACCGCAACGGTGAGGCGATCAACACGATCCCGGTCACCACCGGCAAGCCGGGCTTCGACACCCGCAACGGCGTCAAAGTGGTGCTGGGCAAGGAGTACTTCGTACGGATGCGCGGCACCAGCATCGGTATCGCCGAGGGCACCGCGGACTCCTACGACCTGCCCGTCTACTACGCCACCAGGGTCACCTGGAGCGGCGAGTACGTGCACGCCGCGCCCTGGTCGGCCGGCTCCCAGGGGGCCGCCAACGTCAGCCACGGCTGCACCGGCATGAGCACCGCCAACGCCGAGTGGTTCTTCGAGACGGTCCGCGCCGGCGACATCGTCAAGGTCGTCAACTCGTACGGAGACATGATGGACCCGTTCGGCAACGGCTTCGGTGACTGGAACCTCACCTGGAAGAACTGGCGCAAGGGCAGCGCCCTCACAGCCGACACCCCGGAGGGCCCCACCGCGGAGTCCCGCCTGAGACTCACCCCGGAACCGGCGTAGTCCCCCCGAGGGCCCCGCAGGGGCCCGTCAGGGGCGCGGGGAACTGCGCGACCAGCCACAGCGGACCCGCACCCGCCGTACAGGGGACCCCAATGGCGCTTAAGCGCTTAGGGCGGGCCTGCTGCGAAGAAGCCCCGCCAGGGCGGCGGCGAACTCCACAGGCTCGACCGGCAAGGTCACAGCCGCCTCGGCCCGACTCCACGTCGCGAGCCACGCGTCCTGCGGCCGCCCGATCAGCAACAGCACGGGAGGACAGTTGAAGATCTCGTCCTTGATCTGCCGGCAGATCCCCATCCCGCCCGCGGGAACGGCCTCGCCGTCCAGCACGCACACGTCGATCCCACCGCGGTCCAGCTCCTTGATCACCGCCGCGGGGGTCGCGCACTCGATGAACTCCACCTGGGGGACATCGGTCGCGGGCCTGCGCCCCGTCGCGAGCCGCACCTGTTCGCGGGTGTTGGAGTCGTCGCTGTAGACCAGCACCGTTGCGGTCGGCTGCATTCTTCCTCCGGGACGTCAGCGTCGTAGAGACAGAGACGGACAGGGTCCGATGCGCGGATGCTACTCCCTCGATCACGTCGTCAACACCGGTTCGGACAGGGCTTCGATGGGCCATATGGGCTGGACACACCCCACAGACACCCCGAACGGCACCCCCCAAGGTGAGGGCGGGATAAGCGACCGACATAATGTCGGTCGTGGCGACAGCAACGACAGTAGATACCGGGCACGCGCACCCGTCGGTCAATCGGCCGAACCTCACCAGCGTCGGAACCATCATCTGGCTGAGTTCCGAGCTGATGTTCTTCGCGGCCCTCTTCGCGATGTACTTCACCCTCCGATCGGTGACCGGTCCCGACCATTGGAAGGAAATGGCGTCCGCCCTGAACTTCCCGTTCTCGGCGACCAACACCACGATCCTGGTGCTCTCCTCCCTCACGTGCCAGCTCGGCGTGTTCGCTGCCGAGCGTGGGGACGTGAAGAAGCTCCGGATGTGGTTCATCGTCACCTTCGTGATGGGTGCGATCTTCATCGGCGGCCAGGTGTACGAGTACACCGAGCTGGTCAAGCACGAGGGCCTGTCGCTCTCGTCCGACCCGTACGGCTCGGTGTTCTACCTGACCACCGGCTTCCACGGCCTGCACGTGACGGGTGGTCTCATCGCCTTCCTGCTGGTCCTCGGGCGCACGTACGCGGCCCGCAGGTTCACGCACGAGCAGGCGACCGCCGCCATCGTCGTGTCCTACTACTGGCACTTCGTCGATGTCGTCTGGATCGGCCTTTTCGCCACGATCTACATGATCAAGTAGCCGGGCCAGTTCCCGCGTACATTCCAGAAGCATCGACGCTGAAGATCCTGACACCGGGGTAATCCGTGAAAAAGCTCTCCGCACGACGACGCCATCCGTTGGCGGCGGTCGTCGTCCTACTCCTCGCGCTGGCGGCCACCGGGGGGCTGTACACCGCGTTCGCGCCCGCGGACAAGGCACAGGCCGATACATCCGCCCAGTCCCTCGCCATCGACGAGGGCAAGAAGCTCTACGCCGTCGGCTGCGCCAGCTGCCACGGCACCGGCGGTGAGGGCTCGACCGACGGTCCCAGCCTGGTCGGCGTGGGCGCCGCGGCCGTGGACTTCCAGGTCGGCACCGGCCGCATGCCCGCCCAGCAGCCGGGCGCGCAGGTTCCGAAGAAGAAGGTCATCTACTCGCAGGCGGAGATCGACCAGCTCGCGGCGTTCGTCGCCTCGCTGGGCGCCGGTCCGAACGTGCCGACCGAGGAGCAGTACAACCCCGAGGGCGCGGACATCGCCGAGGGCGGGGAGCTCTTCCGTACCAACTGCGCGCAGTGCCACAACTTCACCGGCAAGGGCGGCGCGCTGACGAACGGAAAGTTCGCCCCGACGCTGGAGGGTGTCGACCCGAAGCACCTCTACGAGGCCATGCAGACGGGCCCGCAGAACATGCCGTCCTTCCCCGACACCACGCTGACGGAGAAGAACAAGAAGGACATCATCGCGTACCTCGACGCGGTCAACGGCGATGAATCGGAGAGCCCCGGTGGCCTGTCGCTGGGCGGCCTCGGGCCGGTCAGTGAAGGTCTCTTCGGCTGGATCTTCGGTCTCGGCGGGCTGATCGCCGTCGCCGTGTGGGTCGCCGCCCGGACCGCAAAGGCCAAGAAGTCATGAGTAGCCAAGACATTCCAGAAGAGAACCTGCCCGCCGAGCGGGCCGCCGACGAGCACGCGCACGGTGACGTGAGCGTGGCGCATGAGAAGGATCCCTTCGCGGATCCCGGTCTGCCGCCGCACGAGCACCGCATCCAGGACATCGACGAGCGGGCCGCCAAGCGCTCCGAGCGCACGGTCGCCCTGCTGTTCACGCTCTCGATGCTCGCCACGGTCGGTTTCATCGCGTCCTTCGTGACGATCCCGGCCGACCGGATCGTCTACATCTTCCCGCTCGGCCACATCAGCGGTCTGAACTTCGCCCTGGGCATGACGCTCGGCCTGGCGCTGTTCTGCATCGGCGCGGGCGCGGTCCACTGGGCCCGCACCCTGATGTCCGACGAGGAGATGGCCGACGAGCGCCACGCCATCGCGGCGGAGCCCGAGGTCAAGGCCAAGGTCCTGGCCGACTTCAAGCAGGGCGCCAAGGAATCCGCGCTCGGCCGCCGCAAGCTCATCCGCAACACGATGTTCGGCGCGCTGACCCTGTTCCCGCTGTCCGGCATCGTCCTGCTGCGCGACCTCGGTCCGCTGCCCGAGGACAAGCTGCGGCACACCCTGTGGTCCAAGGGCAAGCTGCTCGTCAACATGAACACCGACGAGCCGCTGCGTCCCTCCGACGTCGCCGTGGGCTCGCTCACGTTCGCCAAGCCCGAGGGCCTGGAGGAGCACGACCACGACTTCCAGACCGAGATCGCCAAGGCCGCCCTGATGATCGTCCGGCTCCAGCCGGAGAACATCAAGGACAAGCAGGAACTTGAGTGGTCCCACGAGGGCATCGTGGCGTACTCGAAGATCTGCACCCACGTCGGTTGCCCGATCTCCCTGTACGAGCAGCAGACGCACCACGTCCTCTGCCCGTGCCACCAGTCCACCTTCGACCTCTCCGACGGTGCCCGAGTGATCTTCGGCCCGGCCGGTCACGCCCTTCCGCAGCTGCGGATCGGTGTGAACGACGAGGGCTATCTTGAGGCGCACGGCGACTTCGAAGAGCCCGTCGGTCCTGCCTTCTGGGAGCGCGGATGAGCACTACGACCACCCCGAACCCCTCGGACGCCGGCGCGCCGGGACGTTCGCGAGAGAAGGCGCCGGCCGGCGAGAAGATCGCCGACTGGGCCGACGGCCGGCTGGGGATCTACTCCCTGGCCAAGGCCAACATGCGCAAGATCTTCCCGGACCACTGGTCCTTCATGCTGGGCGAGATCTGCCTCTACAGCTTCCTGATCATCATCCTCACGGGTGTGTATCTGACGCTGTTCTTCCACCCCTCGATGAACGAGATCGAGTACCACGGAAGCTACGTCCCGCTCCAGGGGCAGCTGATGTCGGAGGCGTTCGCCTCCACGGTGGACATCAGCTTCGACGTCCGCGGCGGTCTGCTCATCCGGCAGATCCACCACTGGGCGGCGATCGTCTTCCTGGCCGGCATGTTCGTGCACATGATGCGCGTCTTCTTCACCGGTGCGTTCCGCAAGCCGCGTGAGATCAACTGGCTGTTCGGCTTCCTGCTGTTCGTCCTGGGCATGTTCACCGGGTTCACCGGCTACTCGCTCCCCGACGACCTGCTCTCCGGCACCGGTGTCCGCTTCACCCAGGGCGCCATCCTGTCGATGCCGATCGTGGGCACGTACATCTCGATGTTCCTGTTCGGCGGGGAGTTCCCGGGCGGCGACTTCGTCGCGCGGTTCTACTCGATCCACATCCTGCTGCTGCCCGGCATCATGCTGGGGCTCGTGGTCGGCCACCTGATCCTGGTCTTCTACCACAAGCACACCCAGTTCGCGGGTCCCGGAAAGACCAACAAGAACGTCGTCGGCATGCCGCTGCTGCCGGTCTACATGGCCAAGGCCGGAGGCTTCTTCTTCCTGGTCTTCGGGTTCATCGCCATGCTGGCCGCGGTCGCGTCCATCAACCCGATCTGGGTGCTGGGGCCGTACCGGCCGGACCAGGTCTCCACGGGCGCCCAGCCCGACTGGTACATGGGCTTCGCCGAGGGTCTGATCCGTGCCATGCCCGGCTGGGAGATCAACATCTGGGGCCACACACTGGTCCTCGGTGTGCTCATCCCGCTGGTGATCTTCGGTGTCTTCCTGGCGCTCATCGCGCTCTACCCGTTCATCGAGTCCTGGGTCACCGGGGACAAGCGCGAGCACCACATCCTGGACCGCCCGCGCAACGCCCCGACCCGTACGGCCTTCGGTGTCGCCTGGGTGACCGCGTACATCATCATGCTGATCGGCGGTGGCAACGACATCGTCGCGACCCACTTCCATCTGTCGATCAACACGGTCACGTGGTTCGTGCGCATCGGGTTCTTCCTCGGACCGGTACTCGCGTTCATCGCCACCAAGCGGATCTGCCTCGGCCTGCAGCGCCGGGACAAGGACAAGGTGCTGCACGGCCGCGAGTCGGGCATCATCAAGCGCCTGCCGCACGGTGAGTTCGTCGAGGTGCACGAGCCGCTCAGCCAGGAGGCCATGCACACCCTCACGGCGCACGAGCAGTACCAGCCGGCCGAGATCGGCCCGACGGTCGACGAGAACGGTGTCGAGCGCAAGGTGAAGGGCCCGCAGAAGCTCCGCGCCAAGCTCAGCACCGCCTACTTCGGTGAGGACGGCCAGATCCCCAAGCCGACCGCCGAGGAGTACAAGGAGATCACGAGCGGCCACGGCCACCACTGATCACCACCTGTTCGCCACGGCAGGAGCCCCGTCCATTGCATGGACGGGGCTCTTTGCCGTCCCGGGGGCTGGATAGGGTGGACCCACACCCACGAACACGGACCCAGGAGCGGCAGATGAGTGCTGTGACCCCCGCTGGAGGCGACTTCGCGGCGGGCCGTTCCTGGCCCGCCCTGCTGAACGGTCTGCTGGACGGGCGCGACCTGAGCGCCGACGACACGGCCTGGGCGATGGACCTGATCATGCGGGGCGAGGCGACCGACGCGCAGATCGCCGGCTTCGCGGTGGCGCTGCGGGCCAAGGGCGAGACCGTCGAGGAGATCTCCGGCATGGTGCGCACGATGTACGCGCACGCCAATGTGATCGACGTGCCGGGCGACACCGTCGACATCGTCGGCACCGGCGGGGACGGGGCGAAGACCGTCAACATCTCGACGATGTCCGCCGTCGTCATCGCGGGTACGGGTGCCAAGGTCGTCAAGCACGGCAACCGCGCCGCGTCCTCCGCGTCCGGTGCCTCGGACGTGCTCGAAAAGCTCGGCGTCAACCTGGAGCTGACTCCGCGGCGGGTGGCCGAGGTGGCCGAGGAGGCCGGGATCACCTTCTGCTTCGCGGTGAAGTTTCATCCGGCGCTGCGGCACGTGGCGGCTGCGCGCGGGCAGCTGGGGATCCGGACGACCTTCAACTTCCTCGGCCCGCTGACCAATCCGGCCCGGGTGCGGGCCCAGGCGGTCGGAGTCGCGCACGCGCCCATGGCGCCCATCGTGGCCGGGGTCCTCGCGGAGCGCGGCAACTCGTCGCTCGTCTTCCGCGGTGACGACGGGCTCGACGAGCTGACCACCACGGCGACGTCCCGGGTGTGGGTCGTGCGGGACGGCAAGGTGCGCGAGGAGGCGTTCGATCCGCGGGACGTGGGGATCGAGCTGGTGCCCGTGGAGGCGCTGCGGGGGGCTGACGCGTCGTACAACGCGGATGTCGCCCGGCGGCTGCTTCAGGGGGAGCGCGGGCCTGTACGGGACGCTGTGCTGCTGAACTCTGCGGCGGCGCTGGTGGCGCTCGCGCCGGGGCCGGGATCGCTCGCCGAGCAGATCCGCGGCGGGATGGCTCGCGCCGCGGAGGCGATCGACTCCGGCGCGGCGTTGCGGACGCTGGAGGGGTGGGTGGCTGCGACCAACGCGTAGGCGCTGGCGCTGGCGTTTGCGGGGTTGGCTGCGGGTCGGTGGGGGTGGGCCGCGCAGTTCCCCGCGCCCCTGAAAAGCGGGCTGCGCCCAGCTTTTCCCCGGTCCCCGGTCCCCGGTCCCCGGTCCCCGGTCCCCGGTCCCCGGTCCCCGGTCCCCGGGCTCTGGGCTCTGGCCCTAAGCCCCCGTGTCCCTCTCGTCTCCCCGCCCCGTCGGTAGCTTGGGGCGCCGGGGGATGTTTTTAGGGGCGCGGGGAACTGCGCAACGGGGGGTTGGGGGCGGAGCCCCCGGGCAGTGACGGTCACCCCGTATCCGGCTGTCCCGGTATGCGGACAGGGGGGTTGCTGTCCGATCATCGTGTGGCATGATGCTGGCAGGTCATGAGTGACAGTCAACAGGCCCCGGCCGACTGTCCGGCAACCCTCCGTCCGTGGCGGGGTGCCCCGGGTGAAGACCAGGTCGTAGGCAGTGAGGTCTACGGCAAGCGCGGACCCCTCGCCGCTCGTCAGGGCAGATGCACCAGGGGTCCTGGTCGTTCGAGGGAGCCTTTCATGAGCAAGCGAATGCGATAGGGCGCCGAGCCCCACTTCCGCGTACCCCTTTCACCTTTCCTGTGCCGGGCTGCCATGCCCGCCCGCACAGTGATTTCGCCTGCCTCTCACAGGAGCTCGCCATGTCTGTCTCCACCGCTGCCGCCGGCCGGACCGCCCACTGTGACACCGACGCCCCGGGGTCCCTGCCCGTGCTGGGCCGGGACGTCACCGTTCCGCTCGTGACCGGCGGCGAGGTCACCTACGCCGCCCTCGACTACGCCGCCAGCGCCCCCGCCCTCCAGCGGGTCTGGGACGACGTGGCCGCGTACGCCCCGTACTACGGCAGCGTGCACCGCGGGGCCGGCTATCTCTCCCAGCTCTCCACGGATCTCTTCGAGAACGCCCGCCGGACCGTCGCGGAGTTCCTCGACTGCCGTGACGACGACGAGGTCGTCTTCACCCGGTCCACCACCGACTCGCTCAACCTCCTCGCCGCCGCCCTGCCCGCCGACTGCCAGGTCTTCGTCTTCGAGACCGAGCACCACGCCTCGCTGCTGCCGTGGCAGGACGCCCGCGTCACCTACCTCAACGCCCCGCGCACCCCGGGCGAGGCCGTCGCGACGCTGGAGAAGGCACTGTCCGGCCGCGACCCGTACGGTCCGGCGCTCGTGTGCGTGACCGGTGCCTCGAACGTCACCGGCGAACTGTGGCCCGTACGGGAACTGGCCGCCGCCGCCCACGCCCACGGCGCCCGTATCGTGCTCGACGCGGCCCAGCTCGCACCCCACCACCCCGTCTCCGTACAGGAGTTGGACGTGGACTGGGTCGCCTTCTCCGGCCACAAGCTGTACGCGCCGTTCGGCTCGGGCGTGCTCGCGGGACGCTTCGACTGGCTGCGCGAGGCCGACCCGTACCTGGCCGGCGGAGGCGCCTCGCGGAAGGTGTCACGGCGGACGGACGGCGGTGTGGACG
This sequence comes from Streptomyces liliiviolaceus, assembly GCF_018070025.1. NCBI lineage: Bacteria > Bacillati > Actinomycetota > Actinomycetes > Kitasatosporales > Streptomycetaceae > Streptomyces > Streptomyces liliiviolaceus. Next base: position 3,591,274 of record NZ_JAGPYQ010000001.1, read on the forward strand.
TGGAGTGGCACGAGAGCGCCGCACGGCACGAGGCCGGGTCGCCCAACGTCATCGGCGCCTACTCCATCGCCTCCGCCTGCAAGGCCCTCACCGAGGCCGGCTTCGACTCGCTCGTCGCCCGTGAGCAGCAGCTCGTCGCACGGGTTCGCCAGGGCCTCGCCGAGGTGCCCGAGGTCCGGGTGCTTTCGCTCTTCGGCGACGACGCCCCGCGCGTCGGCGTCATCTCGTTCGTCGTCGAGGGCTGGAACAGCTCGCACTTCGCCGCCGCGCTCTCCGCCGAGTACGGCATCGGCGTCCGCGACGGTCTCTTCTGCGCCCACCCGCTGGTCCGTACACTCCTCGGCAGCGACCCGCAGTCCCAGGGGGAGTGCGGTGCTCCCGAGGCCGCCCCCGGCGAGAAGTCCCTGAACGCCATCCGTGTCAGCTTCGGCGTCGGCACCCCCGACGAGCACGTGGAGCGTTTCGTGGGAGCGGTCAAGGAGCTCGTGGCGAACGGCGCGAGCTGGAACTACCGCACGGAGAACGGGCGCTGCGTGCCGGCTGCCTGACGGGCCGCGCCCCTGAAGGATTGCGCCGTTCCCCGCGCCCCTGACCGGGCCTAGTTGTCGCCGCCGATGGCGAACGCCGCCTCCAGGTCGTGCTGCGAGTACGTCCGGAACGCCACATGCGTGTCCGTCCCCTCGACGCCCGGAATCTTGCTGATCATGCCGGGGATGACGTCCGCCAGATCGTCATGGGCCTTCACCCGGACCATGGCGATCAAGTCGTACGTCCCGGTCACGGAGAACACCTCGCTGACGCTGTCCAGCGCCGCGATCGACTCGGCGATCTCGGGAATCCGGTCCACGCTGGTCTTGATGAGCACGATCGCGGTGATCACGGCTGGTTTTCTCCCTCGGTGGCCGTCGCTGGGGATTTCACTCTAGCCGGACGCCCGTACCGCACCCACGCGTAGAGGAACCCGGCGGAGAAGCCCAGCAGGTGCGCCAGATAGGCGACCCCCGGGCCCTGCGAGGCGCGCCCCGCGGCCAGCCACTGCAGGGACACCCAGAACGGGAGCACCACCCATGCGGGGAACCGCAGCGGGAGGAAGAAGAGGAACGGGAAGAGACTGGTCACCCGGGCTTTGGGGAACAGGTACAGAAACGCGCCGAGGACCGCGGAGATCGCCCCCGACGCACCGACGAGGGTCTGCGACGAGTCGGCGTGGGCGACCGCGTACCCCAGCAGGGCGAGGTAGCCGCACCCCAGGTAGAAGAGGGCGAACTCGAAGTGGCCCATCCTCTCCTCGGCCATCGCCCCGAAGACGTAGAGGAAGAGCATGTTCCCCAGCAGATGCAGCCAGCTGCCGTGCACGAACAGCGCGGTGGCCGGGGTGGCGAGGGCCCGCAGTGTTCCCTCGAACAGTTCGACGGGCACCACGCCCCACTGTTCGAAATAGGCCCGCTGCGCGGAAAGAAGCTCGTCACCGGTGCCGTACGAGGGACTGAGCCCCGAGGCCGGACCGATCAGGAAGAGCGCGCAGCACAGCGCGATCAGTCCGTAGGTCACCGGAGCGGGGTGGCTCCGGATCGCCCTGACCGTTCTGACCGTCCTGTTGCCGGGGGCACCCCAGTTGCCGAGCATGAACAGAGCATGACGTAACGGGACCGAACCGCACAGAGCGCCTCGCCGCTGCCGGTGGACGGGCGTCGAGTACCCGCCAGGCCGTAGGGTTACGAGCCACACGCTCCGGGGAATCCGGAGCGGCACGAGGACTTACGGAAAGAGAGCGACTGCCACGATGACGGTTCCCCTCCCGACGGCCGAGACCCGGTGGCGCTGCACGCTCTGCGGCAACCTCACGCGATTCGACGTGACCCGCTCGTCGAAGGTCGTCGAGTACGTGCATCTGGACCTGGCCGGGGAACCCAAGGTCGAGGAACGCAACGTGGTCAGTGAGACCATCGACTCCGTGCGCTGCCGCTGGTGCAACGCGGTGGATCAGGTGGAACTGGTGGACAGGCCGGGCGCCCGCTCCTGACAGGAGCGGGCCCCGCACGGACGATGGGGTGAAGGATGGTGGAGACCACAGGCGGTGAGCCGGACGACGGCGACGCCGAGGTGCTCGACCGTCCGCTGCCCGACGGGGTGCGCCGCAGGGTCGTACAGATCGTGTCGGACGGGTTCGGCGGGCTGACCGTGGCCGAACTGCCCACACAGCTGCGGCAGTACGCCCGGTTCGCCCCCAATCGCCGTGCCAAGTTCGCGGGGACCGCGATGGCGGCGGCCATGGAGACCGATCCGCTGTTCAGACAGCGCATCGCCGAGAAGCTCAGAGATGCCCAGCCCGAGCTGGCCGGCGCTCTCGACTCGGGCTCGCCGCCCCCGGCCGCGGACCCGCTGGACGTGGCGGCCGCGGCCTATGTGCTGCGCCCCACGGGCTGGGTCAAGCTGGTCACCGCCGCCGGCGAGGAGGCCCTGCGGGCGGACGCCGAGCGTGCCGACGAGGAGAGCCGTGTCGAGCTGGAGCGGCTGCGCGAGGAGCTGGCCGAGGCCCGTGGGCAGACCCGGGCCGAGACGGAGCGGCTGCGCACCGAACTCGACGCGGCGAAGAAGGAAGCGGAATCGCTTCACCGCAAGCTGCGCGGGGCCTTCAGCGACGTCAAACGGGGCGAGGCGGCCCTGCGCAAGCTGCGCGGCGAGATGGAGGCCGTACGGGGCGAGGGGCAGGCCCAGGTCTCCGCCGCCGAGAGCGAGAGCCGGCGGCTGAAACAGCGGCTCGGCGAGGTCGAGGGCTCCCTGGAGGCCACCCGCCGCGCGGCGCGCGAGGGGCGCAGTGTCGAGGACATGCGCGTACGGCTGCTCCTGGACACCGTGCTCGAAGCCACGCAGGGGCTGCGGCGCGAACTCGCCCTGCCGCCGGTGTCGGTGCGGCCGGCGGAGACCGTGGACGCGGTCGAGCCGGGCCGGATGACACCGAAGGACATCGCGGCCCGTGCGCTGTCCGACAGCGATCCCGCCGTCCTCGACCAGTTGCTCGCGCTGCCGCAGGCGCATCTGGTCGTCGACGGGTACAACGTCACCAAGACCGGCTATCCGCAGATGCCGCTGGAGAAGCAGCGGCTGCGGCTGCTCGGTCAGCTCTCGCAACTCGCCGCGCAGACCGGCGCCGAGGTCACCTGTGTCTTCGACGGGGCCGAACTGGCCGCCCCGGTGCTGCTCGCCCCGCCGCGCGGGGTGCGGGTGCTGTTCTCCAAGCCGGGTGTCACCGCGGACGAACTGATCCGCCAGCTGGTGCGCGCCGAACCGCCGGGACGGCCCGTCATCGTCGTCTCCACGGACCGCGAGGTGGCCGACGGAGTGGCGAGCGCGGGTGCCCGTCCGGTGGCCTCCGTGGTGCTGCTCAAGCGTCTTTCGAGGGGTTGAGACCCGCCCCGATTGGGCACCCTCGCGGCTTCGGTGATCCATGGTCGCCGTTCTGTCCCGTACGTCCCATAGGTCTCTGACGCACCAAGGGCAACGCATGGTCGTCTTGCCCGACTTGGCGAAACCTTCACGCAACGTAGTGTCAAGAGAGCGTTACTGCACGTGAGTTGATTGTAAAGAATGCGATCGGTGACCGAGATTTTTCCGGGGAGGATTTGAACTGATCACAGGTGGTCACTAGGGTCAGGCGTCGAACCTCCACTCGGGTGATCACTCATTGGGAGTGACGGTGGAGGGGCACCGCCAACCGGCGTCTTCGGTGGGCGGCTGAGGTAATGAAGGAGCTCGCCTCCGTGGCGTCCCACCGTCGACCGAAGCAGCCGAGCCGCACCCGTGTGACCGTGCTCACCACTGCCGCCGCCGCTGCCGTTGCCCTCAGCTCGCAGGCTGCCAACGCCGCGCCCAGCGAGAAGCCCAGCAAGGACGAGGTCAAGAGCAAGGTCGACAAGCTCTACGAAGAGTCGGCGCTGGCCACGGACCGGGCCAACGGCGCCGAGGAGAAGCAGGAGAAGCTGGAGAAGGAGATCGACACTCTCCAGGACCAGGTCGCCCGCGGCCAGGACGATCTCAACTCCATGCGTGACGGCCTCGGTCTGATGGCCAGCTCCCAGTACCGCACGGGCGCCGTCGACCCCTCCGTGCAGCTGTTCCTCTCCTCGGACCCGGACGACTACCTCGACAAGGCGTCCGCCATCGACCAGTTGAGCGCTCAGCAGGTCGAGGCGCTCAAGAAGGTCCAGGACAAGCAGCGGGTCCTCGCCCAGCAGCGGCAGGAAGCGGCCGGCAAGCTCAAGGAGCTCTCCGACACCCGCAAGACCCTGAGCAAGAAGAAGAAGGAGGTCCAGGAGAAGCTCGCCAAGGCGCGCCAGCTCCTGAACACCCTGACGGCCGCGGAGCAGGCGGCCATCAAGACCGCCGACACGCGCGCCAGCCGTGACGCCGGGGACCGTGTCGAGCTCGGCAACGAGGTGCCCGCCTCCGAGCGCGGTGCCGCCGCCCTCGCCGCCGCGAAGACCCAGATGGGCAAGCCGTACGTGTCCGGTGGCAGCGGCCCCAACTCGTACGACTGCTCCGGTCTGACGCAGTGGGCTTACAACCAGGCCGGCCAGTCCATAACCCGGACCACCTACACGCAGCAGAACGACGGCGTGAAGATCGGCCGCGGCGAGCTCAAGCCCGGCGACCTCGTCTTCTTCAACAGCCTCGCGCACGTAGGCCTGTACGCCGGCAACGGTGTGGTCCTGCACGCGCCGAAGCCCGGCGCCGTCGTCCGGCTGGAGTCGATGAGCACGATCGGCTCCTTCCAGTTCGGTGTCCGCGTCTGATCCCAGCGCCTCGGGACTTTCCCGCAGGCAGGTCGCCACGCCGCCCGAACGGGCGAATTCCGGTGACGCCCGCTGACCCCACGCCCCGCCCATGACCTGCGTCTGAGGCGGGGCGTCGCGTTGTGTACACGTATGGGTCTTTGGCCACCGCGTAGTCGCACGACTACTGTCTGGCGCGTTTCCCCCAACTCCGGGGGTCCGTCAGCGGAAGGGAGTGCGGCTTCCTGTGGGGTCCCATCGCCGCCTTGCACCGTCCGGCTTCGACCGGGGCGCCCGAGGCGCCACCCTGTGCGTACTGACCGTCGCCGCCGCGGCCCTCGGCGTCCTGCCGGCCGGCGCCGCGCCGCAGGACGACAACCGCGCGGAGGTGGACCGCCTGTACGAGGAGGCGGAGCACGCCACCGAGTCGTACAACAAGGCCGACGAGCGCGCCGATCTCCTGCGCGACGAGGTGGACAGGGCGCAGGACCGGATCGCCCGACAGCAGGACCGCATCAACACCATGCGGGACGCGCTCGGTTCGCTCGCCGGGGCCCAGTACCGCTCCGGCGGCCTCGACCCCTCGCTGGCGCTGATGTTCGCCGACGACCCCGACGAGTACCTGGACAAGGCCGCCGCGCTCGACCGGATCAGCGCCCGCCAGGCCGGGGAACTGAAGGAACTGCAGACAGCCATGCGCGACCTCGCCCAGGAACGTGCGGAGACGACGAGCAAGCTCGACGAACTGGACCGCAGCCGCGAGGCCGTCGCCCGGCACAAACGCACCGTCGAGCGGAAGCTGTCCAAGGCACGGCAACTGCTCAACTCGATGCCGGACGCCGACCGCGCCGCCTACGACCGGGCCTCCCGCTCCGGCCGGGCCCCCGACCTCACCGGCGCCGTCCCGTCCTCCGGGCGCGCTGCCGCCGCCGTCGCCGCGGCCCGCTCCGCGGTCGGCCGCCCGTACATCTGGGGCGCCAACGGGCCCTCCGGCTTCGACTGTTCGGGCCTCACCCAGTGGTCGTACGCGCAGGCCGGTGTCGGTCTGCCGCGCACCTCGCAGGCCCAGGCGCACGCCGGACGGCAGGTGCCGCTCTCCCAGGCGCAGCCCGGTGACATCGTCACCTACCGGGACGACGCCAGCCACGTCGGCATGTACGTGGGCAACGGCCAGGTGGTCCACGCGCCCTACCCGGGCGCCGCGGTCCGCTACGACCCGGTGGGCATGATGCCCGTCTCGGCCGTGACGCGCCCCTGACCCGTCGCACCCCGCGCCGTACGATCAGGATCGTGGCTGGTCGTGGACGTGCGCCGAAGAGGGTCATGGGGCTGTTGCTGGCGGGCCTGACGGGTCTGGCGGGGCTGACGGGACTGGTCGGCTGCGGCGGCTCCGCCGGGACCGACGCCGCGTCCGCCGAGGTCCGCCAGGTGCTGGACCGGCGGGCGGCGGCGGTGCGCGACGGCAGCGAGAAGGCCTTCGTGGCGACGGCGCCGCCCGGCTCCGTCGCCGCCGCCGAACGGGCCGGGGCGCGCACGGAGTTCAGGAACCTGCGCGCGGTCCCGCTGACCGACTGGTCGTACCGCGTGACCGGCTTGCACCGCTCGGGCGACCGCGCCACGGCCGACGCGGAGCTGCGCTACCGCATCGACGGCTACGACCGGGCGCCCGTCGTCACCCCGCGCACGCTGAGCCTCGTCCGCGCCGGGGGACGCTGGTACGTGAGCGCCGACCGGCCCGCGGGCGACGCGAGCCGGCAACTGTGGGAGCAGGGGCCCGTGCTGGCCGTACGCGGCGAGCACAGCCTCGTCCTGGGGGTCGGGCAGTCCCGCGGCACGCTGCGCGGTTACGCGGACCTCGCCGACCGCGCGGTGCCCGCGGTACGGGAGGCGTGGGGCGGGAAGTGGCCGGGGAAGGTCGTCGTCCTCGTACCGAAGTCGCTGGAGGGCATGGCGGAGCTGCTGGGGGCGCCCGCGTCCGGGTACCGGGGGATCGCCGCGGTCACCACGGGCGAGGCGGGCGGTTCCGGCAAGGCGCCCGCCGACCGGATCATCGTGAACCCGGACGCGTACGGGGTGCTGGGTTCCTTCGGGCGGCAGGTCGTGCTCACGCACGAGACGACCCATGTCGCGACCCGCGCCTCGACCTCGGCGGCGACCCCGCTGTGGCTGTCGGAGGGGTACGCGGACTGGGTCGGCTATCTGGGCACCGGGCGCACCGCGCCACAGGTCGCGCCCGAGCTGACGCGCGCGGTGCTGGACGGACGGGTGCCGGACGCGCTGCCGAAGGACGGGGACTTCGGGTTCGGCGGGGACGCGGCGAAGCTGGCGCGGGCGTACGAGAGCGGGTGGCTGGCCTGCCGGATGATCGCCGAGCGGTGGGGCGAGGTGCGGCTGGGGGAGTTCTACCGGACCGTGGGCGCGCACGAGAAGCGCGCGGGGGCGGTGGAGGCGGGGCTGCGGGAGGTCCTGGACACCTCGCCGGAGGAATTCACGGCGCTGTGGCAGACGTATCTGCGTGACCGGCTCGTGTGACGGGGGCTCGTGCGAGGCGGGTTCGCGTGACGAGGGAGGGGGCGCCTGTCGGGTGTTCCTCCGTGCCGCGCTGGCCGTGCGGTGCGCCCGGTGCGACGCTGGCGGGGTGACGGAGAGCGGACGGCGGGACGACCGGCGCCTGGAGCGGGCCATCCTGGAGTTGCTGGAGCGCCGTGCCCCGACCGCGACGATCTGCCCCTCGGACGCCGCGCGGGCGGTGTACACGGGCGACGGCGACGGCTGGCGCGCCCTCATGGAACCCGCCCGCCGCGCTGCCGGACGGCTCGTCGAGGCCGGCGAGGTGGAGATCACCCAGGGCGGCCGGGTCGTCGAGCCGGCGAAGGCCCGCGGCCCGATCCGGATCCGCCGCGTGCGCTGAGACGTTCAGGGTGACGGCGGCCGTCACGGGCCCGGTGTCACGCCGTCGGTGGCGGCGCACGCCTCGTGCAGGGCGGTACGGGCGTGCCGGCGCAGCCAGGTGTGGGCGGGGTCGTTGTCGTAGCGCTGGTGCCAGGCCAGCTGGACGGGGACCTCGGGCATGGGCAGCGGCAGTGGCCGGACGCACAGGCCCAGGCCGTCCAGCAGCGGGCGGCTGATCAGCCGGGGCACCGCGGCGACCAGGTCGTGGTGGCGGACGAACTGCAGGGCCGTGGCGGCGGTGGGGGCGGCGGCCACGACCCGACGGCTCAGTCCCCGGGCCTCCAGTACGTCGTCGATGGGGTCGCGCAGCCGTCCCCGGCGGGAGACGGTGATGTGCTCGGCACTCACGTAGTCCTCCAGGCCGAGCGTGCCGTCGCCGCCCTCTCTCCCGTCGCACAGCGGGTGGGTGGGGCGCAGGGCCAGGACCAGCCGGTCGTGGCCCACGACCTCGTGACGGATCTCGGGCGAGGAGGGCTCGCTCGCGCCGGCTTCGAGGTCGATGTCCCCCCGGCGAGGGTCATGGGTGTCGGTACTGGCCTCCGCCAGGAAACGCAGCCGGACCCCGGGTGCCTCGGCGTGCAGGGAGCGGATCAGGTGCGGGCCGGCCGCCGCGGCGAGCGCGTCGTGCCATTTGAGGATGAAGGTCCGCTCCAGGGCCGCCAGATCGACCTCCGTGTCGGGGGACAGGACCGTCCGGGCCTGCTGGACCAGCTCGTGCACGGTCGCACGCAGGGCGAGGGCGCGGGGTGTGGGTGTCATGGTGCGGCCGGTGCGCACCAGGATCTCGTCGCCCGTGGCCCGGCGGATCCGGCCCAGGGTGCGGCTCATCGCGGGAGTGGACACATGCAGGCGGGCGGCGGCGTCCGTCACGCTGCCCTCTTCGAGCAGGGCGTCGAGCGCGGTGAGCAGATTCAGGTCCAGTTGCATGCGGGTGAATCTAGTGGCCGTGAAATTGCGTGTGAAGCAAATCCCCGTGATGCACGTGATGCACGTGATGCACGGGGTGCCGGTGGGCCCCGTGGCATCAGGAGGTCAGGGATTCCTCGTCGGCGGGCTCCGCCCGGCCGGGCGCCGGGGCCGGATCCGCGTACGACACGGTGTCGCGCCACAGGAGCACCCCCGCGGTGACGGTCGCCGCGACCAGCAGGCCGTTGCGGATCACGAGCAGTTCGATGCCAAGGTCGGTGCTGGCGACGACGTCCGCGAAGAAGATCGGGAACTCCAGGACGGTGAAGAGGCACGCCGCCAGCACCATCACCGCCGGCCACCCCATCCGGCTGCCGCGGAAGAGCAGGCACACGGCGGCCAGCCCGACCAGCCACACCAGGTACTGCGGGCTGATGACCCGGCTCGTCGTGGTGAACAGCAGGACCGCCATGAACGCGGCGTCGGCGGCCGTGTGCACCAGGAAGCGGGTCGCGCACAGCCGCCACAGGAGCAGCCAGCCGAAGGCGAGCCCGGTCAGCATCAGCGCCACCGTGCTCACCACGTCGACGTACGGGCCGAGGAATTCCACCGAGCCGTAGTTGAGCAGGACCTGGCCCTCCCAGCCGTGGTGCCGGGCGATGTGGAAGACCAGCGAGCCCAGCGACTCGACCTCGGTCCCGCGGTCGCGCTGGAAGGTCAGGAACGCGAACGCGCCCGGCATCGACACGACGAACACCAGCGCGATGGCCGCCGCGGCGGCCGCGGCCGCGCCCCAGGCCTTGCGTCCGGTCGTGCCCACGAGCAGCAGCACCGGCCACACCTTCAGCATCGCGCCGATCGCCGCGAGGACGCCCATCACCTTCGGGTGCCGCACGCCCGCGAGCAGCGCGGCCACGGCGACGGCGGTCACTATCACGTCGTAGCGCGCGTACACGGTCGGCCCGAGCAGGGGGACGCCGATCACCCACACCCAGACGCCGCGCACCGACACCGGCGCCGGTCCGTCGGTGCGCAGGGCCGCGTACAGGAGCAGGCCGAAGGCGATCAGGTCCGCGGCGCAGGCGAGGACGAAGAACGCCTGCGTGTAGGCGAGGAAGGGCAGGAGCGCGGGGGAGAGGATCGCGAGCGCGGCGGCCGGCGGGTACTGCCAGGTGACGTCGTTCAGTGGGAACGTGCCGGTGCGCAGGACCTCGTACCAGTTCTGGTAGGTCACCGAGACGTCGCTCGTGACGTCCGGGCCGGGGAAGACGAACACCTTGAAGACGAAGAGCAGGAGCAGCAGTCTGGTCAGGCCCCAGGTCGCCAGCAGTGCGTACGGGAACCTCGGCCCCCTGGCTGCCGCCATGCCCACCTGCCCTTTGTTCCGTACGGATCCGCCGTGCCGCTCCGCCGCCGCCTCACCTGTGCGGTCATGATCCCCCGTGCGGCTGTGCGAGAGCCGTGAAGCGCGGCCGGGCCGAGCTGTGGGGTACGGGTTCGGTACTGTCGACGGCGATGCGCGAGACCATGCACAAGACCCTGATCGTGACCAACGACTTCCCGCCGAGACCGGGCGGTATCCAGGCCTTCCTGCACAACATGGCGTTGCGCCTGGACCCCGAACGGCTCGTCGTCTACGCCTCCACGTGGAAGCGCGGCCGGGAAGGTGCCGAGGCCACAGCGGCCTTCGACGCCGAACAGCCCTTCGTCATCGTACGCGACCGAACAACCATGCTGCTGCCCACTCCGAGGGTGTCCCGGCGGGCCGTCGGGCTGCTGCGGGAGCACGGCTGCACCTCGGTGTGGTTCGGTGCGGCGGCGCCGCTCGGGCTGCTCGCGCCCGCGCTGCGCAAGGCGGGCGCGGAGCGGCTCGTGGCCACCACGCACGGGCATGAGGCGGGGTGGGCGCAGCTGCCTGCCGCGCGTCAACTCCTGGGCAGGATCGGGGAGTCGACGGACACGATCACGTATCTCGGGGAGTACACCCGGTCGCGGATCGCCACCGCGCTGACGCCCGAGGCGGCGGGTCGGATGGTGCAACTTCCGCCCGGGGTCGACGAGAAGACGTTCCACCCCGGGTCGGGCGGGGACGCCGTCCGGGCGCGGCTCGGTCTCACCGACCGGCCGGTGGTGGTGTGCGTCTCGCGGCTGGTCCCGCGCAAGGGGCAGGACACGCTGATTCTCGCGATGCCGCGCATCCTGGCGAGCGAGCCTGAGGCCGTGCTGCTGATCGTGGGGGGCGGGCCGTACGAGAAGGAACTGCGCCGGCTCGCGTACGAGACCGGTGTCGCCGATTCCGTCCGCTTCACCGGGGCGGTGCCCTGGTCCGAACTCCCGGCCCACTACGGGGCGGGTGACGTCTTCGCCATGCCGTGCCGGACGCGGCGCGGGGGGCTGGACGTGGAGGGGCTCGGCATCGTCTACCTGGAGGCTTCCGCGACGGGCCTTCCCGTGGTCGCGGGTGACTCCGGGGGTGCGCCGGACGCGGTGCTCGACGGGGAGACGGGGTGGGTGGTGCGGGGTGGCTCCGCGGAGGACGCCGCGGACCGGATCGTCACGCTCCTCGGCGATGCGGAGTTGCGGCGGCGGATGGGGGAGCGGGGGCGGGAGTGGGTCGAGTCCCACTGGCGCTGGGACCTCCTGGCGGAGGGGTTGCGGGGGTTGCTGTAGCGGGGGCTGGGGGCTGGGGGCCGGCGGGGGCGCGCGTAAAGGACTGCGCAGTTCCCCGCGCCCCTGAAAGCGCGGGCCGGTGGGGGCCGACCTAAAGGATTGCGCCGTTCCCCGCGCCCCTGAAAAGCACGCGCCGCGACGTGTGCGGGCCGGTGGGGGCTGGCCGCGCAGTTCCCCGCGCCCCTGAAACGTGCCCTGCGGGCGTTTCAGCAGGGGCGGAGCCCCGCTTCTCAGGGGCGCGGGGAACTGCGCAATCGTTCAGGCGCGCCCATCGCCGGGGCGCAGGTGCAAGGAGCACGCGGGCCTCAGGCCTGATAGATCGCTTCGATCTCCGTCGCGTAATCCTTCGCCACAACATTCCGCTTCAGCTTCAGCGACGGGGTCAAGTGCCCCGAATCCTCCGTGAACTGGTGCGACAGCACACGGAACTTCCGCACGGACTCCGCCTTCGACACCGCCGCGTTCCCGTCGTCCACCGCGCTCTGGAGCGCCGCGAGCAGATCCGGGTCGAGTGCCAGGGACGCCGCGGTCGACCCGGCAGGCTTCCCGTGGTCCTCGGCCCAGCGCCCCAGGAACTCCTCGTCGATGGTGACGAGCGCGCCCACGAACGGCCGCCCGTCGCCGACGACCATGCACTCCGCGACCAGCGCGTGCGCCCGGATGCGGTCCTCGATGACGGCAGGGGCGACGTTCTTGCCGCCCGCCGTGACGATGATCTCCTTCTTGCGGCCGGTGATCCGGAGGTACCCGTCCTCGTCGAGCGTGCCGATGTCACCGGTGTGGAACCAGCCGTCGGCCAGCGCCTCCTCGGTCGCGCCCTCGTTGTTCCAGTACCCCTTGAACAGGTGCTCGCCGTGCAGCAGCACCTCGCCGTCGTCGGCGATGCGGATCACCGAGCCCGGCAGCGGCTGCCCGACCGTGCCGATCTTCTGCCGGTCCCACGGGTTGAACGCGGTGGCCGCGCAGGACTCGGTCAGCCCGTACCCCTCAAGGACCGTGAAGCCGATGCCGCGGAAGAAGTGGCCGAGGCGCTCGCCCAGCGGCGCGCCGCCCGAGATCGCGTACTCGCCCTTGCCGCCGAGCACCGCGCGCAGCTTGCTGTAGACGAGTTTGTCGAACGTCTTGTGTTTGATCCGCAGGCCGATCGACGGCCCCGCCGGGGTGTCCAGCGCGCGGCTGTACGCGATCGCCGTGTCCGCCGCCTTGTCGAAGATCTTGCCCTTGCCGTCGGCCTGCGCCTTGGCCCGCGCCGAGTTGTAGACCTTCTCGAAGACGCGCGGCACACCGAGGATCAGCGTCGGCCGGAACGAGGCCAGTTCGTCGGTGAGGTTCTTGATGTCCGGGACCATGCCCAGCTTGATCGGCGCCATCATCGGCGCGACCTGCACGAGCCGTCCGAAGACGTGCGCGAGCGGCAGGAAGAGGAGCACCGAGCACTCGCCGGTACGGAACAGCGGCCGCAGCCGCTCCACGATGTTGCCGCACTCGGCGAAGAAGCTGCGGTGGGTCAGCACACAGCCCTTGGGGCGCCCGGTGGTGCCGCTGGTGTAGACGATCGTCGCCGGGTCGTCGGCCTTGGCGAGCGAGCTGCGCTCCTCGACCGCGGCGTCCGAGACGTCCTTGCCGGCGCGGTCGAGCTCGTCGATCCCGCCGCCCTCGATCTGCCAGACGTGCTTGAGGTGCGGCAGCCGGTCGCGCACGGACTCGACGGCGGCGGTGTGCGCGTCCAGCTCCACGACGATCGCGATCGCTCCGGAGTCGCCGAGGATCCACTGCACCTGCTCCGGGGAGCTGGTCTCGTACACCGGTACGGTGACGGCGCCCGCGCTCCAGATGGCGAAGTCGAGCAGCGTCCACTCGTACCGCGTGCGGGACATCAGGGCGACGCGGTCGCCGGGCTGGACGCCCGAGGCGATCAGGCCCTTCGCGGCGGCCTGCACCTCGGCGAGGAAGGCGGTGGCCGTGACATCCGTCCAGGTACCGCCGACCTTGCGGGCGATGACCGCGACATCGGGATGCTGCGCGGCGTTTCTGCGGACGATGTCGGTCAGATTGCCGTCCGCAGGGACCTCGTACAAAGCCGGAAGGCTGAACTCGCGCAAGACTGCTGCTCCTCATAGGGCGCCGACGCCACGACTTCGTGTGATGCGACGGAGCGGTCCAAGGCTCGGGCAGGTGCTCCGGGAGTCGGTTGTTGAAACCCTGAGCACGACTGGACTGCCCGGACGTTACCCGCCGGTAGTGCCTCTACGACAGGGGGGTCCGGCGAGATGTTCCCCGCGTCACACGTGTTGGCGTTCCTTGGCGCAGAGTAGTCCAACCCGTTACTGACTGGGTAGTAACCGCAGGTCCGCCCGCGTCTACACACCTTTGCTCCACAGGCCTACCCTTGATCGCCATGGCAGGTACACAAGGCGGCGGCGACAGCGGCGGCGAGCGAGAGACCGCGGGGGCGTCCCCGAGAACCCGGATCCACGTCGTGAGCGACGTGCACGGCAACGCCCGTGACCTGGTCAAGGCGGGTGAGGGCGCGGACGCCCTGATCTGTCTGGGCGACCTAGTCCTCTTCATCGACTACGCCGACCACTCCCGCGGCATCTTCCCGGACCTCTTCGGCACCGAGAACACGGACCGGATCGTCGAGCTGCGCACCGCCCGCCGCTACGACGAGGCCCGGGCCCTGGGTGCCCGGCTGTGGGCGGGCGTCGACCGCGGCCCCGCCATCGAGAAGGCCGTACGCAAGCAGTACGCCGAACTCTTCGCCGCGTTCCCCACTCCGACGTACGCCACCTACGGCAACGTCGACATCCCGTCCCTCTGGTCGGAGTACGCCGGACCCGGCACCACCGTGCTCGACGGGCAGCGCGTCGAGATCGCCGGCCGCGTCTTCGGCTTCGTCGGCGGCGGACTGCGTACCCCCATGCGCACGCCGTACGAGATCAGCGACGAGGAGTACGCGGCGAAGATCGAGGCCGTCGGGGAGGTCGACGTGCTCTGCACCCACATCCCGCCCGAGGTGCCCGAGCTGGTCTACGACACGGTGGCGCGGCGCTTCGAGCGGGGCAGCCGGGCGCTGCTGGCCGCGATCCGGCGCACCAGGCCGCGTTACTCGCTCTTCGGGCACGTCCACCAGCCGCTCGCCCGGCGGATGCGGATCGGCGCCACGGAGTGCGTGAACGTGGGCCACTTCGCCGGGACGGGCAAGCCGTGGGCGCTGGAGTGGTGAGGGGCGCCGGGGCCACCGGCGGTCGCGGGGCCGGGGGCGGCGGGGCCTTCCCAGCGCGGTAGCGTTCACGCTGCGCACACAGGTAGAAAGCGTTCGTACCCCGCAGAAGCCTCGTGCCCGCAGAACCCCCTGTCCGGACCGCATCTGGAGGAGCCACAGCGATGGCGGAAAACACCAGTTCGAGTATCACGATCGAGGCGGCACCGGCCGACGTCATGGCGGTCATCGCCGACTTCGCCCGCTACCCCGACTGGACGGGCGAGGTGAAGGAGGCGCAGGTGCTCGCGACGGACGAGAAGGGCCGCGCCGAGCAGGTGCGTCTCGTCATGGACGCGGGCGCCATCAAGGACGACCAGACCCTGGGCTACACCTGGACCGGCGACCACGAGGTCTCCTGGACCCTGGTCAAGTCCCAGATGCTCCGCTCGCTCGACGGCTCGTACATCCTCAAGCCGGCCGGTCTGAGCGCCACCGAGGTCACCTACCGGCTGACCGTCGACGTCAAGATCCCGATGCTCGGCATGATCAAGCGCAAGGCGGAGAAGGTCATCATCGACCGCGCGCTGGCGGGCCTGAAGAAGCGCGTGGAGTCGGGCGACGCCGCCGAGGAGGCCGACAAGGCGGCCGGTGAGGAAGCGGAGTCGGGGGACGCCGGCAAGAAGGCGGGGCCGGGCGAGAAGTAGCGGCCCGTCGCGGGCGCCGCCGCACCACGTACCGTTCACCTCCATGCGCACCATCCTGATCACCGGCCCCGGCGGTTCCGGCCGCACCACCGTCGCCGCGGCCACCGCTCGGGAGGCCGCCCGCCGGGGCACCCGCACCCTGGTGCTCTCCGCGGACCGCACCGACACCCTCGGTGCCGCCCTGGGCGCTCCCACCGGCTCCGCGCCCGTCGAGGCCGCTCCCGGGCTCACCGCCTGGCGGCCGGACGCGGGCGAGAGCTTCCGGGCCGACCTCCTGGCCCTCCAGGAACAGGCCTCCACCGCCCTCGACCTGCTGGGCTCGGCCCGGCTGGACGCCGAGGAGCTCACCCCTCTGCCCGGCGCCGAGGAGCTCACCCTGCTCCGCGCCCTGCGCGACGCGGCCGCCGCGGACACCTTCGACCTGCTGGTCGTCGACCTGCCGCCGGTCGCCCAGGCACTCGCCCTGCTGGCCCTCCCGGAGCAGCTGCGCCGCTACCTGCGCCGTCTGCTGCCCGCGGAACGCCAGGCCGCCCGCGCTCTGCGCCCCGTCCTCGGCCGCCTGGCCGGCGTCCCCATGCCGACGGACCGGCTGTACGAGACGGCGGCCCGCTGGGACGTCGAACTGGCCGCGGTCCAACTGGCCGTCGAGGACCCGGCCACGACGGTACGGCTGGTCGCCGAGCCGGGACCCGCGGGCGCCGACGCCGTACGGTCGGCCGTCACCGGGCTCGCCCTGCGCGGTCTGCGCACCGACGCCCTGATCGGCAACCGCGTCCTGCCCGAGACGTCCCCCGACACCTGGCTGGCCGCCCTCGCCGTCCAGCAGCGCAAGTCCCTCGACGGATGGCGTGACGAGTGGGGCTCCGCCGGGACGTGCGCGGTGCACGAGGTGCCCCACCTCGGCCGCGACCCGCGCGGTGCCGAGGACCTGGCCCTGCTTCCCGTGCCCGTCCCCGAAACCGGTCCGGGCACCGCCGCTTGCCGACCCCTCGTGTGGCCCGTCGTCGACCGGCTCGCCGACGACGGCGTGCTCGTCTGGCACATCCCGCTGCCCGGCGCGATACGCGAGGAGCTGGACCTCGTACGCCGCGGGGACGAACTCGTCGTCACCGTCGGGCAGTTCCGCCGGATCGTCGCGCTCCCGTCCGCCCTGCGCCGCTGCGCGGTCGACGGTGCCTCCCTGCGCGAGGGCGAACTGCGTGTCCGGTTCACGCCCGACCCGGATCTGTGGCCACGGACACGGTGAACGGCCTACCCCGTTCGGGTAACGTCGAGAGACACAGAGCCGATGCTTGGAGTCCGCCATGAGCGATGAGCGCCCCACGTCCGACGCGGGGGAGGACGCGCTCGACCCGGTGCAGGACGGCACGGTGCGCGGCGAGGAGCGCGACGACCAGCGCGACGAGGTCCGGGCGACCGACGACGACGCCTGGGCGAAGGCGTGCGCCGAGGACCTCGCCGCCGAGAAGGCCCGCCGCCGCACCCAGTACGGCCAGCCGCCCGGCTCGGCCGCCGAGGAACTGCGCAAACTCGTCGACGCCGTCGCCGACAAGCTGTCCGGACTGCAGTCGCCCCTGCTCGGCGCGGTCGCGGGCGGCGCCGCCCAGCAGATGGTGAACCAGGTCGTGCAGCAGGCCAAGGCCGCCGTCGAGCCCGTCATCGAGCGCAACCCCGATGTGTTCGACCACCTCGCGAGCGCCGGCTCCGAGCTGCTCGCCGCGTACCGCTCCGCCGTCGAGGCGCAGGAGCGGCGCTGGACCGCCCGTGACACCGCCGCGCGCCCGCGGGACGAGGGCACCGGCAAGGGCACCGGTAGCGGTGAACACATCGACCTCGACTGAAGTCGCTCGGGTACGGTTGGCCATAGCGGGGCTCGACCGAAACTGAGGGATTCATGGGACTCACCATCGGCGTCGACATCGGCGGCACGAAGATCGCGGCCGGGGTGGTCGACGAGGAAGGCAACATCCTCTCGACCTTCAAGGTGCCGACCCCCACGACGCCGCAGGCGATCGTGGACGCGATCGCCGCGGCCGTCGAAGGCGCCAGGGCCGGGCACGAGATCGTCGGCGTGGGCATCGGTGCCGCCGGATACGTCAACCGGCAGCGCTCGACGGTCTATTTCGCGCCGAACATCGACTGGCGGCAGGAGCCCCTGAAGGAAGCGGTGGAGGCCCGGGTGGGCCTGCCGGTCGTGGTCGAGAACGACGCGAACGCGGCGGCCTGGGGCGAGTACAAGTTCGGCGCGGGCAAGGGGCACCGCAACGTCATCTGCATCACGCTCGGCACCGGCCTGGGCGGCGGCATCATCATCGGCAACAAGCTGCGCCGCGGGCACTTCGGGGTGGCCGCGGAGTTCGGGCACATCCGGATGGTCCCGGACGGCCTGCTGTGCGGCTGCGGCTCGCAGGGCTGCTGGGAGCAGTACGCGTCCGGCCGTGCGCTCGTCCGGTACGCGAAGCAGCGGGCCAACGCGACGCCGGAGAACGCGGACATCCTGCTGTCGCTGGGCGACGGCTCGCCCGACGGCATCGAGGGCAAGCACATCTCGATGGCGGCGCGGCAGGGCGACCCGGTGGCGGTGGACTCGTACCGCGAGCTGGCTCGCTGGGCGGGGGCCGGTCTCGCCGACCTGGCCTCGCTCTTCGACCCCTCCGCGTTCATCGTCGGCGGAGGTCTCTCCGACGAGGGCGAACTGGTCCTCGACCCGATCCGCAAGTCGTACAAGCGGTGGCTGGTGGGCGGGAACTGGCGTCCCGTCGCCGATGTGATCGCCGCGCAGCTGGGGAACGAGGCGGGGCTGGTGGGCGCGGCGGACCTGGCTCGCGAGCCCGACCCGATCATGTAGCGGATCGCTCCGTGGGGTGCGGGGACGTGCGTCGTCTGCGGCCGAGTGGGGGTCGCCCGCGCAGTTCCCCGCGCCCCTGAAAAGCGGGGCTGCGCCCCTGCCTTTCATCTTTTAGGGGCGCGGGGAACTGCGCGGCTAGCTCCCACCGGCCCGCGGGTGAACGACAAACCGGCACGCTCCAGCCGATACCTTGATCCCTATGTCGACCATTCCGGCAGGAAACCCGCTGCCCAGTTCCCGCACGGAGCCCGACGGTTCGGTCGTCGTCCGGGTCCTCAGTTACAACATCCGGTCCCTGCGGGACGACACCACCGCCCTCGCCCGGGTGATCGCCGCCTGCGAACCGGACCTGGTCCTCCTCCAGGAAGCCCCCCGCTTCTTCCGCTGGCGCAAGAAGCTGGCCCGCCTGGCGGCCGCCTCCGGCCAGGTCGTCCTCTCCGGCGGAGCCACCGCCTCCGGCCCCGCCCTCCTGTGCTCCCTGCGCGCCACGGTCGAACGCACCGAGGACGTGCTCCTGCCCCTCACCCCCGGCCTGCACCGGCGCGGCTTCGCGACCGCCGTCGTACGGTTCGGCGGGGCGGACGGCCCCCGCGTCGGCGTACTGAGCTGCCATCTCTCGCTCCAGAAGGACGAGCGCCAGGAGCAGGGTGCCCTGCTCCTGGACAGCCTCGCCGCCCTGGACACCCCGCACGCCATCGCGGGCGGCGACCTCAACGAGCGCCCGAGCGGCCGGACGTTCAAGCGCCTCGCGGCAGCGCTGCAGGACGGCTGGGCGGTGGCCCCCTGGGGCGGGGAGCACACCTCCACGCCGAGCGACCCGCACCAGCGCATCGACGCGCTCTTCGCCACCGCGGGCGTGGAGATCCTGGGCTGCGGCGTACCCCTGGACCAGCCCGGAGTGAGCGAGACGGACCTGAGGGCCGCCACGGACCATCTCCCGGTCCTGGCGGCCCTCAGAATCCCCAGCGCTCGATAAGGCCGGACGTCAGAAACGCCGGACGTCGGAAACGCCGGGCGTCAGACGACCGCGCCGCGCCCCGGATCGTCCTCGTCCTCCTCGTCGCCCCGCATCCGCCCCACCAGCGTGGCGAACCCGCCGAGGAAGCCGCCGATGCCCAGCGTGGCGAGGTACCACGTCATCTCCCACCCGAGCAGCACCGCGAGCAGCAGCAGCACCGGCCCGCCGATCACGCCCAGCCAGGCGAACTTGGCCGTGGCGTCGGCGGCGGGCAGCGGGGGCGGCTCGGGCGGCACGAAGTGGCCCTCGTCGTCCTCGTCGAAGTCCTCCTCGGCCGGTTCGGACACCGAGAAGTCACGGGGACCGGCGACACCGGGCGCGAACGCCACGGAACTGCCGAGCGGCTTCCCCGCGCCGGGCTCGTCCTTCGGGCCGGTCTTCGCATCGGTCTCCGGGTCGGCCTCGGGGCCCGTGGTGTCCGTACCGCCCTGCTTGCCCTTGGCGCCCTTGGGCGTCGCGGAGCTCTTGCCGCCGGAGTCGCCCGCGCCGCCGGCGTCGTTCGTCTCGGGCTCCAGGAGCGCCAGGTCCTCCACGGACTTGAAGGGCTTCGCGCCGGGCGGGTCCGGCGGTTCGTCGCCGTATCCGGCCACGATGGCCTCCCAGGCCGCGGTCTCGTCGAACGACGGGCCCTGCTCCCCGCCGGGCGCCGCGTCCTTCTCGTCGGGCTCGCGGTCCGCGTCGTGCTCAGCCACCAGTGGCCGTCCCTTCCTGCTGACTCGCCTGACCCGCGCCGGCCTCCTTGCCGGCACCGGGTGCGAGCCGGGAGACGAAGGCGAAGCTCTCCTCGAAGATCCGGTCCGCGTCGTGGTCCAACGTCGCGACGTGGTAGCTCTGTTCCAGAAGTATCTCCGTGACATCCACGGACGACACCCGACTGAGGATGCGGGCCGAGTCGGCGGGCGGCACGACATGGTCCTGCGGGCTGTGCAGGAGCAGCATCGGCTGGGTCACCTGCGGCAGTTCACCGTCGACCAGCCGGTAGAAGTTACGCATCGAGTGGGCCGCGTGCAGGGGCACCTTGTCGTAGCCGATCTCGATACCGCCGTCCTTGGCGATGTCGCTGGTGATGCCGTCCACCGTCCTGACGAAGTGACGGATCAATGGCAGTGCGTACGCCGCGAGGCCGTGCACCTTGTTCGCCGGGTTGACGACCACTGTGCCGCTGATCTCGTCGCCGTGCTTGGCGGCGAGCCGCAGGGTGAGCGCACCGCCCATGGAGAGGCCGAAGACGAAGACCTGTGAGCAGCGCTCGCGCAGGGCGCGCAGCTCGCGGTCCACTTCCGCGTACCAGTCCTGCCAGCCCGTGAGCTGCATGTCCTCCCAGCGGGTGCCGTGCCCGGGCAGCAGCGGCAGCGAGACGGTGAGACCGCGCTCGGCGAGATACTCCGCCCAGGGGCGCAGCGACTGCGGGGAACCGGTGAAGCCGTGGCAGAGGAGGACCCCGACCTCTCCCCCCTCATGGTGGAACGGCTCAGCTCCGGGAAGGACCGGCACCTTCGGTCTCCTGTTCGTTCAAGGGCGACGCGACGATCACCCCGAAGCTTCGAGGCGTACTTCACCGTACGCGACGGCACTGACACCGACCAGGGCCGTCGGGCCCATTGACGGTGCTCCGGGTTAAGGTCTGATCGACAGACACAGGAGGCACACGGGTGATCTACGGCGCAATGAAGTTTTCCATCGGAGGGCCCCTGAAGCTCGCCTTCAGGCCCTGGGTGGAAGGCCTCAGGAACATTCCCGCCGAGGGCCCGGCCATCCTGGCGAGCAACCACTTGTCGTTCTCGGACTCGTTCTTCCTCCCCGCGGTCCTCGACCGCAAGGTCACCTTCATCGCGAAGGCGGAGTACTTCACCACGCCCGGCGTCAAGGGCCGGATGACCGCCGCCTTCTTCAAGGGCGTCGGCCAGCTGCCGGTGGACCGTTCCGGCGGCCGGGGCGCGGGCGAGGCGGCGGTCAGGAGCGGGATCGACGTCGTCGAGCGCGGCGAGCTCTTCGGTATCTACCCGGAGGGCACCCGCTCGCCCGACGGCCGCCTCTACCGGGGCAAGCCCGGCGGACTCGCGCGCGTGGCGCTGGCCACCGGGGCGCCCGTCATCCCGGTCGCCATGATCGACACCGAGAAGATCCAGCCGCCCGGCAAGGTGATGCCCAAGCTGATGCGCCCGGGCATCCGCATCGGGGAACCGCTGGACTTCAGCCGCTACAGCGGCATGGAGCACGACCGTTTCGTGCTGCGCGCGGTGACCGACGAGGTCATGTACGAAATCATGAAGCTCTCCGGACAGGAGTACGTCGACATCTACGCGACGGCCGCCAAGCGGCAGATCGCGGAGGCGGCGAAGGCACAGAAGCAGGCCCAGAAGGAAGCACAGAAGGAAGCACAGAAGGACGTTCAGAAGGACGTCCAGAAGGAAGCCGACCGGGCGCGCGAGGCAGGGGACCAGGAGCGGGCCGACAAGGAGCAGACCGGCTCGTAGACCTGGACGCGGCCGCGGGGGATGGGGTACTGGGGACATGGCCAAGCGCGAGAGAGTCATGAGGATGTCGGTCGAGCAGCCGCTGTGGCGCGCGCTCACGGGGTACCGCGTCCTGACGCTGTTCTACGCGATCGGTCTCTTCGTGGCGAAGAACGACGAGTTCGTCCGCCCCGAAGTGGCCATCGGCTACTACGTGCTGCTCGCCGCCTGGACCTTCGCCACCCTGCCCAAGGTGGCCAACGCGCAGAGCTGCACCAAGCCCTTCCTCGCCGCCGATCTGACCGTCGCCCTCACCGGCATCCTGCTCACCCCGGTCGCGGACGCCCACGAGCGGATCGTGGCGGGCGGCCCGACCCTCCCCTCGATATGGACCGCGGGCGCGGTGCTGGCGTTCGCCATCAAGGGCGGCTGGCGCTGGGCGGCCTTCGCCTCGGCGCTCGTCGGCGTCGCCAACGTCCTGCAGCGCGGCGCGCTCAGCGAGGACACCCTCCACAACGTGCTGCTGGTCTGGGTCGCCTCCATCGCCATCGGATACGTCGTCGAGGTCGCCCGCGCCTCCGAGCGCACCCTGGCCCGCGCCCTGGAGATCGAGGCGGCGACCCGCGAACGCGAGCGGCTCGCCCGTGACATCCACGACGGTGTCCTACAGGTGCTGGCCATGGTGCAGCGGCGCGGCTCCGCGATCGGCGGGGAGGCCGCCGACCTGGGCCGTCTTGCCGGCGAGCAGGAGGTCGCGCTGCGCACCCTGGTCTCCGGCGGACTCGTACCCGTCTCGCGGCTCTCCGAGGACGAGGCCGAAGGCGCCGTCGTACGCACGGTGGACGAGCCGGACCCGCAGGACGACCTGGCCCCCTGTGATCTGCGCCCGCTGCTCGCCCCGTACGCCACCGCGAAGGTGACGTTCTCCGAACCGGGCACACCGGTGGCGCTCCCGGCCGGGGCCGCGAGGGAACTGGCCGCGGCGGTCGGCGCGGCCCTCGACAACGTCCACCGCCACGCGGGCGAGGACGCCCGGGCCTGGATCCTGGTCGAGGACGAGCCGGACGAGGTGATCGTGACCGTACGGGACGACGGCCCCGGCATCCCCGAGGGCCGGCTCGCCCAGGCCGAGGGGGAGGGGCGCCTCGGGGTGGCCCTGTCGATCCGGGGACGGCTGCGCGAGATCGGTGGCACCGCCGAACTGATCTCGGTGCCGGGCCAGGGCACGGAAGTGGAACTGAAGGTACCGAAGCAGGCACCGAAGGCCCCGAAGGGGCCCAAGGGCACACGGGGGAAGGCGGAAAAGGCATGACCGAGGGACAGGGACCGGGACGGGGAGAGGCAACGGAGCAGGGGCAGGGACAGGGCCCGATCAGGGTCATGGTGGTCGACGACCATCCCATGTGGCGCGACGCCGTCGCCCGGGACCTCGCCGAGTCCGGGTTCGACGTGGTCGCGACCGCGGGCGACGGCGAGCAGGCGGTGCGCCGGGCCCAGGCCGCCGGACCCGACGTCCTCGTGCTGGACCTGAACCTGCCCGCCAAACCCGGTGTGCAGGTCTGCAAGGAACTCGTCGGCCTCAACCCCGCGCTGCGCGTGCTGGTCCTCTCCGCGAGCGGCGAGCACGCCGACGTCCTGGAGGCGGTCAAGTCCGGCGCCACCGGCTATCTGCTCAAGTCGGCCTCCACGGAGGAGCTGATCGACGCGGTGCGTCGCACGGCCGTCGGCGACCCCGTCTTCACCCCGGGCCTCGCGGGCCTGGTCCTGGGCGAGTACCGCAGACTCGCCTCCGACCCCGGTCCCGCCACCGGCGGCGACGAGCCGAGGGCCCCGCAGCTCACCGACCGGGAGACCGAGGTGCTCCGGCTGGTGGCCAAGGGCCTGAGCTACAAGCAGATCGCCGAGCGTCTCGTGATCTCCCACCGCACCGTGCAGAACCACGTCCAGAACACCCTGGGCAAGCTCCAGTTGCACAACCGCGTGGAGTTGGTGCGCTATGCCATAGAGCGGGGCCTCGACGACGCGTAAACCCACCGATACACACCAACGAGTGATGACGGGTGATCAACTCCCGCACATTGCATCGGAATTGACCTTCCGCCCTCTCCTGGAGTGACCTGGATCACTATTAGCGTGAGTTCCATCAGCCAACCATGGCGAAGGGACTTTCCATGCGGGTCGGAGTACTGACCGGAGGCGGCGACTGCCCCGGGCTCAACGCCGTCATCCGGGGCATCGTCCGCAAGGGCGTGCAGGAGTACGGCTATGACTTCACCGGCTTCCGGGACGGCTGGAGGGGTCCGCTGGAAGGCGACTTCGTCCGGCTCGACATTCCCGCCGTGCGGGGCATCCTGCCCCGCGGCGGCACCATCCTCGGCTCCTCGCGCACCAACCCCCTCAAGGCC